>CAYLUH010000001.1:0-38540 GCA_964386845.1 uncultured Christensenella sp.
ACAACGCTTTCCGTTACCTTCAAAAAGGCAACTTACAAAGTAACCGTTACAAACGATACTGATAAGGGTACCGTATCCGGCATAACCAACGGAGAAAGCAAAGAGTACGATGTTAGCGTAAGCGTTACAATCACTCCGAAGTCCGGCTATGAAATCGTAACGGCAAAATGGAACGGAAACGATATAACCGGTTTCAATAAAGCAGGCTTTTCGTTTACCAAAAAAATAAGCGAGTCAAACGAATTGATTGTTACCTACAATGAGATTAAATATGCAGTAACCGTTACTAACGATAATAATAAAGGTACGGTTACCGGCGTAACCAACGGTACTGAATACAAAATGGGACAATCGCTTACGATTAAAGTTGCTCCAAAAACGGGTTACAAAGTTGTATCCGTAAAATGGAACGGCACAAGCGTTACGAGTAACTTTAACGAGGCTGGCTTCTCCTTTACGCAAACGGTTGACAAGGCTTCCACTTTAGAAGTTACTTACGAACAAGTTAAGTACAGCGTAATCGTTACAAACGATAACAGCAAGGGTACCGTTACGGGCATTTCCAGTGGCGAATACGCAATGGGCACCGTTTTACAAATCACCGTTGTTCCGAAAAGCGGTTACAAAGTTGAGGGCGTAAATTGGGGCAATGCTTATTACTCTGCTAACGACCCGAGCAATATGACGGTAAACATTGAAGTAGACGGGGCAAAGACTTTTACCGTTGATTATGTTAAAGACCAAAGTTCTGGCGAAGACGAAACGCCTACCGTAACTAAAAAATACAACGTTAGCGTATCTTTCGATAAAACGATGGGTACGGTATCTGGTGTCGGCACGTTTGAAGAAGGCAAAGATTTTAATGTAATAATCAAAGCAAAAGAGGGTTACAAAATTAAATCGATAACACTTAATTCAACAAACTTAAAAGTTAAGGACGACAAGAAGTTTACTTATAGTGAACAATTGACGGGCAATATGAACTTCGAAGTTGAGTTTGAAAAAGATGCTTATGAGACGACTTATAACGAAAACGGTTATGCGTGCTTAAACACCATCAACGGTGGCGAATACATTGCCATTGCAACGTTAGCGTTTGCAGTTGCAGGCTTGGTCATCTTAAAACTCAAGAAAAAAGAGCAATAAAGCAAAACAACGATTAAACGATTAAAAAGCGAGAAAAATTTTTCTCGCTTTTTTCTTTTTCTTTTTTGCTTTTTCTTTTTAAAAACATTTAAAAATTATTTATTAAGATTTTCAAATTTTTTTCATAAATTCAATTTTCCTTAAATATTATTGTTATATAACCAAAAAAAAGAAAAACCCTTTTCGACAAAATGTGTTTTAATTCCTTAAAAAAGGGTAAAAAAAGGGGAAAGTTTTTTTATATAATGAAAATCGCTTGCATAAAAATATCTTTAATTAAAAAAACGGCGCTTTTTATCACCGTCATAATTGCCTGTTGTTTAGTTTTGACCTTTACGTCGGGTGCCATCGTTTTTTACGGCAACAGCAGTCGTAAACTTCCAGTCTATTACGTCAAAACGGAAGAAAAAAAGTTGGCTTTAACCTTCGATTGCGCTTGGGGTGTCGATTACACGGACGCACTTCTTTCCGTTTTGAAAGAAGAAGACGTTACCGTTACCTTCTTTATGGTTAAATTTTGGGTGGAAAAGTATCCCGAGTACGTAAAAAAGATATACGAAGCGGGGCACGAGATAGGTACACATTCGTCAACGCACCCGTACATGAGTAAATTAAGTGCGTCAGACCAAAAAAAAGAATTGCAAAACAGCGTCGAAAGTATTCAAAAAATAACGAATGGCACCGTCAAATGTTTTCGGCCTCCTTACGGCGATTATAACGATACGCTCATAGACACTGCAACGAGTTTAAATCTTTTTACAATACAGTGGGACGTAGACAGTTTAGATTGGAAAAACTTGTCTGCCACCGAAATTGAGGGGCGAGTGGTGTCGAAAGCAAAAAACGGCTCTATAATTCTTTTTCACAATCAAGGCTTAAACACCAGCAAGGCGCTTAAAAACGTTATAAAAAACTTAAAAGAAAAGGGATATGCTTTTTGTTCCGTGTACGACCTTATCTATAAAGATAATTTTCGTATGGGAGCAGACGGCGCTCAAATAAAAACTATATGAAGTTCAAGCGGAGGAAAAGTTATGAACAATAATCAAGAAAACAACAAGGTATTTATCAGTGGCGAAATTATCACCGAAGCAGAGTTTTCTCACGAAGTGTACGGAGAGGGCTTTTACGAAATGAACGTTTTGGTAAAGCGTTTGTCAGGGCAAGGCGATATTCTTCCCGTAACCATATCCGAACGGCTTATTGCCGACAAGGACTTAAAAGTCGGCGTTACGATAAATGCGATGGGGCAATTTAGAAGTTACAACAAACTGGTAAACGGCAAAAGCAAACTTATGCTCACCGTATTCGTGAGAGAGTTGTTCGATTATGCCACTGTAAAAAACCCCAACAGCATCGTTTTGTCGGGATACATTTGTAAACCTCCCGTCTATCGAACGACGCCTTTTAACAGAGAAATTGCCGACGTTTTGATTGCCGTCAACAGGTCTTACAATAAGTCGGATTATATTCCGTGCATAGCGTGGGGAAGAAACGCACGCTTTGCCAAAAATCTTGCCGTCGGCGAAAAGATTGCCATTGCAGGCAGAATTCAAAGCAGAGAATATCAAAAGCGTGTAAGCGACGAAGACGTTAAAATTTTAACGGCGTACGAGGTTAGCATAAGCAAACTTTCTGCTTACGAAAACGCAGAAAATTTTGATTTGGAGGAGGAGTTTTTTAACGCTTCAAACACTGTAAAAGACGGCGATTACGTCGCCGATTAAACGGTTAAAAAAGGTATGCGTTAGCGTTTTTTATAAATAAAAAAGTAAAAACACTTTATCGAATTTTGATAGAGTGTTTTATTATTAAAAAAATTTCCGTTATCGGAAATTTACATTGTTATTTTTATTATCAAATTTCCGTTATCGGAAATTTATATGACAATTTTTATTGACAAATTTCCGATAACGGAATATAATTATATAAGAAAAACAATGCAGAGGTTTAATGAATGAATTTTGTATCGGTTGCTGAAATTTCAAAAAAATGGAATATCTCTGATAGAATGGTTAGAAATTATTGTGCTCAAGGTAAAATTCCCGGTGCCTTTTTAACCGGCAAAACTTGGAATATTCCCGAAGATGCAATTAAGCCTGAAAAAGAGAGTAAAAAACAGTTTAGCAATAACGAGTTGTTAAATATCTTAAAAGAACAAAAGGATATGAAACTGAAAGGCGGAATATATCACAAAACTCAAATTGAACTTACTTACAACTCTAATCATATCGAGGGTAGCACGTTAACTCACGAACAAACGAGATTTATTTTTGAGACTAACACGATAGGTGTGGAAAAAGGAATAATTAACGTCGACGACGTCGTTGAAACTGCAAATCATTTCAAATGTGTCGATTATATAATTGATAATGCAATGAAACAACTTTCCGAATCTATGATTAAAGAACTTCACTTTATTCTTAAAAACGGAACTAGCGACAGCCGAAAAGATTTGTTTAACGTTGGAAGTTACAAGGGGCTTCCGAACGAAGTCGGTGGAGAAGAAACTTGTCAACCCGAAAACGTCAAAAAAGAAATGAAAAAACTTTTGTCTAAATATAATGCAATAGAAAATAAAACTTTCGAAAATATTTTAGAATTTCATAAAGATTTTGAAAGTATTCACCCTTTTCAAGACGGAAACGGGCGTGTCGGCAGGCTAATTATGTTTAAAGAGTGTTTAGCAAATAATATCGTGCCGTTTATAATTGACGAAGAGCATAAGTTATTTTACTATCGTGGAATTAGAGAATGGAAAAACGAAAGGGGGTATCTTATAGATACTTGTTTATCTTGTCAAGATAAATATAAGGCGTGGTTAGAATATTTTAAAATTAAATATTAGTATATTTTTTTTGGCAAATAAAGGCGGGAAAATTTTCTCGCCTTTATTTTTGTCCCGTAACGCAAACGGAAGTTTCCAATTTTAACTTTTCAAAATAATTGTCTTTGTACCTAAAAAAGTGCTTGTAATTAAATCTGTAAAGTTTTTCGTAAACGTTAAAAAAGTCGCATTTGCTTGTCTTTAACGCACCCACTAGATTTTGTATTCTTTCCGAAAGCATATTTTCCGTTTTTTTGATAATGGACGATGGGATAGGTACGTTTTTCGTGTAAGTTGCGTCGGAATGGGTAACGTCGCTATCGATTATTTTTGCGTAAATGTTAAGGTCGACTTTCAGCGTCAAATCGACTTCGCTTGCCGTAAGTTTTACGTTAGGCTTAACCTCCAAAAAGGAAAGTAAATAGTTTTGTTTTTTATCGCCCTCGATAATCGTTACGGGAAGCGTTGTCGAAGTGGTGTTTTTCATAAGCAAATTAAAGGTTGTCGTCAAGTCTTTATCAAGTGTGTAAACAAGTTTTCCGTCTTTAAATAATGCCGTCGTCGTTGCGTCGAACAAAACGTCGCCCTTGTTTTCGTTGCCACTGCTACTTGTTTGCTCGCTTGAAGAATTTTCGCCCAAAGCCTCGTCTTCGCCTTGACCGTTACTTTGATTTTCGTCAGAATTGTTGCCCGAATTTTTTAGCGTTTTTTGTTCGATGATTTTAACCAACGGCATATAGGTACTCTTACTTTTGGAAAAACACCCTTTAACGAAATTTCTTATATCCATAACGGCAACGTCGTTGTCAAATCCGGGGTCTTTTAACAATATTTTTTGCAGTGCAAAGGAAGAAATGTTGTCGAAAGGAGAAGCCGTTTGCAGTAATTCGGACGCAGTCTTTTCAGCCAAAATCACCGTTGCCGAATCTTGCACGTTAAGTGTTCTGGCAAAATAATCAATCTCTTTAAGCAAATTTTCGTCAGCCGTTTTATTGCCACAAATAATAAGATTGCAAAAGGCAAGTTTCGGATACCACCCCGAAATGTTGCCGATAGAATTTATTGCTTCTGCAATGGTGTTTCCCTTGCCTTCGATAATGGCTTTCGGATTTTCAGCCGTCGTGTTAGAAACTTCCGGCACGGCGATTTGCGCCGTTATAAGATATTTTTCTTTTGCGTTTTCTTCTTCGTTGTAGTCGATTGCGATGGCGGTAACTATTGCCGTTTTTTCAATGTCGATTAGCCCGAAGTCGTTAGAGAAAAACATAATGGATAACAAAAAAATCACAAACAGAATAATTTTAGTTTTTAATAAGTTCATATTTTTTCTCCTTAAAAACTAGACACGAAAAAATTATCGGCAAAACGTTAGTCATAAAAAAGGTAAAAACGCCAAGATAAGAGGTGATACAATTTTCTATCGACGAGTAAAACTTGTTAAAAATTAAAATGCCCAAAAAAATCAAGCCGTTAACGATTATGCTAGGCAGTAGTTTACTTTTGAAATTAAAAATTTTCGTAAGCAAAATCACTGCGAAAAAGAGTGGCAAAAGTAGAGAAAATATTCCCGAAAAAAGTAGCGTAAAAATTGCCACGTAATCGAACCTTGCGATATTATTGATAACTGTTGCGTACCTCGAAATATCCGTCAAAGAAAAAATTTGCCTAAACGCAATGTCGGTAAAGGTGGTGTAAAAAATTACAAAGAATAAAAGTATTATAAGTCCACTTGCCAAAAAACAAAGTATAAGTTTTAGCGTTCCCTTTTTTTCAAACTTAAATTGTCCCATTAAAAAAAGCAAATAAACACTGTCCCCGAAAAAAGAAAAGCCCGTTTTCGTTGCGTTGCAAATTTTGTTTATTCCGTTTGCACCCATCGGCAAAAGAGAAGAAAAGTCGCAGTTGGTAATGCTTAAAGCGAAAATAAATATAAAACCGAAAAGGGTAAACGCCCAAACGATATCTGCAATTCTCCCGAACGCCGTAAGATTTTTAGCGCAAAAGTAGGTGGAAAAAACAAAAAAAGGCAAAAACATCAAATAATTCGGAAAGACCTCGTAAAGTGTTATGTCAACGTACATTTTTTGCTGAATAATGGGGATTATCGCCTTTATGACAAGTGTAAAAAAGTAAAGTGCGTAAATGATTTTTGCCCCGCCTTTAAAGTAATGTTCAGTGAGTTCGAAAAAAGTTTTGTCCGTTTTTTTGCATGCGAAAATCAAAAACAAAAGGCAAACGAAATCTAGCAAAACGTTTATCAGCGTCGAAATCCACATATCCTCGTTTGCGATTCCGGCGTAAAGCGCAGGCAAAAGCAAAATTTTGGTAATGGGAAAAAGTGCAATCATTAAAAAGCAAATTTGTCTTAATTTCAGAGCGTAAGTTTTAGTCATTTTTCACCTTTAATCTTTTAATGTTTTTGTTGTGAAGCGATAACGGTCTAGACCCGTTTTCCACCATAAAGCCTTTAACGAAACTGTCCTTTAAGTCGGGCGTTACGAGTGGTGCAAACGGTGCAAGAAGCGGTGCCCCGAAGTTTTCGAAAGAAACGAGGTAAACCAGCAAAAAGGCAAGGCACAACAAAATGCCGTACGCCCCGCAGGTTCCTCCGACGATTAAAAACAAAAGCCTTATGATAGAAAAGTTTTTTTCAAGTTCAGGCACGGTGTAAAGGCAAATTCCCGACAGAGCGATAATCATAAGCGTCGGCGCACTGATAACGCCTGCGTTAACAGCCGTTTCGCCAAGCACCAAACCACCGACAATGGAAACGACCATTCCGACGTATTTCGGCATACGAATACTTGCCTCGTTAAGAATTTCAAAAATGAGTATGGTAAAAAACATTTCGTAACTGGGGCTTAACGGTATTCCCTTAATGCTGTTTATAATGGTAAGCAAAAAACTCAACGGAATAAGTTGCAAATGAAAAAGTTCGGCACTGACGAAAAAGGCAGGCAAAAGTATTGAAAGCAGTACCGAAAACATTCTTAAAATTCTCGAAACGGTAGCCGTGTAAGGCGAATTGTAGTAGTCGGACGGGCTTTGAAAATCTTCTACGATAAGGTATGGCACCGTTAAAACGATGGGAGAACCGTCAACGAAAACGGCAACTCTGCCTTCCATAATTTTAGCCGTCAAAATATCAGGTTTTTCTGTGTTACCCACCTGCCTAAAAACAGATAAATGGTGGTGTCCCAAAAACTTAGCGATATAAGAAGAATCCAAAATGGCGTCGATGCTTATGCTTTTAAGATTTTTCTTTAATTGCTTAACGAGATTATCGTCGGCAACGCCTTTTACGTAACATATCGCAACGCTAGTGTTAGAATACTTGCCAATCACCATATGTTCAAAAATCAAATTTTCACTGATAATGCGCCTTCGCATAAGGCTTATGTTAACGGGTAAACTTTCCACAAAACCTTCTCTCGGTCCCTTTATAACGGTGGAGGTAGGAGGCTCTGTGATGGCACGCTTTTCCATTTGCTTTAAGCAAAAGGAGAATGCCGTTTTGTAGCCGTCCACAATCAAAATTGAACTGCCCTTAACGAGTTCCTTAAAAATATCTTCGTCGCTTTTTAGGATAGATTTTTCGGGTGCAAAAAAACAATTTAAAAAATCTTCCTCTTTTGGCAATTCGGAAATAGTGCTTATCGGTTTTAAAATCAATTCGCCGATTGCAAGTTTGTCGGCGATGTCTTTGATAAAGATAAGGCAGGCAGACTTATGGCAAATTTTAACATTTAAAAATTCAATGTCGTCTGATAACAGCGTCTTTTTTATATTTTTTAAGTTGGCGTTAAGGTTTCTGCAAAGTTTCATAAAAGTATTATGCGGGGAAAAGAATAAAAATATGTAAAAAGGCGCCTGCATTTTGTTTGCAAACGCCCTTTGACAATTAAATTGAAAGTGAATTGAAAGCCTTTTCGATAGATATGCAAATCGTCGTCGCATAAAAATCGTTTATCTCGTCGTCAAACTCTTTTAGTTTCAGCATAAGCCCCTCGAAAAGAGACTCTGCATTTATACTCTTAAAATTTTTAAGATAATCGCTCAAAATATTCGTTATCTTTTCCAATTTTTCTTCGCTGTAATAATCGTTAAGAATTTCTTTAACGGTAAGATACAAAAGGTCGTTATAGCCCGATTTGTTTTTTAACGAGGAAACAAACGCCTTAATCGTAAGCGACAAACTTCCCGCCGTGACACCCGAAGATATAATCGAAGTCGGCTCGAGTTTATCGTGAGTTACCAATTTGTAAACGCAATAAAAAATTGCGCCAAAAATAAACGGAGCAATAGTTTTTACAAGCGTGGGTATTTTATCCTTAAAAATAAGTTCGATTAAAATAGTTATCACGCTTATCACCATAGAAACGACAATAGTGTCAAGGCTAAAATTAGTAGTTAAAAAATTAAAAAAATTCATAATTCACCGTCCTTTAAGGCGGCAACTATTTTTGGCTTTCAAGAATGGCTTTTGTCAGCCTTAAAAAGTACTCGCTGTTAAAAGCGCAACACGAATATCTTATAATACTTACCTCCTTTAAAATAATTTTTCCAAACGCCAAAAATATTGTATCAAAAAAAAGTTAAAAAACGAACGCCGTCTGACACAAAAGGTACAAGTTTTTGCTTATATATTAAAATTTTTCGTCATACGATAAAAGTAGTAATCTTCGGAGGGGTAAATATGATTATAGAATGGCTAAATTTTTTACTAGGTAAAATAACTTTTTTCGCCGGGAGCATAATATCGGGCAGTTCTTTTCCTAAACCATTAAAAAAAGAGGAAGAGGCCGAATTGTTAAAAAGGGTAAGAGAGGGCGATAAAGAGGCAAAAGACAAACTCATAACGCACAATATGAGGCTTGTCGCACACATGGTAAAAAAATATTCGGGAGCAGGCGAACAAGACGATTTAATCTCTGTTGGCAGTATCGGTTTAATAAAGGCAATATCGTCGTATAGAGAAGAAAAGGGCACAAGCCTTGCAACATATACGGCTAGGTGCATAGAAAACGAAATATTGATGTTGCTTCGTACAAACAAAAAAAGAAAGGCGGAAGTGTCTCTGTCGGAGGCGATAGGGCACGATAAAGACGGAAACGAACTCACCTTGATAGACCTTTTAACAGACGAAAACGACGGCGTTTTCGAGCGTGTTCATAAAGATATCGAAAGGCAAAAACTGTTAAAATTTTTAAAAGAAAATTTAACGGAAAGAGAGTATGCCGTGATAGTGTTAAGGTTCGGATTAAAGGGCGCAAAAGCATATACGCAGAGAGAGGTCGCAAAGTTTTTGAAAATATCACGCTCATACATATCGAGGATAGAAACAAAGTCGATAGAGAAATTAAAAGTTGCCGTTAAAAAATCGCAATTTTATTGCTAAAAGAATATATTTGTGTTACAATAAAAAGAAAGAATAAAGGTGAAAAATGGAAAACAAATTATCCGTCGTCGCAATTATGATTTCCGATTCGGAAGCCGTTGAAAAGGTAAACCTATTATTGCACGAATATAGAGAATACGTTGCAGGCAGAATGGGGCTCCCGTATAGAGATAGGGGAGTTAGCGTAATCACGCTCGTCGTGGATGCGCCAATGGAAAAAATAAACGGCTTGTCGGGTAAACTCGGAATGATAAAAGGCGTAACCAGTAAAGTAATGGTAACAAAATAATGGCATACACGTTTATAAGTGGCGCAACGGGTGGCATAGGTAAGGCCTTTGCAAAAGAGTGTGCGTCAAAAAAGTACGACTTATTTTTGACGGGCAGAAGCGAGGAAAAGCTACAAAAATTAAAATCGGAATTGCAAGAAACAGACGGCGATTTTAAGATAGAATTTTTTCCGTGCGACTTGACGAATCAAGAAGAACGAAAAAAAATGTTCGAGTACGTCGACGAAAAAGGCATTGTTTTCGACAGGGTAATTAACGTTGCCGGAGTAGACACTCAAATGGGCTTTTCGGAGTACACGTTAGAAAAGGTGCTTTTTCAAATTCGTGTCAACACCGAAAGTACGATAGCAAACACGTACGAGTTGTTAAAAAGACGAACGGAGCATTTAGAAATATTAACGATAAGTTCTATGTCGGGCGTTACGCCGATGCCGTATTTTGCGTTGTATAGCGCAACGAAGGCGTCTTTAACAAGTTTTTTCACGTCGCTTCATTACGAATTAAAAGAAAAAGGCGTAAAGGTAACTTGCGTTTTGCCGGGTGGAGTTCCCACGAGGGAAGATATAATAAAGGATATAGAAGGGCAAGGTCTGTGGGGCAAACTTTCTGTAACACAGCCAAACGATTTAGCGAGAAAATCGTTAAAGGCGTTAGATAAAAACAAACGAAAATATATCCCCGGTTTTTTCAATAAATTTTTGTACTTCGTGATGAAAATAACGCCGGAGAGATGGCAACTTGCATTTATCAAAAATCGCTGGAAAAAAATAAAAAAAGATGCGTTTTAACTTTTAACGCAAAGGAAAAATATATGAGTTATGCAGATGAAATTTTTATAAAAAATTGTACGGATATTATCGAAAACGGATTTTCCGATAAAGATTTGCCCGTTCGTCCTCACTGGGAAGACGGAACGCCTGCTCACACGATAAAAAAGTTTTGCATCGTCAACAGGTACGATTTGCAAAAGGAATTCCCCATATTGACGCTTAGGAGAACGGCGTTTAAATCTGCCGTCGACGAGATACTGTGGATATGGCAAAAAAAGTCTAACAACGTAAAAGACTTAAACAGTCACATATGGGATAGTTGGGCAGACGAAAACGGTTCGATAGGCAAAGCGTACGGTTATCAGCTCGGCGTAAAGCACAAATACAAAGAGGGCGAGTTCGACCAAGTTGACAGAGTGTTGTACGACTTAAAGCACAACCCGTACAGCAGGCGTATAATGACCAATATATACACTTTTCAAGACCTTCATGAAATGAATCTTTACCCTTGCGCATATTCGATGACCTTTAACGTGGTGGACGGCAAGTTAAACGGAATACTTAATCAAAGGAGTAACGACGTGCTTACTGCAAACAACTGGAATGTAACGCAATACGCCGTTTTAATGCATATGCTTGCACAAGTTTCGGGTTTAGAGGTGGGCGAACTCGTCCACGTTATCGCCGATGCGCACCTTTACGACAGGCACGTACCCATTGTAAAAAAGATACTTAACAATCCCAAATATCCCGCACCGAAATTCGTTATAAACAAAGAGGTTACCGATTTTTATAAATTCACGGTAGACGATTTTAGGTTGGAAGGATACGAGTACACGAAATTAGAAGATAAAATCGAGGTGGCAATATAATGAAAGCAATAGTCGCAGTTGACAAAAACTGGGGTATAGGAAAAAAGAACGGATTACTTTTCGAACTTCCGTTGGATATGAAATTTTTCAGAAGCACGACGCTTAACAAAGTCGTTATAATGGGCAGTAACACCCTTAAATCTTTTCCTAACGGAAACCCTTTAAAAAACAGAACCAATATAGTTTTGTTCCCGGGTGGAGAAAAAAGGGACGATTGCATTATCGTGGACAGCATGGAAGAATTAAAAGAGCAATTAAAAAAATATCCTCAAGACGACGTGTTTGTTATAGGTGGAGCAATGTTTTATAAAACAATGCTCCCGTACTGTACGGAAGTGTACGTAACGAAAGTAGATGCAGACGGCGAAGCCGAAGTCTTTTACGAAAATCTCGACAAACTTCCCAACTGGGAAATGGTGTACGAGGGAGAAAGCCAAGAAACAAACGGTTATAGTATAAAGTTTACGACGTACAAAAATAACGCCGTGCAACAATTTTAGTAAAAAGCAAAATTAAAGTGCTCCGAAATTCGGAGCACTTTTTATTTTGTTCTGGCTAGCGTTACGTTGTCAACCGTTCTGTCTTTAAGTTCTTTTAACGGGTGCTCTCTTTTTTGAAAGCGATAATCTTCTCCCTTTTTGTCAATCAAGTTTTTAATAACTAAATGACTGCTCGCCTTTTTTGTGTCTTTAACGACCTTGTCTTGATATTTAAAAAAGTCGGCGTCGTCGGGCAAGTTTTTAACGAGGCAATATCCCTCTTTCAACTTTGTGTTGTCGACAGTGCTTTTGATTATATTTCTAACGTACTCAATATTTTCGTGTAGTTTAACAGGCTCCGGGAAAGCGCCGTCGCCGAATATATCTTCGTAAGAGATTTTTTCGTGTTTTTCCAGCATTTTTTTAGCAAAGTGTAAATGCGCAATTTCTTGTTCCATTAAGTTTTCGTAAACAGACTTAACGTTTTTATCCGTTTCGCATAAACTCATAGAGTAATATAAATATGCTTCGGCGTATTCGTGCATAATTAAATCGACGAACGGAGAGAGGGTGGCGTCCAAAAAACTTCCGTATTCGGTAACGTGCTGTTCTTCAATCATTCCTATTTCCGTATACAAATTTTTGCCGGCAGTATTTTTGTAAAAGGACGCAACGTTCATATAATAATTCATCGTTTGTTGCTCTGCGGCCGTAATTATCATAGCGTCCAACTTGTCAAGTAGACTTGCCTCTTTCGGCAAAGGAAAGTTTACCGAATCGTATGGGTGACGGTGATGTGCCACGGTGGGTCTGGCGGGCATAATTTCAGTGTAACTTCCCACGTATTTTTCGGCGTGCTCGTGCGTGTCGTTTTCCATTAAGTTTGCGTATCTGTAAAGGTGGTCGAAATCTTCAAGTAGGGCAAAATCGAGAGCGTCTTTAAATTGAGGATTTTTGGTTCTTTTTGCCAAAAAGGCCGTCAAGTCCACGGCTAACTGTTCGTATCCTATGGTAGAAACCAAAATACTTTCGTTAACGGGCTTTAAGCCTGCAACCAATTTTTGTTGAAGTTGTTCGCATCTCCTAAGTAGAGCGACCTGTCTTCTTACCTCGTTGTCGGTGCAGTGCCTGTGAAAATTATGTTTGCTCCACACGGCTTCGAATTCCGTTCCGTTCATTAAAATTTGTCTAACTCTCGTGTATGCACAACCCTCTTTGTCGAAGGGCTTTTTTTTGAGTTTAGAAAGGCTCAAAAGGGTGCTTTCCAAACTTTTCGGTTTTTCCTTAAAAGGATTAAAATTCATAATAAATACCTCCGTTAAAAAGTGTTTCCCAAAAAAAGCATTTTATAACAAAAAGGTAAATATAATTTATTGTTTAAGACGGGTAAAAAAGAGTATTAACTTAAATGAGGCATTAAAAAAGAAAAGGGCGTGGCAATTAGCCACGCCCGAAAAAATCTATTAAATTATTTAACTACTCTGACTTTAACAATTCCGTCTACTGCAGATAAGTGTTCGATAGATTCTTGCGACACTTCTTTTTCCACGTCCAAAATGGTAACGGCAAATTCGCCTCTCGATTGGTTAGCCATATTCGTGATGTTTATGTTTTCTTTGCCGACAGCCGTCGTGATTTGCGCCAAGATGTTAGCAATGTTTTTGTGCAAAATAACAAGTCTAACGTCCGTCGTTCTCGGCATAGAGCAAGTGGGGTAATTAACGCTGTTCACAATGTTGCCGTTTTCGATATAATCGATAAGTTGATGAGAAGCCATAACGGCACAGTTGTCTTCTGCTTCACCCGTAGAAGCGCCGAGGTGAGGAATACATAAAACGTTTTCAACGCCGATTAGTTCGTCGGCGGGGAAATCGCAAACGTACTTTTTGATTTTACCCGATTTTATTGCTTGCAACACGTCGTTATTGTCAACGATTTCGCCACGAGCACAGTTAATCAAAATAACTCCGTCCTTCATTTTAGCAAATGCTTCGGCATTAAACAAGCCTTTGTTTTGCGCAGGAATGTAGGGGATATGTATCGTCAAGTAATCGCAAGTAGAAAAAAGTTCGTCAAGCGTTTTAACAACGTTAACAGACCTAGAAAGTTTTAACGCCGCATTGACGGAGAGGAACGGGTCGTAACCGAAAACTTCCATACCCAGCGTAACTGCAGAGTTAGCAACTTGTGCGCCGATAGCACCAAGTCCCACAACGCCTAACTTTTTGCCGAGGATTTCCTTTCCGACAAAGTTAGATTTACCTTTTTCAACCATTTTTCCGACTTCTTCGCCGTTGCCTTTTAAGGTATCAACCCATTTGTTTGCTTCGATAATGTTTCTCGAAGCAAGTAAAACGGCAGATAGAACGAGTTCTTTAACGGCGTTAGCGTTAGCCCCCGGAGTGTTGAAAACGACAACGCCTTGTTCAGCGTACTTTTCAACGGGGATATTGTTCGTGCCTGCGCCTGCTCTTGCAATGGCAATGGTGTTTTTATCTAATTGATAATCGTGCATCTTAAAACTTCTAAGCATAATTCCAATCGGGGAAGATGCTTCCGTCGATAGTGCGTAATCGTCTCCGAAGATATCGTTAACGACGGGGCTGATAGAATTAAGTAAAAGAATATTTTTCATTATTTGTTCTCCGTTTCGAATTTTTTCATAAAGTCGATAAGTGCTTTAACGCCTTCGACGGGCATAGCGTTGTAAATAGAAGCCCTCATACCGCCTGCAAGTCTGTGTCCTTTAAGAGAAACTAGACCTACTTTGCCTGCTTCTGCAACGAATTTAGCGTCTAATTCTTCGTTAGGAGTAATAAACGGAACGTTCATCATAGAACGGTCTTTAACGTTAACCTTGTTTTTGTAGAAAGAAGAATTGTCGATAAAATCGTAAAGCATCTTAGCCTTTTCTTCGTTGATTTTTTGTATTGCTTTGACACCGCCCATAGCTTTTAACCATCTAAACACTAACATAGAGATATAAATAGGAAAGCAAGGAGGAGTGTTGTAAAGACTGTCGTTTTTAGCCTGAATAGCGTAGTTAAGCATCGTGGGGCATAACGGATTAGCATTGCCAATCAAATCTTTTTTAACGATAACGATTGTAACGCCGGCGGGAGCGATGTTCTTTTGTGCGCCTGCGTAAAGGAGCCCGAATTTAGAAACGTCGATTTCTTCGCTTAAAATACAAGAACTAACGTCGGTAACCAAAGTTGCGTCCGTTTTCGGGAGTGAGGTAAAGCGTGTTCCGAAAATTGTGTTGTTGTAAGTAAAGTGAACGTAATCGATATCGTCTCTAAAAGAGAGGTCGTTCATATCGGGGATATAGGTATAGCCCGATTCTTTTGTGTTACAAACAGCCTTCATATCGCCGTATTTTAAGCCTTCTTCGTAGGCCTTGTTAGCGAAGTTACCCGTAATAAGATAATCGGCTTTGCCCTTTTGCAAAAGGTTTAACGGAACAGCGGCAAATTGTTGCGAAGCACCGCCTTGAACGAAAAGCACCGCATAATCGTCAGGGATATTCATAAGTTCCCTAAGGAGTGCGTTAGCCTCGTCGTTAACAGCCATAAAAGCTTTGGTACGGTGGCTCATTTCCGTGATGGACATACCCGTTCCGTTAAAGTCCAAAAGTTCTTTTTGGGCTTCGAGTAAAACAGATTCAGGAAGCATTGAGGGCCCTGCCGAAAAGTTGTAAACTCTCATATAAATTCTCCTTATGTAGAAAAAGTTATTTTTCAAAAAAATGATGAAAATTGTAACATTTTCAAATATATAAAACATTATACTCTCATAAAAGTTTTTTTTCAAGCAAAATGGGGCGTAAAAGCAAAAGAAAATGAAAAAGGTTGTAAACATAATTGTTTACTTTTAGGCAAAAAAGTGGTACAATAAAGATAATAAAAAAAGTAAAATAGGAAAATATTTTGATTTTTCGCAAAATGTAAGGAGAGACTTTGAAGAAAAAACAAACAATCGTGGCAGAAGAAAATAAGGTTGTAAACGAAAGAAAATCAAAATCTAAAAAGCCACAAAAAGAAGTAAAAAACACGCCGAAAAACACGCCCGTAAAGGCGACGGAAAAGGTGGAAAAAAAGGCTAGAAAGCAGGATAAAAACACACTTAAAATAAGGTTTTTAGGTGGCGTCGGCGAGATAGGAAAAAATATGACGGCGATAGAATACGGTAAAGATATTATCGTAATCGACGCAGGCGTAAGTTTCCCGTCCGACAATATGCCGGGGGTAGACCTCGTTATACCCGACGTAACGTATTTGGCAGAAAATAAACACAAAATTCGTGGCATAGTAATCACGCACGGGCACGAAGACCATATCGGCAGTTTGCCGTACGTGATAGGCGATATTAACGCCCCTATATTCGGCACTAAGTTGACGCTAACGCTCATAGAAAACAAACTAAAAGAGCACAACTTAAACAATGTAAGTTTAAACTGCGTAAAGCCGAAAAGCGTAATAAAACTGGGCTGTTTTTCCATTGAATTTTTAAATGTAAATCATTCGATAGCAGGGGCTGTCGGGCTGATAATAAACACCCCCGTCGGCGTCGTTTTCCACTCTGGCGACTTTAAAATCGATTATACGCCCGTCAACGGCGAAACGATGGACTTAACCCGTGTTGCCGAGATAGGTAAAAAGGGCGTGTTGCTTCTTATGGCAGACTCGACGAATATAGAAATCGAAGGGACGACGATGAGCGAATCCGTCGTAAAAGACACGTTAGAGCACGTTTTCAGCGACAACGTAAACAGACGATTGATAATAGCGACGTTTGCTTCCAACGTGCATAGGCTTCAACAGATTTTAGATTTAGCCGTAAAGTTTAAGCGTAAGGTTGCCTTTTCGGGAAGAAGTATGATAAACATTGCCGAAGTGGCAAGTAAGATAGGCGAATTAAACGTTCCCGACAAACTCATTGTCGATATAGAAAAGACAAAGAGTTTGAAAAAAGAAGAAGTGGTAATCGTGTCCACGGGTACTCAAGGCGAGCCCATGAGTGCGCTCACCCGTATGGCGACGGGCGAATTTAATAAAGTCGTTATAGGAGAGCAAGACACCGTTGTAATATCGGCGTCGGTAATTCCGGGCAACGAAAAGATGATTTATAACGTCATAAACAACTTGTACAAGCAAGGCGCAGAAGTCATTTACGAAAGTTTAGAGCCGATACACGTTTCGGGACATGCTTGTAAGGGGGAACTTAGAGTACTTCATTCGCTTGTAAAACCCAAATTTTTCATTCCCGTTCACGGCGAATATAGGCACTTAAAAAAACACGTAAGGCTTGCCGAGGAAGTGGGGCTTAAAGACGGTAGAGCAATTATTGCCGAGATAGGCGACACGGTGGAACTCACCAAAGACACGATGAAACTTGCCGAAAAATTCCCTGCAGGCAGTAAGTTTGTGGACGGCGTGGGGATAGACGGCGTAGACAGTTACGTTTTGAGAGACAGAATACATCTTTCGGAAGACGGAATAATGGTCGTCGTTGCAGGCATCGGCGAAATGACGAGAGAACTTGCTAGCCTAGAAATAGTATGTAAGGGCATCGTTATAAGCGATAAGGTGTTAAAAGAGGCAAGAGCCAACGTAATAAACGGAATAAGCCAAATAGATATAAAAAAGGTGGCAACGGAAGAGGAATTGTCGCAAATAATTCGTCGTAGCGTAAAGAATTATATATTCAAAGCGACAAAGAAAAATCCGATGATATTGCCGGTTATATTAGAAGTGTAAAATGAACGAGCAAATAAAAGAAAAAAGGCAAAAAGCCAAAGAAGACGGCAACCCGATTTTGCGAGACGAGTCGTTTGAACTTTTAATAAAAACTGCAAAAAGCATAAATGCGGAAAATATTTTAGAGATAGGCACAAACGTCGGTTTGTCGAGTTCGGCACTTCTTTTAGAACTGCCGTGCGCACGGCTGACAGGCATAGAAATTTTGGAAGAAAAGCGGAAAGAGGCACTAAACAATTACAAATTTTTCGGCGTTAGCGACCGTGCTAAAATTTTTTTAGGCGACGCAAAAGAGATTTTGCCAATGTTGTCGGCAAAATACGATTTTATTTTTTTGGACGGGCCTAAGGGACAGTACGTGCAGTATTTACCCATGATTATGCCACTTTTAAAAAAGGGTGGAATACTGTTTGCCGACAACGTTTTGCATAGAGGATTCGTCGGCGACAAGGTAAAAACGCCTCATCGCCACATGACGATAAAACACAGTTTAGAAAATTTTTTGAAATATTTAACGGAAACGGAAGGATTAGAAACGCAAATTTACGATATAGAAGACGGGGTTAGCGTTACGAAAAAGCAAATATGAGTAAGATAGAATTATTGTCGCCGGCAGGCGATATGAGTAAATTAAAAACGGCGTTTTATTATGGAGCAGACGCCGTTTACATAGGTGGCAAAAGTTTAAGTTTAAGGGCGCTTGCCGGTAACTTTACCAACGCCGAAATGTTAGAAGCCGTGTCTTATGCGCACGGGCTCGGCAAAAAAGTTTACGTAACTGTAAACGTGTTCGGCAGAAACGAAGATATGTCGGTTGCAGAAGAATATTTTAAGTTTTTAGAAAGTGCCGAGGTGGACGGGGTTATAATATCGGATACGGGGCTTGTCGCACTGTGTTTAGAGTGTACGAAAAATTTAGCGATAAATCTTTCCACGCAGGCAAACACACTCAATTATAAGACGGTTGAATTTTGGAAAAAGCAGGGAGTAAAGCGTGTGATTTTGGCAAGGGAGTTGTCGCTAAAAGAGATAAAAGAAATTCACGAAAAAAATCCCGATATAGAAATAGAAACGTTTATACACGGCGCAATGTGTATATCGTACAGTGGCAGATGTCTTTTGTCGGATTATAGAACGGGCAGAAAAAGTAACCGTGGCGAATGTGTGCAAGCGTGCAGATGGAATTACGAAATAAGGGAAGTCGGCTCTGACAGAGAGTTTATGGAAGTGCAAGAAGACGACAGAGGCACGTATATATTAAACAGTAAAGATTTAAATTTGCTAGATTATATCGGCGAGTTGGACGAAGCCGGCGTAATATCTTTTAAGATAGAGGGCAGAATGAAGTCTGAATATTATCTTGCCACCGTCGTAAACGCATATCGTCGTGCCATAGACGACTATTATGAAAAGGGCAAAAGTTACAAAGAAAATCCCCTTTATCAAAGTGAGTTAGAAAAAACTGCACACAGAGATTTTACCACGGCATACCTGCTTGGCGAAAACGATAGGACGGTAAACCATACCGACAGTCAAAGTAAGGGCACGCATAAATTCATAGCGCAAGTTTTGGAAGACTATAACGGCGAATATTCCGTGATAGAAATGCGTAATCGCTTTTATTTAGGCGACGTTTTGGAAGTTTTATCCCCGTTTTCCACCTTCAACAGTCAAATCAAGGTGGAAAAGATGACGTCGTTAGACGGCGACGAAATAATAGACGCAAAACTCGTAATGCAAAAAATAAAACTCTATTCGTCGGTGCCTTTAAAAGCAGGCGATATTTTGCGTAAAAAAATGTAAAAGCGTCCGTCAAAGACGGCGACAAATTAACTGAAAAAAAAGCGTAAAAATTAAAAGCCCCCGAAAAGTAAAAATTCGGGGTGTTTTTATGTATAATGGAAATAGAAAAAATAATAATTACAGCGCAGAATTTAAAATTAGAGTCGTGATCGACAAAGTAAAGAATAATTTAGGTGTCAAAGAAACCGTTAGAAAATATAAATTAAAAAGCCACAACACATTAAAGTTGTATTCGCCTTCCACAAATAAGTTTTAGATTCAAAATCATTAATCTTCTATAATACATGGACAACAATAAAATTACACATTTGAAAAAACAATATCTTCTGATTTATAAAGTTTTATAACTTGACCTTTATAATTAGAGATGTTATCTATGGTTACAGTTAAGTACAAGCAATCATCTTTAAAATGCGTATCTGCTTCCCACAAAACTTCTTTTGCGTTAGAACAAAAACCTATGTATCTAGCATCGTTTGAAATATATGTGTAAAACTCATAATCAATGCCTGCTATTCTCATCGTTCCACTTCCGCAACCTTTATTTAAACAAATCTGAGGTTGTTCCGAAATCCAATAACAGTCATATTCCCAATAATAATGGCTAAATCCTCTGCAACCAGTAAGTAAAAAGGAACATATTATAAAAGCACAAAAACCCACGGCAACTTTTTTAAAACATCTATTTATTTTTTCCATAACACATACCCTACAATAAATCCACAGCCGTCGTTAAATAAATCCACATTGTTTTTACTTTAACACATATTAAGCCATGTTGTCTAGCAAAATAATTGTGAAACAAACTTAAAATTTCAAGTTAAAAATTTAAGCAAAAAACCCCGAATGTCCAACTTTCGGGGTGCTTTTTTGTTAAAAATAAAGGATAACAGAAATTATTCAAATAGTGTAATAACTGATTTTTCCACTAGCGTGCGCATAATTTTGTAGTCGATATATTCGTGTTTGTCGAAAACGAATTCGTGTGCGTAAGACTGCACGATGTTCATGGCAAGGTGAATTTTTTCTTCCACGTTTTCTGTATATTCGCCAAGCCTCGTTAATTTTTCAGCGATATTATGAGTGATGTTGTTTTCCAAATTCATAAATTTATCGTTAACAGCCTCGTCGTTAGATGCGAGAGAATGAAGAGTTTCGTGCATTTTGTAATTTTTTTTATGCGCCGAAATAACGACGTCGATAACTTTAGAGGTAAGGCTTTTAAAATTGACGGGCGACTTTAAGTTTTCGATAAGTTTCAAAATAGGCTCGAAGACTTTATCGATATAAATGTTTAAAACTTCAATTAAAATATCCCTTTTATCTTCAAAATAGCCGTAAACGATGCCCGTTGAAACGCCTGCTTTTTTTGCGATTTCTTTCGTGTTGGTACCGTAATAGCCCACTTCGGAAAAGAGAGAATAACCCGCTTCGATGATTTTGTTTTTCGTTTCTTGCGACCTAACTTGTTTAGGTTGTCTAATTTCGTTTTTCATAATACCATTATTATATAATAAAAAAAAATTAAATGCAATAAAAAAAATTAAAAAAATATGAAAAAAGTTTCACATTTTGCTTGACGAACGTAAAATAAGGTGGTAATATATACACGAAAAAAGATGAAACAAGGTTCACATTTTTAAGGAGAAGAGATATGCCGATAGCATTAGCACCGATAGGGCAGACTTTAAAAGTAGTAAAAATCACAGCCGACGATAGCATTAAAAGGCACTTAGAGGACATAGGAATAACCGTGAATGCAGAAGTGCAAGTGTTGTCGAAAAGTGGCAGAACGAGTATATGCTTGGTAAAAAACACTCGTCTTGCGTTAGACGGCAACTTGTCGATGAAGATATTCGTCGCATAATAATTTGAAAAAAAATAAAAAGGAGTAAATAGATGAAAAAGTTAAACGAGTATTCTATTGGCGAAAAGGGAACTATTCTCAAAGTTTCCGGCGACCAAAGAATAAAGAGAAGACTTTTCGATATGGGCGTAACTCCGGGAGCAGAAGTTTTTTTAAGGAAGAAAGCACCGCTTGGCGACCCTATCGAAATAACAATCAGGGGGTATGAATTGACCCTCAGGAAGTCAGAGGCAGAGTGTGTGGAAACGGAGGTAATTAAGTAATGAAAAAGTTTGCGTTAGCAGGCAACCCCAACTGTGGTAAAACGACGTTATTTAATATCCTAACGGGCTCCACGGCGCACGTCGGAAACTGGCCGGGCGTAACGGTAGACAAGAGGGAGGGCGTTTACAAAAAAGGCTCCGAACCCGTCTCCATCATCGACTTGCCGGGTATATATTCGTTATCGCCGTACACCCCCGAGGAAGTAATATCCAGAAATTACGTTTTGGACGAAAAGCCCGATTGCGTTATAAACATAGTAGACGCAACCAACTTAGAGAGAAATTTGTACTTAACGACGCAAATTTTGGAAATGGACGTTCCCGTCGTAATAGCACTCAACATGATGGACGCCGTAGAAAAGCAAGGCGACAAAATAGACGCAAAAGAACTTTCCAAGAGATTAGGCGTTCCCGTCGTCAAAATATCTGCGCTTAAAGGCGAGGGCATTCACGAACTCATGAAAGAGGCGCTAGAGTTTAGCAAATTGCCAAGAAAGGGGCAAACGGTTTTGGAGAGTTGCGAACTGTATCACCTTATCGGCGACGTAAGAATAGCGTTAGAGGGACAGAACATAGACAATCCGTTGTTCCACGCAATAAAACTTGTCGAGAACGACGAGATAGAGGTGGCAATGCACCAAAGCACCATTAAGATGGTGGACGAATTCAAAAAGACTTTCGATAACGAATTATTCGGCACCGATTTTGAAGCGCTTGTCGCCGATGCGAGATATAAGCACATAAGTAAGTATTATTCGCCTCTTATGGTAAAGAAAGAGAAAAAGGTAAAACTTACCAAGTCTGATAAAGCCGACAGTGTGTTGACAAATAAATGGGCAGGTATCCCGATATTTTTGGTAATACTGTTTGCGATATTCCACTTAACATTCGGCGAAGACCTCTTTTACTTAGGCAAAATATTCGGAATGCGTTCGCTTGAAGAAATAGGTTTAGCAGAAAACTTCGGCACGGCGTTACTTGCGTGCGTATACGACGGTGCGATATTCTCACCGGGCGTAATTTTGCAAAATCTAATGACGCTGTTAACAGACACCGTATTCGGTTGGATAGGCTCCGGAATAGAAAGTCTCGGTGCATCGGAATGGTTGTTAGGGCTTGTTAACGACGGTATATTAGCCGGTGTAGGTTCAGTGCTTTCCTTCGTACCGCAAATCGTATTCTTACTTTTAATGCTTTCCATTTTGGAAGACACGGGATACATGGCACGTGTAGCGTTCATACTCGATAGAATTTTCCGTAAATTCGGTATAAGCGGTAGAGCGTTTATTCCAATGATAATGGGCTTCGGTTGTTCCGTTCCCGCAATGATGAACACGAGAACGCTTGCCGACGAAAGAGAAAAGACGTTGACTTTAAGAACAATTCCTTTCTTCTCTTGTGGTGCAAAACTCCCCATATTGACGGCAGTTTCGGCAGTAGTTGCAAGTATGATAGGACTTGGCGACGGAAGTTTAATCGGATTTTCGATGTACGTTGTCGGAATGGCAGTCGCAATAATATCGATAATACTTATGCGTTCGACAACGCAACGTGGCGAAGTTTCTCCCTTCATTATGGAACTTCCCGCATACCACAAACCCTCGTTCAAAGCATTGATGGTACACTTGTGGGATAAATTCAAACACTTCGTTAAAAAGGCGTTCACAATCATCTTGGCATCGACCATCGTAATTTGGTTCTTGTCTAACTTCGGTTGGGACTGGAGAATGTGTGGAATCGAGGATTCCATCCTTGCAAGCATCGGCAAATTCTTCCAACCCTTGTTTACGCCACTCGGCTTCGGTAGTCAATTAAATGAATTTGGTTGGGTATTCGTAGTTGCGGCAGTAACGGGCTTGATTGCAAAAGAAAACGTAATTGCAACTTTCGGTTCACTTGCCACGGTTTTTGCTTCGGCAGGAATAATTGTTCCCGAAATAGCGGCTGAGGGCGCAGCAGATGTTTGGATGATGGCTCAGGGTACAGGTATAACTTCTGCGGCACTAATAGCGTTTATCGTATTCAATATGACGACAATTCCTTGCTTCGCAGCCGTTGCAACGGCAAAGGGCGAAACGGCAAAAGGACAATTTAAGTGGACGCTTTTGTTCTGGATTGTAACCTCTTACGTAGCAGCAAGCGTAACGTACGTAGTACTTTCTTGGTGGTGGACGGCATTCATCGTAGCGGCATTAGTAGTAATAACGGTGTTTGCAATAAGGGCTTACAACAAAAATCACCCCGTAGCATTATCCGGAAAGATAAAATAAAAAATTAAACAAATAACTCTGTTTTTTGGATAATTGCGACTTCGGTCGCAATTATCCATATAAAAAACAAATTAAAAAAGGGAATAAAAATGAAAGCCATAGAAATAATTGCAATAGTACTATGTGTCGCCATCGTGGTGGGTGTAATAGTTACTAGTATAATAAACAGAAAAAAGGGAAAAACTTCCTGTGGTTGCGATTGCGGTTGCTCTAATTGTAGCGGGTGCTGTTCGCAAAAGGTAGAAGAAAAGAAAGATGAAAAGTAAATTTTCCGTATCGGGAATGACGT
The DNA here is from genome assembly GCA_964386845.1 of uncultured Christensenella sp. Taxonomy (GTDB): domain Bacteria; phylum Bacillota; class Clostridia; order Christensenellales; family Borkfalkiaceae; genus UBA1259. The sequence continues at coordinate 24,033 of CAYLUH010000001.1, forward strand.
GTTCAAACTGTTCGTTGTCGGTAGAAAAAGCAATTAAAAACTTAAACGGCGTAAACGAAGTAAACGTATCTTTAATAGAAAAAATAGCCGTCGTCGAATACGACGAAAGTTTTTTAAGCGAGCAAGATATAATATCTGCCGTAAAATCCAAAGGATACGGTTGTTCGTTAAAAGACGAAGGCGAAATAAAAAAGCAAAAAAACGCACAAGCCTCTTATCTGTTAAAAAGATTTTTGATATCTCTCGTTTTTTTAGTTGCGTTAATGTACTTTTCAATGGGCAAGATGATAGGACTTGCCACGCCAAGTTTAACGGTATGCTTAATTGCCGAGGCGATTTTGGCGTTAGCCGTAATACTCGTCAACTATCAAATATACCTAAAAGGCATAAAAAGTTTTTTTGTCGGCGGGTTGGGAATGGACGCTCTCATAACGCTGGGTTCTCTATCCGGTTACGTTTACAGTATCGTCGTAACGATAGTTTATTTTTGTAACGGCATAGAGCCTTTGGGCGTATTTTTCGAAGCGTCTGCAATGGTTTTGACGCTGATAAATTTAGGCAAATTTTTAGAAGAACTTTCCAAGGACAAAACGGGTAAAGAAGTCGATAAACTCGTCGGCTTAATTCCCGAAGAAGTAAACGTATTAAGAGACGGAAAAGAGGTAAAAATAAAATCGTCGGAAGTAAAAGTCGGCGATAAACTCGTCGTAAGGGCAGGCGACTATATTTTTACGGACGGCGTCATAGAAGAAGGCTCCGTCAGTTTGGATAAGTCGGTAGTTACGGGCGAAAGTATGCTTTTCGAGGCAGGTGTAAATTCTCCCGTCGTGTCGGGCAGTATCGTCAAAAACGGTTATGCAGTGATTAGGGCAGAAAAGGTCGGCGAAGAAACGCTTTTCGCAAAAATAATCGACAGGGTAAAAACGGCAGGTGCAAGTAAATCACCCATGCAAAAACTTGCCGATAAAATATCGGGCGTGTTTGTGCCGATAGTAAGTTTAATAGCCGTCGTAACGCTTATCGTATGGCTTATCGTAAGTAAGAATGCTTACACCTCCTTTAATTACGCCGTAAGCGTGTTGGTAATATCGTGCCCGTGTGCATTAGGGTTGGCAACGCCCGTCGCCATTATGGCGGGGATAGGTAAAGGCGCAAGCCTCAAGGTGCTTTTTAAAGACGCAGAAAGTTTGCAAAAATTAGAGGGCGTAAACGCCGTGCTTTTAGACAAAACGGCAACGCTTACCGAAGGCAAAATGCAGGTGGAAAGTTTTGTAAATTTAAGCGACGAGCCTAGCGAATATCTTTTAAAAATCGCATTGTCGTTAGAAGATAAATCATCACACCCTCTTGCCGAAAGCATTAAAAATTTCGTTCACGAGAAAAGCGAAAAAGTCGTCGGGTTCGAGTATCTCATAGGCGTCGGATTAAGTGGAGAAATAGACGGCAAAAGATATTATTTGGGTAGCGAAAAAATAGCAAGAAAAGGCGTAAAATTTGAAAGAAAGAAAATGCTTTCCAAAACGACGCTATATCTCTTCGACGACACAAGTCTTTTAGGGTACTTTATCATAGGCGACAAATTAAAAGAGGGTTCGTTAGAAGCCGTAAAAACACTCAAAGATATGGGCGTGGAAGTTGCATTAATCACCGGCGACGAAAAGGATAGCGCCACCTATTTTGCAAACTTGCTCGGCATAGAAAACGTCGAGTACAACGTTCTTCCCGAAGATAAGTATCAAAAGGTAATCGAGTATCAAAACAAGGGCAAAGTCGTGGCAATGGTGGGCGACGGAATAAACGATAGCCCTGCATTAAAGCAAGCCGACGTCGGCGTTGCGATAGGCACCGGTACCGACGTTGCCATAGAAAGCGCAAGCGTCGTACTTATGAACGGCAAAATAGATTCGCTAATAAACGGCATAAATTTAAGTAAAAAAACCAATCGTGTAATAAAGGGCAATTTGTTTTGGGCGTTTATTTACAACTCTCTGGCAATCCCTTTGGCGTGTGGCGTATTATCGCCGATAGGCATAAGTTTAACACCGGCAATAAGTTCTGCGTGCATGTGTTTAAGTTCGCTGTTCGTGGTAACAAATGCTTTGAGATTAAATAGATTTAAAATAAACGAAAAGGAGCAATACAGTATGAATTTAGTAGTTGAAGGAATGATGTGTAAACATTGCGAAGCGAGGGTAAAAGAAGGCGTTTCCGAAATAGACGGGGTAAAGAGCGTGGAAATAAACTTAAAAAAGAAACTGGTTAAAATAGACGCACCCGAAGAATTGAAAGAGGAAATCGTTAAAAAAATAACTTCGCTCGGATACGAAGTAAAAGGCGAAAAATAATTAAAAGTTGCTTACAATTTTTTATAAAACCTCAAAATAACAAAAAGCCATGGCAAAATCACGCCGTGGTTTTTTGTTTTTTTATGCAAATTTTAAGGCAAAAATCATCAAAAAACCCTGCTTTTATCGTAAAAAATAATCTTCAAAAGAATATAAAAAAAGAACTTGAAAAAAAACACAATATATAGTATAATGTTAAACGGTAAAAAACAACAATTTGCTTTTTAGGAGAAACAAAAATGGCAAAAAACACTTACAAGGCAGAGGACATCAAAATATTAGAGGGGCTAGACGCAGTTAGAATGCGCCCCGGTATGTATATAGGAACGACGAGTGTAAAGGGGCTTCACCACATACTTTGGGAAATAGTCGACAACTCTGTCGACGAGGCTGCCAACGGTTTTGCCGATAGCATAGAAATCACCATTCATAAAGACGGTTCTGCGTCCGTCGAGGATAACGGGCGTGGAATTCCCACCGACATACACTCAAAAGCAGGCGTATCGGGTGTGCAAGTAGTATTTACACAACTTCACGCAGGTGGCAAATTCGGTTCCGACAATTACAATTATTCGGGAGGACTTCACGGCGTCGGCGCATCGGTTACCAATGCGCTTTCAGAGTGGCTTAAAGTCCAAGTATTCAAAAACACCATTTACGAAATGGAGTTTAGTAGTTACGAAGATAAGGAAACGGGTAAAATAAAATCGGGCGTGCCGAAAGCACCGTTAAGAGATACCAAAATAAAGACGAAAAAGAGGGGTACGCTTGTAACCTTTATGCCCGACAAACGTGTTTTCGAAACGACGGTGTTCAATTCTGAAACCATATTAAAAAGAATTAAAGAACTTGCCTTTTTAAACAAGGGCTTGCAAATAAGTTTTTACGACGAGCGCATAGATTTTAGGCAAACGTTTAAATACGACGGTGGAATACAAGATTTTGTAAAATATTTAAACGGTGGCAAAACGGTATTGTACGACGAGCCCGTTTATTTTAAGGCTGAAAAGGATAACATTTTAGTAGAGGTTGCCATTCAGCACACCGATTCGTATGTGGACAGCGTTTTTTCTTACGTCAATAATATCCCCACGCCAGAAGGTGGTATGCACGAAACGGGGTTTAGGTCAGGATTAACCCGTTCGTTAAACGATTATGCAAGGGAACGCAACCTGTTAAAGGATAAAGACGACAATCTTTTGGGCGACGACTTTAAAGAGGGCTTGACGGCGATAATATCCGTCAAAATGCAAAACGTTCAATTCGAGGGGCAAACGAAAACCAAACTAGGAAACCCCGAAGCCCGTCCTGCCGTCGAATGGGTAATGGTAAACGAACTTGCAGAACTGATGAAAAACAAAAAAAATCAAAAGGTTTTCGACACGGTTATTGCAAAAGGCTTGTCTGCCGCAAAGGTAAGGCTTGCCGCCAAAAAGGCAAAGGAAATCGCAAGGGCAAGTAAGAGCATAGAGGCGCAAAGCCTTGTCGGTAAACTTGCAAGTTGTTCGGGGAAAAAACCTGAAAACAACGAAATATTTATCGTTGAGGGAGATTCTGCAGGTGGAAGCGCAAAGTCGGCAAGACAGCGCCAATTCCAAGCCATACTTCCGATTAAAGGAAAAATATTAAACGTCGAAAAAAAGAAATTAGACCAAGTACTTCAAAACGAAGAAATAAGAATGATAATCAGTGCGTTAGGCACGGGTATCGGCTCCGAATTCGATATATCCGGCTTAAAGTATCACAAAGTAGTAATACTTTCCGATGCCGACGTGGACGGCTCTCACATTCGAATATTGCTTTTAACCTTCTTTTTTAGATATATGAAAGAACTCATAACCGAGGGACACGTTTACATCGGAATGCCACCCCTTTACAAGGTGTACAAGGGAGAAAAGGAAGTGTACGCTTACGACGATAACGATTTAGATTCTGCCATAGAAAAGGTGGGAAAAGGTTATCAAATTCAGCGTTACAAAGGTCTTGGCGAAATGGACCCGTCGCAACTATGGGAAACTACGTTGGACCCCGAAAAGCGTAATCTTATGAGGGTAACCATAGAAGACGCAGCCGAAGCCGATAGGTTAATCACGATATTAATGGGCGAAGAAGTCGCACAAAGAAAGCAGTATATTTTCGAGCACGCAAACTTTAACAAAGAAGACAGTTTCGTTGCAATCAAGAAAAAAGCATAAATTTGTATAAAGGGAAAAAATAATGGAAAACGAAAAGGATAAAGGCTTAATTTTTGCACCACTTGACGAAGTTTTCAAAAACTCCATGGTGTCGTATGCAGAGCAGGTAATAATAGATAGGGCGCTTCCGAGGGTTGAAGACGGGTTAAAGCCCGTTCAACGCCGTATTTTGTACGCTATGTACGAAATGGGTTTAACGCCCGACAAACCTCACAGAAAGTGCGCAAAAATCGTCGGCGACTGTTTAGGTAAGTATCACCCTCACGGCGACAGTTCCGTTTACGGTGCGCTCGTTCACCTTGCGCAAGATTTCAATATGCGTAATCCACTTGTCAACGGGCACGGAAACTTCGGCAATATAGACGGTGACGGTGCGGCTGCATATAGGTACACAGAAGCCAGGTTAGAAAAATTAAGTTTAGAACTTCTCAAAGACATAGAAAAAAACACGGTAAATTTCAGCCTTAACTTTGACGATACCGTCGAGGAGCCCGACACCCTTCCGGGAAGATTTCCCAACCTTTTGGTAAACGGAGCAACGGGCATAGCAGTAGGACTTGCGACAAATATTCCCACTCACAATTTAGGCGAGGTCATAGACGGCACCGTCGCTTATATAGACAACCCGAAAATTTCTCTCGACAAAATGATGGAATATATTCCTGCACCCGATTTTCCCACGGGAGGATATATCATTGCAGGCGAAGAACTTAAAGAAGCGTACAAGACGGGGCGTGGAAAAATAAGGATAAGGGCAAGGGTAAATATAGAAAAAGATTCGGGCGACAAAAGTAGTTTGATAATAACCGAACTTCCTTATCAAGTAAACAAATCTGCGTTGTTAAAAAAGATATCGGACCTCAAAGAAAACAATAAAGAAATTCTCGGTGGCATAAAAGACGTCGTCGACGAATCCGACAGAAACGGTATGCGTGCCGTAATAAAATTAAACAAGGATGCAGACGCAAAATCCATTTTAGATTATCTTTTCAAAAAGACGGAATTAGAAGTGTCGTTCGGCATAAATATGGTCGCCATCGCAAACGGCAAACCTGCACAACTCGGGCTTTTAGACATCATCGGATATTACGTAAATTATCAAAGAGAAGTCGTTTTAAGGAGAAGTAAATTCGAGTTAGAGCGTGCAAAAGAAAGGGCACATATTTTAGAAGGCTTGATAATTGCCGTAAACAATATAGACGAAGTTATCAAAATAATTAAAGGCGCCGAAAACACTGCAGACGCAAGGGCAAAACTCAGGGCAAGGTTTAATTTGAGCGACGTTCAAGCCACTGCGATACTCGATTTAAGGCTTGCACGACTTACCAAGTTAGAGGTTGTAAAACTAGAACACGAACTTGCCGAGTTAAAGAAAAAAATCGAAGAACTCACGGAAATTATCGCAAGCAAGGCAAAGCAAATGGCTGTTGTCAGAAAGGAAATGCTTGCTATAAAGAAAGAGTATGCCGACGATAGAAGAAGTAGCATAATAGTCGGTGGCGAAGAAATAGAAATAAAGAGCGTGGAAAGAGAATTAAAAGCCATAGACGATTTAGTCGTCGGAATAACTTACGGTGGATACTTTAAGAAAATGACGCTCAAAAACTTTAAAGCCAGCGAAAGAAGTATTAAAGAAAACGCCAACCTCGAAGATATGTTAATGACGGTTACAAACGCAAAATCCAACGAAACGGTTTATGCATTTACAAACCTCGGCAACTGCTTGAAATTAGATTTAGAGATAATCCCTGAAAGCAGGTTTAGAGATAAAGGCGTAAAATTCAGTAGTTTAAGCAAAGAACTTGCAAGAAACGAAAGTGCAGTTGCGCTGTTTAGCGTCGGCGAACAAATGCCACAGGGCAGTTTATTGTTCTTTACGCAAAACGGACTTATTAAGAAGACGGAGTGGAGCGAGTACAGTTTAATTAAACCGTACTTCCAAGCAATAAAACTCAAAGACGATTATCTTGTAAAGGTGGAACAAGACGAAGAAAACACCACCGTATGTTACGTAACCGAGCAAGGCTTGATATTGAATGCATTAAAGGACGATATTCCGGTGCAAGGCAGAGTTGCTGGTGGCGTAAAAGGTATCAACTTGAACAAGGGCGATAAAATCAAATTCGTGTCGCAAGTGGACGACGAGGGCGAGATGGTAATCGTAACCGACGGAGGATTTTATAAGAGAGTTAATTTGTGCGAGATAGAGCCCATTCAAAGATACAGAAAGGGCATAAAAGTCGTAGAACTCGGCAAAGAAAACGTCGTCGTGTTTGCTTCTAACGTCAAAGAGCCTTACGATATATGCGTCATAGATAACTTTGGCGTGGCGTTCAAAATCAATACCGAAGAACTTTCCATAGAGGGAAGAACGACGAAGGGTAAAACGTTAAAGAACGAACATAAAAAGCGTATGCCGGAAAAGGTAACGAAAATCATTTAAAACAAAAACGTGGCGATTCGGTGTAAACCGATAAAGCCACGTTTTAATTTTAATTTTCGTTAAACGTTAAATCTAAACAGTACAACGTCACCGTCTTTAAGGACGTAATCTTTGCCTTCGGAACGAACCTTGCCGTGTTCTTTCGCACTGTTAAAAGAGCCTAACGACACCAAAACGTCGTAATCGACGATTTCTGCTCTGATGAACCCTCTTTCAAAATCCGAGTGAATTTTTCCCGCCGCTTGAGGTGCTTTCGTACCTTGTTCGATAGTCCAAGCCCTAACTTCTTTTTCGCCGGCAGTCAAATAACTTATTAGCCCCAAAAGTTTGTACGAAGCCTTAATAAGCCTGTCAAGACCACTCTCTTTAATTCCCAATTCTTCCAAAAACATTTTTTGTTCGTCGGGGGTAAAAGAGGAAATTTCTTCTTCGGCTTTTGCGCAAATAACGATGGATTCCGCATTTTCGCTTTTTGCATAGTCAACGACCTTTTTAACGAGAGGTAGAGAGTTTTCGTCTTTACCCATATCGCTTTCGGCAATGTTTGCGGCGTAAATAACCGGTTTAGAAGTAATCAAAAACAAATCTTTCATTAGTTTATCTTCGCCGTCGGCAAGTGACAGTGTACGAGCCGGCTTTCCGCTTTCCAAATGCGAAGAAAGTTTTTGTAAAAACTCTGCTTCGATTTTGTATTTTTTGTCGCCCGTCTTCGTCATATTGATAGCCTTGTCAAGTTTTTTCTTAACGCTGTCGATATCGGCAAAAATAAGTTCAAGATTGATAGTTTCAATATCTCTTAACGGGTCGATGGTGTTGTCGACGTGAGTAATATTTTCGTTTTCGAAACATCTAACGACGTGTACGATAGCGTCCGTTTCTCTGATGTTTGCCAAAAACTTATTGCCGAGGCCTTCGCCTTTGGAAGCACCTTTAACAAGCCCCGCGATATCGACGAATTCCACAACGGCAGGCGTAATTTTTTTGGTATTGTAAAGTTTACCAAGCACCTCTAAACGCTCGTCGGGAACGGCAACGACGCCCACGTTAGGTTCAATAGTACAAAAAGGGTAGTTAGCACATTCTGCGCCGGCATGAGTAATTGCGTTAAAAAGCGTGGATTTTCCCACGTTAGGAAGTCCAACGACACCAAGTTTCATCTTAAATCTCCGTAAAAGTAAAATTTATACGGTAATTATACATTAAAAAAAACAAAAACACAAGTTAAACGCTTTGTTTAATTTGCAATTTGTATTAAAATTGTGATAAAATATAATAAAAATAAGCAAAAGGCAAAATTATGGATTACAAAACTTATATCGCAGGAAAATTAAATATAGACGGCTTGTCCGAAGACGAGGTTGCCTCCTTTTTGGAAACGCCTCCCAACACCGATTTAGGCGACTATGCGCTTCCCTGTTTTAAACTTGCCAAGATAATGAGAAAAAGTCCCGTTGTAATAGCGACGGAACTTCAAAACTCATTTGTTGTGGACGACGTGATTATCGGTTGCGTTGCCGTTAACGGTTACTTGAATTTCAAGGTAAACAGAATTGCATTTGCAAAGCAAACGCTCAACGCCGTTTTAGAAAAGGGAGAGGACTTCGGAAGAGACGATATAGGTAACGGCAAAACCATTTGCATAGATTATTCTTCAATCAACATTGCAAAACCCTTCCACATCGGGCACCTCAGCACGACGGTAATAGGAAGTGCGCTTTGTAAGATTTTCCGTTTTTTAGGTTACAAAGTGGTTGGAATAAATCACCTTGGCGATTACGGAACGCAATTCGGTAAACTCATCGTCGCTTTTAAGATGTGGAGCAGTAAAGAACAAGTTTTGCAAGGTAGACTTAACGAACTTACCAGAATTTACGTAAAATTCCACGAAGAAGCGGAAAAGGACCCGTCGCTTGACGACGAAGCGAGAAGATATTTTAAGTTGATAGAAGACGGCGACGAAGAGAGCAACCAACTTTTCAACTTGTTTAAGCAAATTACGCTTGAAGAAGTAGACAAAATTTACAAACTTTTAAACGTTACGTTCGACAGTTACAACGGCGAAAGTTTTTACAACGATAAAATGGGCGCAATAGTAGACGAATTGAGAGAAAAAAATCTTCTCAAAAACAGCGACGGTGCATCCATTGTAGATTTAGAAGAATACGGAATGCCACCCTGCCTTATATTAAAGTCGGACGGTTCGTCGCTTTACGCCACACGTGACATAGCGGCGGCGGTATACAGAAAAAACACTTACGATTTCGATAAATGTTTGTACGTCGTTGCTTATCAGCAAAACCTTCACTTTAAGCAATTTTTCAAAGTTTTGGAACTTATGGGTAAAGAGTGGGCGAAAGATATGGTCCACGTTGCTTACGGAATGGTTTCTTTGGAAGACGGTGCGATGAGTACCCGTCACGGCAAAGTCGTTTTGTTGCAAGACGTAATTGACAAGACTGTGGAAAAGGCGTATAGTGTTATAGAAGAAAAAAATCCCGACTTGCAGGATAAAGAAAAAATTGCAAAAGCCGTCGGCACGGGTGCAGTAATATTCGGAGCGCTTTGTAACAATAAGATTAAAGATATAACGTTCAGTTACGACAGGGTGTTAAGTTTCGAGGGAGAAACTTGCCCGTACGTACAGTACACGGTCGCAAGGTGCAATAGCGTTATTAAAAAATTCGGCGAACCGAAGTCGTTTAGCGTCAATCAAATGACGGAAGACGAGTACGCCGTAATAAACGCTTTGGCAGAGTTTCCCGAAGTGGTAAAGCAATCGGCAAACAAGTACGAGCCGTCGCTCATAACGAGATACACGCTGGATTTAGCGTCGCTTTTTAACAAATTTTACATTTCTTCCAAAGTCGGCGTAGAAGACGAAGAGTTAAAAAATTATAGACTAGGTATATGTAAGAGCGTAAAGACGGTGCTTACCAATGCGCTCACACTTCTCGGGATAGACACTGTGGAGCAAATGTAATGAAAACAATAGTATTTGATGTAGACGGGACGCTCATAGATTCTCTTCCCGACATTTTGGACAACGCCAACAAAACCTTAAAAGTTTTCGGCGAAAAGGAAATAGACTTAAAAACAATCAGGTCGTACGTAAACGACGGTGCAGTTTGTTTGGTAAAAAGTTTGTTCGGCGATAACCTTACGGACGAGCAAGTGTACGAAAGGTTAGATGTGTATATAGATTTTTACAAAAATAGTAAAAATCAACTGACTAAACTTTACGACGGAATGGACGAAGTGTTAAAAGAGTTAAAGAAAAGAGGGTACAAAATAGCAATGCTCAGCAACAAATCGCAAGAGGCCCTTGTACCCATATACGAAAAATATTTTAAAAAGTACGATTTCGATGCTTATCAAGGCATAGAGCGTGGAATGAAGATTAAGCCTGATACGGACGGACTAGAAGCAATAATAAAAAAACTCGGCGTAAAAAAAGAAGAAGTTTATTTAGTAGGCGACGGCGAGCCCGACGTACTTACTGCAATAAACGCAGGCGTTTTCGGAATTTCCGTTTTATGGGGATATAGGAGCGAGCAAGAATTAAAAAAGGTCGGAGCAAAAGTATTTTGCGCCAACCCGAAAGACCTGTTAAAAATTATAGGATAAATTTTTATTCTTGATTATCGTCATCGTTTTTAGGAGAATTATCGTTATCGATTTTATCCGATTTTCTCTTAAAAATTTTATCCCAGTTGTCAATAAGTAAATATTTTACGAAAAGAAATATAACGCCGATAACAACGGCAACAAGCACTAATATCCAAACGAGCGGATTATCTTTCAAAAATTCAAAAATACTCATAAAAAATCCAAAAATAACTTAATGATTAAATTTTAATAAAAAATCATCAATATGTCAAGCGATTTTTCAATAGGTAAATTATGCAAAAGGTATACAAAACAATAATAATCGGTGGAGGCGCATCGGGGCTTTTTTGCGCTATCGATTTATGTAGTGGCGATTGTTCTTTAAGAGGAGAAGACGTTTTGATTTTGGAAAGATTGCCACGTGTCGGAAAAAAACTAATTGCAACGGGCAACGGGCAATGCAATTTATCCAACAAAAATTTGTCAACGAAAAATTATCACGGCGACAGAGGTTTTATAAAAACTTTTTTCGAAGGCGCAAAAGAAATAAATTTAGAAAGTGAATTTTTAAATTTAGGGATTCCTTTAATATCCGACGAAAAGGGCAGAATATATCCCGTATCCAAGCAAGCCAGTGCACTTTTAGACGTGTTTAGAGAAACTTTGTCAAACTTAAAAGTGCGTATAGAAACGGAAGCCCGTGTAAATGCGGTAAAAAAGTATGGCGATATTTATAAGGTAGAAAGCGAAAAGGGCGATTTTTACACGGAGAGAGTAGTTTTTAGTTGTGGAGGAAAAGCGGGAAGCCAATTCGGTACAGACGGCACTGCTTACAAACTTTTAGAAAACTTTGGGCATATAACGACAAAAACTTATCCGTCGCTCGTTCAAATTAAAACGGAGCGAGAAAAAATAAAAGGATTAAAGGGAATAAAGGAAACGGCAAAGGTAACTTTATTAGACGGCGACGTGGCGATAAAAGAAGAAACGGGAGACTTGCTTTTTACCGATTACGGTGTTTCAGGCAATGCGATTTTTTATTTGTCAAGTGTCTTTTATCAAGCAAAAAATCCCATGCTAAAAATAGAGTTTTTACCCTTTTTCAGTTATGAAGAAACGCTCAATCTTTTAGAGCGAAAAAAAAGCAAGTTAAAAAATTTTTGTCAGGACAATGCACTTTTGTGTATCGTAAACAAAAAGATTGCAAACGCAATATGTAAAGAGGCAAAAGAAATAACGCCGAAAGGCTTAACGGAAAGCCTCAAAGCCTTTTATATTAAACCTATCGGGACCTTATCCTTTGACAGTGCTCAGGTAACGAGTGGTGGAATAGACACGAAAGACGTAAATCCGTTCACCTTAAAATCCAAGTTGGAAAAAGGATTTTTCATAACGGGTGAAATGCTTAACGTAGACGGCGACTGTGGTGGATATAACTTGCATTTTGCATTTTTATCGGCAAAAGTCGTTGCCACGGAAATAAAAAAATCCATAAAAGGAGAAACAAAATGGGCAGATTAAAAAAATTAACCAAAGAAGTTTTAGAAAAAGAACATTTATCCGTATTGAGGGAACTTGGTAGGTGCGTCGGCGTAAAGTGTCCCGCAAGTAAAAATAAAGACGATTTAATTACAGAAATTTTAGAGATAGCATCGGGAGAAAAAAAGGCGGCTGAACCGACGCAAAAGGGCGCTCCCACAAAAATAAAACTAGACATATCGAAATTCTTCGTCGAATACGACGGCAACGAGGAAGTAACCCCCGTAACGTTCCAAAGCAGAGCAGGGCTAAAAACGGTAGAGGGCGTTTTAGAGCAACACAGTGCAGGGTACGGCTTTTTAAGGGCAAACAATTACGAAGCCAGTGCCGACGATGTTTACGTGTCGCTTGCCAACATAAAAAAATATAACCTTCGTCGTGGCGACAAGGTAATAGCACTTGCAAAAAAGGTTAAAGAGGGAGAAACGATTGCTCTTCAAGAGGTGTTAAAAATAAACGATTTAGACCCGGCTCTCTTTTTAACGAGAAGGGATTTCGACGATTTAACGCCACTTTATCCTACAAAGCGCATAAAACTTTCGTGGCAAGGCGAAACCGACAACTTGGCACTTCGTTGCATCGACTTGTTTTCTCCACTCGGATTCGGGCAAAGGGGCTTAATCGTTGCACCTCCCAAGACGGGTAAAACGACGCTGTTAAAAATGATAGCAAAAGCAATCGAGCAACATTATCCAAAAGCAAAACTTATGGTACTACTTGTAGACGAACGTCCGGAAGAAGTAACCGACATATCCCGTTCGGTAAACGGCGAGGTAGTTTTTTCAACTTTCGACGAGGGAGAAAATCATCACGTTCGTGCAGCCGAGTTAGTTATTAACAGAGCAAAAAGGCTTGTAGAAGTAGGGCAAGACGTAATAATACTTATGGATAGTATCACAAGGCTTGCAAGGGCGTACAACAATATAATAGAGCCGTCGGGCAGAACGCTTTCAGGCGGATTAGACCCGTCTGCATTGTCAGGGCCGAAAAGATTTTTCGGTGCCGCAAGAAATATCGAACAAGGTGGCAGTTTAACGATTTTATCGACGGCGCTCATAGAAACGGGTAGCAGAATGGACGACACTCTTTACGAAGAATTTAAGGGTACCGGCAATATGGAAATTCACCTTTCGAGAGAACTGTCGGAGAGAAGAATTTTCCCGGCTATCGACTTAAACAAGTCGGGCACGAGAAAGGAAGAACTTTTGCTTTCGGAAGAAGAACTTCAAGCCGTTTACAAAATAAGAAAATTCCTTGTAGAAACAAGGGGTTCGACGGACACTCTTCTCGAAATGCTCACGAAATCGAAAGACAACGAAGATTTAATAAATAAATTAGATGCTTGGATTAAGATATATAGACAATGAAAATAAAATCAAACAGAAACAAAACGATAGATTTTTCTTTGGAAGAGGGCAAAGATTTTTTGTCTGAAACGGTATGCGTGGAAGACGTTAAAAGTTTACCCTTAAACAAAATTTGCGTGGGCGATACATTCGAGGGGTTAAACAAGTTGCAAGATAAAAGCGTCGACTTGCTTATCGTCGACCCACCGTATAATTTAGACAAGAATTTTCACGGCAACAAATTTAAGAAAAAGGACGACGAGTGGTACGAGGAGTACACGGCGTGCTGGATAAATGCAGTAAAACCCAAGTTAAAAGACACGGCAAGCGTTTACGTTTGTTGCGATTGGAAAAGCGCAATAGTTATCGGCGAAGTAATCAACAAAAATTTTAATTTGCGCAACAGAATAACGTGGAGCAGAGAAAAAGGGCGTGGCGCAAAATCCAACTGGAAAAACTGTATGGAAGATATTTTTTACGCCACCGTCGGCAGTGAATTTACCTTTAACTTAAACGCCGTAAAGGTTAAAAAGAAGGTGATTGCGCCTTACAAAGAAAACGGCGTGCCGAAAGATTGGCAGGTGGAAGACGGCAAAAAAATAAGATACACTTGCCCGTCGAATTTTTGGAACGATATTTCCGTTCCTTATTGGTCGATGAAAGAAAACACTGCACACCCCACGCAAAAGCCGGAAAAACTTATAGCGAAACTAATTTTGGCAAGTTCCAACGAAGGCGACGTCGTTTTAGACCCCTTTATGGGTAGTGGAACGACAGCCGTCGTCGCAAAAAAACTAGGCAGAAATTTTGTCGGCATAGAAAAAAATCCACTTTATTGTGCGTGGGCTGTAAAAAGACTTCAAGATGCCGAAACCGACAAAACCATTCAAGGCTTAGAAAACGGAGTGTTTACCGAGCGTCACGACTGATTTTTTGCATGGAAAAGTAAAGATTTTTCGTTTCGTATAAAAGTTAAAAAAATTATTTTAAGTAAAAGCCCGAACGAAGTGTTATAACTTTCGTTCGGGCTTTAA
>CAYLUH010000001.1:38640-44600 GCA_964386845.1 uncultured Christensenella sp.
TTCATAGAATTTTCCACGTATTTAGCGTCGTTCGTGTAACTGTTTTCAAACATAATTATTTCGCCTTTGTACCCTTTTAACTTTTCGATAAGCGTTGCAATCGGCATGGGGAAGGTGTACCACCAAATGGGATAGAAAAGTAAAATTCTGTCGTAGTCGTTAACGTCGACGTTTAGCCCTGTGATTTCAGGGTGAATATGCTTTTCCCATTCTTCTTTTGCCTCGATGTAAGCGCAAGTGTCGTAGTCGTCGGAATAAGGCGCTTTTCTTTCAATTTTAACAACGTCGTATCCGAAGTGTTCGTTTGTTCCCTTAACGATTTTCTCCGTGTTTCCTGACCAAGAAAAGTAAATAATCAAGTTTTTCATTTTCATTCTCCTCTATATATCAATTTGTTTTGTAAACGTAAAAGTTTTTAATAAAAATACAATTTTATTTTATCATAAACAATACAAGTGTCAATAGCCTATTAATCAAAAATTTTGCCCAAAGATTTAAAGCATAATTTTAGTTTTTCTTGCAGTTCTTTCGGCGTTTCTTTACTTCCGTTTTGTATCCAAGAAGTTATAAAAGCACAGGTGCAGGCAGTCAGAGTCGATATCATATATTCCAATTCGTCTTTTTTGAGAGATGGAAAAAAATAATTATGCCCGATTTCAAAAAATTTTTTATGTGCGTTTTGTAAAAAATCTATTCGGTTGCTTTGAACAACTGCAGTTAACAGTACCCTGTTTTCCATACATTTTTCGATAAAACAAAGCGTCGTATCGTCGGCAGTGGGGAAAGATATTTTAGAAAACTCTTTGCCTGCCTCGATAAAAACTTTGTCTAAAAGGTAGTTTAACACGTCGGAAGTGTTGTCAAACAACCTGTAAAAAGTTGCTCTGCCGACTTTTGAATTTTTTTGCACGTCGGTAATCGTTATATCGTTAAACTTTTTAACCTTCAAACACTCTGTAAAAGCCTTGCAAATTTTATCTGCAGAAGCGTAAGCCCGTTTGTCGTTTGCGATGTGATACATAATTGTCCCCTTTTGTTTCATAAAAATATTTGTTGTTTCGAAACAATTGTATCACAATTTTAAGAATGATACAATAAATTTAGACAAAAATTAAAAGGAGTATAAAATGAAAAAAGAAACGGAAGTCAAAAATAGAATAGATAATGACGCCGTTATTTGCATTGACCATTTGACAAAGGATTATGGCAATAACCGTGGCGTGTTCGATATATCGTTTAAGGTAAAAAAGGGGGAAGTGTATGGATTTTTAGGTCCAAACGGTGCCGGAAAGACAACGACGATAAGGCATTTGTTAGGCTTTTCAAAACCACAACACGGGCACACTTATATTTTAGGATTAGACAGTTGGAAGTTTCCAAAACAAATTCAAGAATATTTAGGGTATTTGCCGGGAGAAATTGCCCTGCCCGACAATATGACAGGTTTACAGTTTATAAAAGAAATTGCAGATATGCGGGATATAAAAGACTTAAAACCCGTCGAAGAGTTGTGTAATTATTTTAGTTTAGACCCGAGTGGAGAATTAAAAAGAATGAGCAAGGGAATGAAGCAAAAGATAGGTCTTGTTATTGCTTTTATGCACGACCCTTCGATTATTATTCTAGACGAGCCGACGAGTGGATTAGACCCACTTATGCAAGCAAAGTTTTGTAATTTAATAAAAGCAGAAAAAGAAAAAGGAAAAACTATTCTTATGAGTAGCCATATGTTTGACGAAGTTGAAAAAACTTGCGATAAAGTGGCAATTATTAAACAGGGCAAAATTATTGCCGAAGTAAATATGAAAGATATCGAACATAAAAAAGATAAAGAGTTCGAAATAAAGTTTAAAAGTAAAGAAGAATACGAAAGGTTTGTAGAAGAAAAATTTACTTTTACAGAACGAAATAAAGAAAAAACGAGGGTGAAAATACTCATAAACGACGAAAAAATAAACGTTTTTTTCAAAACGATATCTAATTACGAAGTAGAGTATATCAGCGAAATAAAATACACGCTAGAAAAATACTTTATGCAATATTACAAGGAGACAAAAGATGTTTAAAGTTTATTCAAACAAAATAATGAAACACAGCATTCGTAATAATTGGAAAATTTGGACAATGCTTACCACCGTTTTATGTGCGTTTATCACATTGACGATGATAAGTTCTGCAGACACCAGCGAAAACGCTTTTGTTCCACCCGGAGTTACGGCTACGACGGCAATGGATATTTTGGCTCAAACTTTTTTCGGAATGATGGGCATTATAATTATAATTTTATATGCCATCACGGTTGCAAATAAACTCGTCGTAAACGAAGTTGATAAAGGAACGATGTCTTACACTTTGAACACGCCCGTAACGAGAAAACAAGTAATTTTTACAAAACTTCTGTTTTACGTTGCAAGTTTAATCATTATGTCTGCTTTGACGGGCATCGTTGGAACGATTGTCAATGCAATTGGTAACTACGGCTATGAAACGGATACGTTCTGGCTTTTAATTTTAGGCTATTTTTTGCTTGGCTTTGCTCTTGGCGGAATATGTTTTTTTGCAAGTTGTTGGTTTAACAAAAGCAGTAATTCCTTGATGGTGGGAGCAGGATTTTCCATTGCGTTCTTTTTGTTTGACACGTTAAGCGCATTCGACACCTTTTCGTTTTTGCAGTACTTGTCGTTAAACTCTCTTTTCGACACTTCTGCCATTATAGAAGGAAGTGGCTTTGCTTGGGGACTTGTCGGTTTGTTCGCAGTCGGAAGCGTTTTATATAGCATAGGAACGATTAAGTTCTTGAAAAAAGATTTACCGTTATAAAGGAGGACGATATGAATTTTATTTATTGGTTTGTAGGAACGGGTTGGCTTTATCTAATCGGAATTATCGGTATGATTTTAGGAATAGTGCTTGTTAAAAACTGGACAGGGTACGACTGGTTCGAGCGTCTCGGCATTATTGCGATAATCGTTTTAGTACTTCACGTTTACGAAGAATGGGTTTTGCCGGGAGGCTTTCACTATATTTACAACTTAAATTCGTCAAACCCGAGTAATTACCCGATGAATCAATTAACTGATATGATAACAAACTTAGGTGGCGTGTTGCTTGGCGTGATAGTTTTAAGATTTTGGAAATTCGGCAAAGGCGCCGGTATCGCCATCGGACTTTTCAGTTTGTTCGAGACTGTAATTCATCTTGTTCTTGCAAATAAATCCTTAAAAGCCTTTTCGTCGATTGGGCAAACGGATTTTTACGCACCGGGATTAAACACTGCGCTTTTCGGATTTTTACCCGTGTTCGTGGCGTACCTTGTTGTGTTTATAAAAGATAAACCGAGTTGGAAACAAGTGCTCGGTGGGGTAGCGTCGCTAATTTTATTATCGTTTTTGTTCGTCAATTTGCCCGAAATGATATTCAAAGACGAAAATTCAAAGTTCGTATTTTTAAATCACGGTTATTACGACGGCTTTTTGAACGGCACTGCGCAAACGGGACTAGGCGGTGGCACGATAGCCAGCATAATTATTTTAAGTTTAATAGTAGTTTTTTTAATTGTTTTTTGCATTTGTTTTTTTGGCGTCAAAAAGAAAAGTTGGAAAGATTTAAAAGAATACTTAACGGAAAAATTGAAATAAATAAAACAGCTCAAATATAAGGAATATGGGAATCAATATTGTAAGTAAAGTTTATGAAAATTTTCAATTTTTGCTTGATTTTTTGGGATTGATTTGCTAAAATAACTACATCAATGAGCAACTAAAGTGTGTAAGTCCGGTTGATTTGGACTTGCACACTTTTTGTGTTTTAAGGAGAATTTATGGAAGAAATTAAACAAAATAAAATGGCAACTGCTCCACTAAAAAAACTCTTTTGGAAAATGGGACTCCCTATGATGATTTCAATGATTTTGCAAGCCTTATACAATGTTGTAGATAGTATATTTGTTGCAAATATTGAAGGTGTTGGTGCTATTGCAAATGAAGCTTTGACTTATGCTTTCCCAATTCAAATCTTGATTATTGCAATAGGTGTTGGGACTGGTGTTGGACTTAACGCTTTGCTTTCTAAAAGTTTGGGGGAAAGAAATAAAGAAAAGGTCAATCAAGTGGCTGGCAACGGTATATTTTTATCGCTAGTTATTTACGCTGTATTTTTGCTATTCGGATTATTCGGCTCAAAATGGTTCATTTCATTATTTACAAATAATACCGAAGTTATAAAAATGGGAACGGAGTATTTGATGATTTGTTCATCTTTATCTCTTGGCTCTATTGGTTTTACAATCTACGAAAGATTTTTGCAAGCAACTGGAAAAACCATGTATTCAACCATTGCTCAAATATCTGGTGCTGTTGTAAATATTGTTTTTGACTACGTTTTTATTTTTCCACTTGGTATGGGTGTTGCAGGGGCTGCTTGGGCAACTGTTTTAGGTCAATTTGTATCTTTAATTATTGCTATGATTTTGCATTATGCAAAGAATAAAGAAGTTAGCGGAAACTTGAAGTATGTTAAACCCAAGAAAGATATAATTAAAGGAATTTATGTGGTAGGAATATCGGCAGCAATAATGCAAGGTTTGCTTTCTATTATGATGGCTGGAATGAATATTATTTTAGGCTTGGCAAATGCAAATCCGACAATTTTAGTTGGCTCTTTTGGAATATACTATAAAATTCAACAAATAGCATTGTTCTCTTGCTTTGGGCTTTCAAACACTATAATTACAATCCTTTCTTTTAACTATGGAATGAATGATAAAAGTCGTTCAAAAGATTGTGTTAAATATGGAATAATCGATACGTTTATTGTAACAGTAATAATTAC
Source organism: uncultured Christensenella sp. (assembly GCA_964386845.1). Taxonomy (GTDB): domain Bacteria; phylum Bacillota; class Clostridia; order Christensenellales; family Borkfalkiaceae; genus UBA1259. The sequence goes on from CAYLUH010000001.1 coordinate 43,471, forward strand.
AGTTTTATTTGAGATTATAGCAAAACCATTATCTCAATTATTTGCACTTTCTGGTGGCTCTACAGCTGAACTTATTGATGTTTGTGAAAGAGCAACAAGGATTGCTTCTATCGGATATATTTTTATGGGATTTACAGTTGCAGTCCAGGGAGTTTTGCAAGCATTAAGATACGCATTTAAACCATTTTTCACTGCATTGTGTAGGCTGGCACTTTTTGTTTTTCCAATAGCATATTTATTTACACTTTCGCCAAACGTTGTAAATATTGTTTGGTGGACATTTCCTATTACAGAGTTTTTGACAGCGATAATATCGTTCTTTATTCTAAGGAATGTTATCCAAACAAAGATTGAAACGATAGAAGAAAATACTATAACCGGAGATAATCTAATTATTGCTATTTCTCGTGAACACGGAACTCGTGGGAAAAGAATTGGGCAGATGCTTGCCGAAAAATTAGGTGTCAAATTTTATGACAAGGAATTGACAATGCTTGAAGCAAAAGCGAGAGGATTAGGTAAAAAGTATGTCAGAGAATTGAATAATAGTGATGATGGATATATGGCATATCTATCATTAGACGTAAATAAGGATTCCATTATTGCGCAAAATGAAATTATATCTAATTTAGCAAGTAAGGAAAGTTTTGTTATAGTAGGAAGGTGTGCGGATTATTTTTTGCGTAATCATACGAATTTGATAAAGATATTCTTTTATGCCGATGAGAATTATAAAACTAAGAAGATCATGGAAATGTATGGAGATACCGAAGAACAAGCCAAAGAAAATATGACGAAATCTAATATGGCAAGAAGCACTTATTATAGTTTGGTAACTGGCAGACACTGGGGAGATAAAAATAATTACGACTTATACATAAATGCTAGTGATAGCGAAGAAAATATAATAAATCAAATAAATGAATATATTAAAAAAAGGATAATATAAAATAGCCCAAATATTTCATTTTCTTTATTCATAATCTTTACTCTTAAAATCGTTTGCAGAAGTCAAGGATAAAGAAATAAATATTGCGTTAATCAATCCTGATTGTGAAGTTGCAATTACAAAGGAAAAGTATTGCAAGAGCAATATTATTATAAATAAAAAACAGTTGAAAAGTATGATG
>CAYLUH010000001.1:44700-66834 GCA_964386845.1 uncultured Christensenella sp.
TTAAAAAATAATTTTAGCAAGGTTTCTTAAAAACTCTCACAGCCAAAGCCGTCATATCGTCGTTCCTTTTTCCGTTAGAAAAAATCAACGCCTTTTCAATAACACGGTCGGCAAGCGCTTGAGGGTTTTTTGCCGGAACGCCTTTCAAAAATTCAATAATTTCGTTAGTACTTTTGAAAGCGTCGGAAACGCCGTCCGTAACAAATAAAACGACGTCGCCGTCGGAGAGTTGCGCCGTGCATACTGAAGGCTTTAATTCGGACAAAATTCCCAAAGGCAGGGTGTTGCCTTCGACGATTTTAATATCCTCGTCGCCGATAACAAACCCGTATGGCGAGCCGTATTTGATAAAATCGGCGGTGGCGTTTTTGAGATTTATAACTGCAATATCGAGTGCCGTGAAAGTATCCTCGGTGTTAATCGCCAAAAGTTTGTTTACCGTTTGCAAAATAACGGCGCTGTCAATTCCCGACTTATACAAACTTTCGATGAGAGCAAGGCTAACCGACGAAACTTTTTTTGCATACTCGCCACTGCCCATGCCGTCTGATAGTGCAACCAAAAATTTATCGTTCATAAGTTTATTTACAGAGTGCGTGTCGCCGGAAAAATCAGAGCCGTCCTTTATGCAGGTTGCGACGCCGAAAACGGCATCGAATTTTGGTGCTTTTTTGAAAGATAAAAAGCATTTATCTTCCGTAACGTCGGCTCTGTCGAATAGAGAAAACGGTTGCTTTAACGTACCCGATATTGTGTTTTCCAGAAGCGTTAAAGAATATTCTTTCATCGTCAAAATTAACGAAACGTTTAAGTTGTCGCTTTCACCGAAAATTAAAAGTTCGCTTACGGAAAAGCCCTTTTTTTTCAAATTGACAAGAAGTTGTTCTTCAAGTTTGTTTTGATATTTTAACTGCGTGCTTGTGTCTAGTGCCACCTTTTTCAAAACAGAGGAGACGCCGTCTGATAAATCAGCAACGAGATTTCTCGCCTGATTGTAATTTTGGTTTTCCAGCATAAGTTTTCTGTGTTCTGCAAGCATTTTGTTTACGACAAAAATCATATTGGTTTGTTTTATGCAAGAATTTTCAATGTTTAACGGCATATCGATAACTGAAACTTTTCCTTTTGCAAAGCCGATGTCTATAAGTTTAGCAAGGTCGGAAGAGGAGGGCGTTTTATTGCTTTTGCACTGAGAATATCTTTCGCAAGAGGCGCAAACTTCCTTCGCAATTTCTTTTGCGATTAAGTTTTTGCAAGTGTTTTCGTCGAGATTGCTTTTTTGAAAAGCCGTTATGGCGTTGCTCATTTCGCCAAAAACCGTCGCTAGTTCAAAAATTCTGTTTGAGACGATATTTCTGTTTTGATTTATGCTTTTTCTAACCAACTGTTTTTCTCTGTAAGTGTAGAGTGTGTTTTTTAAGTTAAGTAAAACACGCTCAGGGATAAAAGAAAAAACAATCACCGAAATTATTGTGGGAATAACGAAATCAATGCCGGTTGATGGATATACGTTAAAAACGAATTGTAAAACAAGGTCGGTAAGCGTCAATAAAACGGTGGATAAATGTCTGGAAATTTTCATAAAAGCCATTGCGCATAGACATAAAATTATGCCAACGGAAAAAAAGTTTAAGTTGGTGTAATAAACTACGAAAGGTACGGAAAAAGTCGCACAGGTTACGAGTGCGTTACCACCTTTGTATAAGTAGGTCGTAAACAAAACAACGAAAATAAAAACTGCTTTCCAAACGAGTGGCGAAAAGAGATTGCAAATCCCCAGTGCAAACAAAATAATAATCGTTGCCGAAATGGGATATTCTGCGTTTTCTAATTTAATTTTTAATCCTTTTTGCTTAAAAATATCGCAAAATAAAATGGACAAAAAGGTTAAAAACAAAGTTAGTAGCGTTACGATAATTCTTCTTTCGATTTTTATGTACCCGTAAAAATCCCCGAAAATCAAAAAGGGGATAAAGGTTAGAAGACAGACGGCGACCAGTTCGAATTTTAATTTCTTTTTCAATTTATTTGTAATTAAAAAAATCACGGTAAAAACGACGCCGGGAATTAACGCAACGAAGAAATATCCCAACTTATTAAATAGTAAAAAGGGCGACAAAAACAGAAAAAGCGTAATTAACGGGTTGCAACCACCGTATAAGTAAGCGATAAAAAGGCTAACGGAATAAGGATAAATCTCCTTTTCCAGATTGTTAAAAACGAAAAATGACAACAAAACGAATGAGTATTTTAATATGGTAAAAAAATTAAATTTTATTTTTTTTAATTTCATGCTTGCTCCTAAAAAAGTTTACGTAACAAAAATAAAATAATTTATGATAAAAAAATTTACAAAAAAAGTAAAAAAAGGTAAAATAATAAGGTAAAGAAAAATAATATATGGTATAAAAAAAACTTTTGTTAAAACGCTTTCAAAAAATCGAGCGATATAGTAAAATAAAGGTATAAAAAAAATAGGTGGTAACGTAATATGATAAAAGTAGGAATAGTAGGTTACGGTAATTTAGGTAGAGGCGTATCCATCGCCGTAAACAGTGCTCCCGACATGGAATGTGTGGGCATATTTACGAGAAGAAATCCAAGTGCGATATCTCCGTTACATAACGAGAGCGTGTACACTATGGAAGACTTGAAAAATTTTAAAGATAAAGTAGACGTGCTGATTTTGTGTGGAGGAAGTGCCACCGATTTGCCTAGAATGACGGCGGGCATTTTAAAAGATTTCAACACCGTCGATTCCTTTGACACGCACGCAAAAATCCCCGAATATTACGAGAAGTTAGATAAAGTTGCTCGTGAAAACGGAAAGACGTGTGCGATAAGTATCGGTTGGGACCCGGGACTATTTTCCCTGACGAGAATGTTGTTTAACGCATTTTTACCAAACGGCAAAGATTACACCTTTTGGGGCAAGGGCGTTTCGCAAGGTCATAGCGACGCCATTAGAAGAATAGAAGGCGTTAGCAACGCAATACAGTACACGATACCAAAAGAGGAAGCGTTAAACTTGGTAAGAAGTGGCTCAAATCCGGAACTTGCGACTGGCGACAAGCATTTAAGAGAATGTTTCGTCTCTGTAAAAGAGGGCGCAGATAAGGCAAGAATCGAAAAAGAAATAAAAGAAATGCCAAACTATTTTGCCGATTACGAAACCATAGTAAATTTTGTAACGGAAGAAGAAGTTAAAGAAAAATTAAAAAGTTTAGCGCACGGCGGAATGGTAATTCGTTCGGGTAATACGACGGAGAATAAGCACTTGTTAGAACTTTCCATAAAACTTGACAGTAACCCCGAATTTACGGGCAGTGTGCTCACGGCTTACGCAAGGGCTGTCGCAAAAATGAAAGATTTAAATATGGTCGGTGCGTACACCGTGTTCGATATTCCTCCGAAATACTTATCTTACGAGAAAGAGGAAACGCTCAGAAAAAAACTTTTATAAGGTAAGAGATGGCAAATAACGGTAAAAACAACAAAAACAAAAAAAAGAGCAATAAAAAATACGAAAAGTATGAAAAGAAAGCCGAAGAAGCAATAAACCGTTCTCCCGCATGGGTGATTGTCGTTGCGATAATTTTGGTGGTCGTTATAATTTCATTTTGTCTTCTCAATAAATACATATTCAAAATCGATTTTGAACAACTGTTTAATCCAAAAGCAGAGGTTACGATAGACGGCGAACTGTCCTTTCACTTTTTAACGCTAGGCAACACCAGTTCCGGCGATTGCACTTACGTGAAAGCAGGCGATAAGGACATTTTGATAGACGCAGGAAGCGAGGCAAACAGTTTGCCGACGATTAAAAATTATGTTAACAATTACGTTACCGACGGTAAATTCGAATACGTTATCGTAACGCACGCAGATAAAGACCATATCGTCGGGTTCGGTTCTGACGACGGCATTTTGGATAGTTACGAATGTGAAACGATAATAGATTTTCCAAAGACTAACAAGACGACGAAAATATATAATTCGTACGTTCAAAAGCGAGAGTTGGAAGTCCAAAAAGGTGCCAAACACTACACGGCGTTAGAGTGCTATAACAACGAAAACGGTGCGTCTAGAGAAATACAACTTACCGAAAGCGTTAGTATGGAAATTCTTTACAATTACTATTACGACCATAGCACTTCCAACGAAAACGATTATTCGGTGTGTGTAATGTTTAAGCACGGCGACAGGCAGTTTTTGTTTACGGGCGATTTAGAAAAAAGTGGCGAAGAAAAACTTGCCGAGTTTTACGATTTTTCTCAAGTGGAATTGTTTAAGGCGGGGCACCACGGTTCGAAAACGGCTTCAAACGACATATTACTGCAAGAAATCAAACCCAAAATATTCGTTGCAAGTTGCGTTGCTGGTTATGGCGAATTTAAGCAAACCAGCGCATTAGATTATTTTCCGTCGCAACGAGTGATTGACAGCGTAAAAAAATACACGTCGCAAATTTTCGTAACCAGTCTCGGCGTGGAAGACGGTGGAGAAATCACTAGGCAAGATTTAAACGGCAACGTTGTCGTCGTATCCACAGAGACGGGCGTGGAAGTTAATTGTTCGGCGTCAAATAAATCGCTTTTGGAAAGTGATTGGTATTTAGCAAATCGTGCCTCTTAAAAACAGAATAAAATAACAAAACCTTCTCATAATAGTCTGAGGAGGTTTTTTAATGCGAGAAACTGGAATAGTAAGAAGAATAGACGATTTAGGCAGGGTTGTAATTCCCAAAGAAATAAGAAAAACGCTTCGAATAAAGGAGGGCGACCCACTTGAAATTTACACTGAAAAGGACGAATTGGTTTTTAAAAAGTATTCACCCGTTGTAGGTGCAAGCGAAGTGGCAAAAACGACAGCCGAATCTATATCGGAAATGACGGAAAAAACGTGCGTCGTTACGGATACGGATTGCATAATCGTTGTTTCGGGTGGCAAAAAAGATATTATAGGAAAAAACATATCGAACGTAGTGGACAAGGTTATTAAAAGTAGAAAAAGCGTTTGCGTAAGAAAGTCAGACGGCGGAGAAATTTTGCCACTTTTTAAGGGCGAAGAAGTAAATTCCGAAAATCAAATAATCGTTCCCATAATATCCGGTGGCGACTGTTACGGTGTTATAGCGTTGTTTGATAAAGACAAGGGCGAAAAATCTTTATCGGACGAAATTAAAATGGTGCAACTGGGCGCAAAATTTTTAGCAAAGCAATTCGAGTAAAATGCAAACGGGAGTAAAAAAAATTTTATCGGGCGCATCGTTTTTAGGCGTAAGCGCATTCGTATCGAAATTGCTCGGCGCACTTTATAGAATTCCTTTAACCAACTTAATCGGCGCAAACGGTTTAGGTATTTATCAAATGATATTCCCCGTTTACACCGTGCTTTTGGATTTTGCTGGGGCAGGCGCACCCAACGCAATATCGAGGTTGATTGCAAGCGAAAAAACGGTCGATAAAGAAGAACACGCATTAAACTTATTAAAAAGTAGCGTAAAACTCTTTTCCGTGTTAGGTTTAATAGGTACGGCGATAATGCTGTTTTTTTCTCATTTGATTGCAAAATTGCAAGGCAACGTAAACGCAACGCTAGGTTACGTATTTATGTCGCCTGCGATATTTTTCGTTGCTCTTATAGCGTGTTTTAGGGGATACTTTCAAGGACTTTCCGATATGAAGCCGACGGCAATCTCTCAAATTTTAGAACAGGCAATAAAACTTGTTTTCGGCTTGGGACTAGTTGCACTTTTTATGCCGAATATAAATTTGGCTGTGGGAGGAATGACCATTGCCGTAACCTTGTCTGAGGGAATATCGTTAATTTATTTATATTTTCTTTATCGAAGACGAAAGGGTAAATTAAATTTAATAGACAAAGGAAAAGTTACAAGTAAAGGGCAAATAAAAAGTATTGTAAAAACGGCAATTCCTATAAGTTTAATAGGCGTGATGTTGCCGTTGTCACATTTTATAGACAGTTTTTTGATTGTCAATGTAATGAGCAAATATTTAGATAACGCCACTTCCGTTTACGGTCTGTATTCGGGCTCTGCGTACACTGTGATAAGCCTGCCCGTTTCAATGCTGTACGGGTTAGGCGTTTCGGCAATACCACAAATATCGTGTTTAAAAGACGGCGAAGAAGCAAAAAATAAGAGTTTTAAATTGTTATCTGTAAATTTACTTCTTGCGATACCCATAAGCGTGGTAACGTTTTTATCGTCGGATTTTATCGTAAAAGTTTTGTACGGTGGCCTAGCAGTACAAGAAAGAAAAACTGTAAGTAGTCTCATAAAGGCAATGAGCGTCAACGTAATACTTTTATCGTTTACGCAAACGTCGAATTCGGCACTGATAGGAAGGGGCAAACTTTATCAACCGATAGTATCCTTATCGGTGGGTATATTAGTAAAAACGTTAATTGAAACAATATTGTTAAACAATCCCTCGATAAATATTTACGGCGCCGTAATAGGTTCAATCGCTTGCTATTTTATCGTTAGTTTGGTAAACTTAAACTTAATAAACATAGTAGGTAAATCAGGTGCAAAACTCAAAATTAAAAATAAAAGACGTTTGGCTTGACAACAACGTGCTTTTAGCCCCGATGGCTGGGTATACGAATTATGCGTTTAGAGAAGTCGCCCTCCAATGTGGATATGCTTTGGCGTTTACGGAGTTGGTAAGCGCAAAAGGTTTAGCGTATAAAACCAAAGGTAACGCAGAGATATTAAAGTGTGGAAAAGACGTAGATAAAACCGTCGTGCAGATTTTCGGCGAAGATGCTTATTATATGCGTAAAGCCATAGAAGGAGAGTATTTACAAGATTTTAAGATTGTCGATATAAATATGGGTTGTCCCGTGCCGAAAGTTTTTAAAAACGGAGAGGGCTCTGCTCTTCTTTTGGATATAAAAAAGGCAGAAAACATAATTAAAGAATGTGTAAAGACGGGTAAAATCATAACCGTTAAAATTCGCATCGGACAAAAAAAAGGAGACGACGTTGCGACGGAGTTTTGCAAAATGATAGAGGGTGCAGGTGCAAGTTTAATAACGATTCACGGCAGAACCCGTGAAGAATATTATTCGGGCGAGCCGAATTTTAAGGCAATCGAAAATGCAAAAAAATCGGTAAACGTTCCCGTAATCGCAAACGGTGGAATTTTTACGAAAGAAGATGCCGAAAAAATGCTTTCAAATACGGGGGCAGACGGAATTATGCTTGCAAGAGGCGCAATCGCAAATCCCTTTTTGGTGAGCGACCTTTTAGGTAAAAGTCACCCTTTTACGTTAAAGCAATTTATTTTAAGACATTTGAAAAATTCAAAGGAAGAATACGGCGATAGAAGACCTGCTTTGGAATTTAGAAAATTCGCCCCGTGGTATTTTAAGGGTAAACTCGGACTTTCAGAACTTAAAAAGAAGATAAACGAAACGGAACACATAGACGAGTTGATAGAACTTATCGATAAAAATCTTTAACAAAAAACCTTTTTGCGAAATACAATGATAAAGAGTAAATCGAAGAAAGGTGAAAAATGAAGATATGTTTCGTTAAAGACGGAAGTTTAAGTAACGCTTGGCAAAACAACTTAAAATCGTTAACCGGTAACGACGTCGTTATTTTCGGTTTCAACGGGTTAGGGCTTGTAAGTTACAAAAAAGAACTTTCCGGCGAAACGGAATATTTTTCAGACCTCGCAAAGTTATCCCGTCAACTTTCCTGCGTCGTAATAAGTGGTTGCGACACGGACACGTACGGCGTTTTTCGTCACTCGGCGGTAATAAGCGAAAAAGGTAAAATATTAGGCGTCAGCGATATGTTACATTCTTTGGACGACAGCGAGTACGTTGCAGGCGGTAATTATAGAGTGTACGATACTGGCGTCGGTAAGATAGGTATTATAATATCGGAAGATATATATTTCCCCGAATCGCCACGGATTTTATCTTTGTGCGATGCCGACGTTATAATTTGCGTAATGAAAAAAGTCGACAACGGAATGTCTCAAATAATGCTTCGAGCAGGCGCCTTTGCCAACGGCGTAACGATGTGTATGTGTGCAGAAAATTTAATTTCCGTCGCCGACATAAAGGGTAACGTAAAGTTGTTTACGAGAAAAGATATTGCCCGTTTAGAAACGAAAATAGAAAAAGATTATCACTTAATATCTTCGAGGAGACGGGGAATGTACAAAGAATTCAATTCGGGATATTAAACAAAAACAAAATTTAACGTTTAACAAAGGAGAAAAAATGTCGTTAAACATAGTATTGGTAGAGCCTGAAATTCCACAAAACGCAGGCAACATAGTAAGAACGGCGGCTGTTACGAACAGCGTCGTACATATGGTAAGGCCGTTAGGCTTTGAAGTTACGGACAAGTATTTAAAAAGAGCAGGACTAGACTATTGGCATTTTGTCGATATAAGGTATTACGACAGCATAGAAGAAGTAATGGACAAGTACTATAACGGCGAAAATTTTTATTTTTTCTCGACGAAAGCAAAAAAAATTCATTCCGACGCAAAGTATAAAGACGGCGACTTTTTGGTGTTCGGCAAGGAAACCAAAGGTCTTCCCGAAAGTTTGTTGGAAAAGTATTACGACAGATGCGTAAGGCTTCCGATGAGAGATGAAACTCGCTCTCTTAATTTGTCGAATTCCGTTTGTGTCGGCGTTTACGAGGCGTTAAGGCAACTTGATTATCTTGGTTTAAAAACAGAGGGCGAAATACCCAAAAAGTAAAAAGACTTAAAAATCATTTGACATAAAAGGCAAAATAATTGTAGAATTAAAAAAGCGATAACTTACAAAAGGAAATTTTTATGAGTGGCAACATAGTATATAACATCTTCTTTATGCTGGGTGGCATTGCCGTAATGATGTTCGGTATGAAGTTCATGGGCTCAAACCTAGAACAAATTGCCGGTGACAAAATGAGGAAAATGCTCGGCAAAATGACGTCTAATCGTTTTGCCGGCGTCGGCGTCGGAGCAACGGTTACTGCAGTAATCAACAGTTCGACGGCGACCACCGTAATGTTAGTCGGCTTCGTTAACGTCGGATTAATGACGCTGACTCAAGCGACCTCGGTAATAATGGGTGCCAACATCGGAACGACGATAACAGCGCAAATTTTATCGCTTTCGGGGGACGGACAAGGCATAGACGTCAACGCCATTGCAGCGCTCATTGCTGCACTCGGAATGGTTATGACCATGGTTACCAAAAAGGACAAGGTAAAAAGGGTAGGCCACATTTTCGTCGGTATCGGTATGATATTTATCGGGCTCAAAATAATGAGTAAATCGGTAAACGGCATAATTTACGACGAAGGTGGAGCGTTAAAGCCCATTTTCCAGACGGTTTTTCAAAACGAAAATATTTTCCCGTTATTGTTACTTCTTATAGGCATTGTTTTCACTGCTTTAATTCAAAGTTCTGCGGCAGTTACCGGCGTTTTGATAGCGCTCGGCTCCGCAATCAACTTTAGAACGGCAGTATTCATCATTTTAGGTTCCAACATCGGAACGTGTATTACTTCAATAATTTCATCGGCAGGAACGTCGACAAACGCAAAGCGCACGGCGATAATTCACTTGCTGTTTAACCTTTTCGGTTGTTTAATCTGTATAGTCCCCATTTGGATATGGACCGAAGCTATAGAAAGTTTTATGACCACGATAAGTGGCGAATCTATGGAAAGGATAATAGCCAACTTCCACACGCTATTCAACTTGTTAACGACGATTGTTTTGTTGCCGTTTACAAAATACTTGGTAAAACTTGCAGAACATATTATTCCCGAAAAGAAAGGGGAAGACGAAGAGCAACTCAAACTTTCCTTTATCGACAGTCGTATGTTATCGACGCCACAAATTGCCGCATCCAGCGTAAAAAAAGAAATTGTCAGAATGGCAGACATCGCAAAGGAAAACGTATCCATTGCAAAAGGCGTTTTGCTTGACGGGGAAGATAGTTTAGAAAAATTCAAGAAAAACGAAGAACTTATCAACTTCTTAAACAGAAACATAACGTCGTTTTTAACAAAACTTATGGGAGTAGACCTTTCTGCGAAAGAGGATAAAATAATAGGTTCTTATTATCACGTTATATCCGATATAGAGCGTGTCGGCGATTATGCGGAAAACATAACCGAATATGCCGAGAGGCTAAAAAAAGAAGAAAAAGGTTTTTCCGAGCACGCCAAGGAAGAACTCAGAAAGGTTTTCGACAACGTACTTAAATTGTTCGACCTCAGCATGACGGCGTTCGTAGAGACAAACGTCAATTTGCTAAAGGAAGTAGACGTGATAGAAAACGAAATAGACGAGGCGAGCGAGGCTTTGGAAGAAAAACATATATCAAGGCTCAAAAAGGGCTCTTGTACACCGCAAACGGGCTCCATATATTTACAAACTGTATCCAACCTAGAAAGAGTCGGCGACCATATTACCAACGTATCGTATAGTATAAGGAATTACGTTTCGTCTGCAAAAGAAACGCAAAACTAATTAAAAAGTAAATAAAAATCCACCGAAAATATTGACAATCGGTGGATTTGTTTATATAATTAAAGAAGTGTAAAAAAAATTAGGAAATACAATAGTATTTTCGGAGGTAAAAATGAATAAAAAATCTATAAAAGACGTACAGGTAAAAGGCAAAAGGTGTTTAGTCAGAGTAGACTTTAACGTTCCTATGAAAGACGGCGTTATTACGGACGAAACACGTATCAACGGAGCGCTCCCCACGATTAAATACTTAATCGAAAACGGCGCAAAAGTAATCCTTTGTTCACATATGGGTAAGCCACATAACGTTTTAACTGAAGGTTTCGGTTTAACCAAAAAAGAAAAGAAAGCAGTTGAAAAACTTCCCGAAAACGAAAGAGAAGAAGCAACGGCAGAATACTTAAAGAAGGCACTCAAAGATAAAGAAAAATTATCTCTTCGTCCCGTAGCAGAAAAACTTGCAGAAAAGTTAGGTATGCCCGTTAAGTTTGCAACCGACTTGGTAGGCGAATCGGCAGACGAAGCAGTTGCCAACGTTAAAGAAGGCGAAGTAGTATTGTTAGAAAACACCAGATTTATGGCTGGCGAAGAAAAGAGAGACGAAGCACTTTGCAAAAAACTCGCATCGTATTGCGATATTTATGTAAACGACGCATTCGGAACGGCTCACCGTTCTCACGCAACAACGGCTGCAATCGCAGAATACGGCTTCGTTAAAGAAGCAGTATGCGGTTTCCTTATCGAAAAAGAATTGTCAGTTATGGCAGACGCATTAGAAAACCCTGTAAGACCTTTCGTTGCCGTTTTAGGTGGCGCAAAAGTTGCAGACAAATTAAAAGTTATCTCCAACCTTTTAGAAAAGTGCGACACGCTTATCATCGGTGGTGGTATGGCTTACACCTTCTTAAAGGCAAAGGGCTTTGAAATCGGCAACTCTCTCGTAGACGACGAACAAATTGCTTACTGCAACGAAATGATGAAAAAGGCAAGCGATTTAGGTAAAGAAATTCTTCTTCCAATCGACTCTGTTATCGCAACTGAATTCCCCAACCCGATTGATGCAGAAATCGCAACGAAGACTGTTGATGCAGACAAAATTCCTGCAGGTTATATGGGCTTAGATATCGGCGAAAAGACTTGTGAATTGTTTGCAAACAAGGTTAAAACGGCAAAAACCGTTATTTGGAACGGACCTATGGGCGTTTTCGAAAATCCGACTTTGGCAAAGGGAACAATCGCAGTAGCAAAAGCGTTGGCTGATACCGAAGCAACGACGATTATCGGTGGTGGCGACAGTGCTGCGGCAGTAACGCAACTCGGCTTTGCCGATAAAATGACGCATATTTCTACAGGTGGTGGCGCTTCGCTCGAATTATTCGAAGGCAAAAAACTCCCCGGCATAGAATGCTTAAATAACAAATAATAAAAAAGAGTTACGTAACCGTTTCGGTTAAGTAAATCTTTATCCCGTGAAACGCCGATTTTATTTATAATTTTGGCGTTAACGGAAATACAATAAAATTTTTACGAGGTAATTTAAATGAGAAAACCAATCATTGCAGGCAACTGGAAAATGAACAAAACTTGCGCTGAGGCAAAGGCGCTTATCGAAGAATTAAAGCCGTTAGTGGCAAAATCAAAACCGGAAGTAGTAATATGCGTTCCGTACACGGCACTTTGGACGGCTAAAGAAGCAATCGAAGGAAGCAAAATTAAACTTGGTGCAGAAAACGTTGCTTGGGCAGAAAGCGGTGCTTTCACCGGAGAAATTTCTGCAGATATGTTGTTGGAAGCAGGCGTTGAATACGTTATCATCGGACACAGCGAACGTCGTCAATATTTCGGCGAAACGGACAAGACCGTTAATATGCGTTTAACAAAGGCTTTGGAAAAGGGCTTAAAGGCAATCGTTTGCGTTGGTGAAACGTTAGAAGAAAGAGAAAAGAACAAAACAAAGAGAGTATTAAAGAAACAAGTATTAGAAGGATTTGCAGGAGTAACTGATTTTTCTAATATAGTAATCGCTTATGAACCCGTTTGGGCAATCGGCACTGGCAAGACTGCAACTGCAGAAGATGCAAACAAAACGATTGGTTACATCAGAAGCCTTGTTAAAAAGACTTTCGGTGCAGAAGTTGCAAAAGAACTTCGTATTCAATACGGTGGAAGCATGAAGCCGGGCAATGCAAAAGAACTTATGTCAGAACGTCACATCGACGGTGGCTTAATAGGTGGTGCCGCATTAAAGGCAACGGACTTTGCAGCAATCGTAAATTACAAAGACTAATTAAAGAAAAAAGGTGGTTGAAAAATCACCTTTTTTATTTTAAACAAACATCCGATAAAATTTTTATAATATCGTAACTTGTAAAAAATAAAATAAACTTGCGTTTTTGCTAAAAATTTATTGAGTATGCGTTTATTTTTTGTTGAAAAAAAATAAAAAAGAATATATAATGTAAAAGTAAAAAAAATATAAAAGGTGTAAAAATGAAAACAAGACCCAATTGTATAATTATAATGGACGGCTATGGATATAGCCAACAAACCAAAGGCAACGCAATTTATAGTGCAGACAGTAAAAACGTAAACGAACTCATTAAAACGTATCCGTCGACGTTAATAGGCGCAAGTGGATTAGACGTTGGTCTTCCGGACGGACAAATGGGTAACAGCGAAGTCGGGCACTTAAATATGGGCGCAGGCAGAATTGTTTACCAAGAATTGACAAGAATAACAAAATCTATCGCAGACGGAGATTTTTTTGAAAACGAGCAGTTTATTTCTGCACTCGAAAACGCAAAAAACAACGGTGGAAAACTTCACTTGTACGGGCTTTTATCCGACGGCGGCGTTCACAGTCATATAACGCATCTTTACGCATTGTTAAAGTTAGCCAAAGATTACGGCTTGGAAAACGTTTACGTTCACGCTTTCTTAGACGGGAGAGACGTTTCGCCGACGAGTGGCGCAGGCTTTTTAACCGACTTGCAAAAGGAAATGGATAAACTAGAATTCGGCGTAATTGCATCGGTTGGTGGAAGATATTACGTAATGGATAGAGATAACCGTTGGGACAGAGTGGAAAAGGCTTACGATATGATGACTATCGGCGCAGGTGAAATGACCGAAAATGCCATCGAATACGTTAAGGCTTCTTACGAAAAAGGCGTTACAGACGAATTCGTTATTCCCGCTCACGTATGCGAAAACGGAAAAGCAATCGGACTTATCGAAAAGAACGACAGCATAATATTCTTTAATTTCAGACCTGACAGAGCAAGGCAAATTACACGTGCTATGAGTGAACCGGAATTTGTCGGCTTTGAAAGAAAGAGTGGCTTCTTAAATCCGGTTTACGTATGTTTTACGCAGTACGACGCAAGTTTCACAAACGTAAAGGTAGCGTTTAAGCCTCAATCGTTAAAGAACACGCTTGGCGAATATCTTGCAAAACAGGGCTTAACGCAACTTAGAATTGCAGAAACCGAAAAGTATGCACACGTAACGTTCTTCTTTAACGGTGGCGTAGAAAAGGCAAACGAATTAGAGAACAGAGAACTTATCGCATCTCCAAAAGTTGCAACTTACGACTTGCAACCTGAAATGAGCGCTTACGAAGTAACGGAGCGTGCAATAGAAAAGTTAGACAGTGGCAAATACGACGTAATGATTTTGAACTTTGCAAACTGCGATATGGTAGGACACACGGGCGTGTTCGATGCGGCAGTAAAAGCCGTAAAGACGGTTGACGAATGTGTTAAAAAGGTAGTCGACAAAATATTGTCTATGGGTGGAACAGCAATTCTAACGGCAGACCACGGCAATGCAGACAAAATGTTTGAAGAAGACGGCAAGCCGTTTACGGCGCACACAACGAATAAAGTGCCTTTGGTAGTTATCGGCGAAGATTTCAAAGGTAAAACTTTAAGAGACGGAGGCATTTTAGCAGACGTCGCACCAACCCTTCTCGATATGATGGACATAGAAATTCCCGAAGAAATGACGGGTAAAACGTTAATTAACCGTTAAAAACAATAAAAAAACAGTTGAAAAAAACTTTTTTATGTGTTATACTAGCAAAGTAATTTAAAAAAACTTGGCATTATCAAGGAGATTATCATGAATTTAAGCGATATGTTAATGGCATCCGGTGGATTTTGGAACGTATGGCCTACAGTAAAAATTATAGCGTTAGTCGTGATGGCTATATGCGCATTATTTATCATATTGGTAGTATTATTTCAACCGGGCAACTCCTCGGGAGTAAGCGCACTCGGTGGACAAACGGAAACTTTTTTAGAAAAGAACAAAGGCAAAACGTTTGATTACAAAATGAAACGTTTAACAATCATTGCGGCAATTGTTTTTACAGTATTATGTATTGCATTTGCGATTGTAGCAAAGTTTGCGTCTTTATAAAGTAAAAGTCAAAAGAAGTTCGGTGGTACTACATATCACCGAACTTTATTTTTTTTAAGGAAAAAAATGAAAAAGCAAGTATTAAAAGGAAAAATACAGGGTAACGAACGTGGATATGCGTTTTTGTTGCCACTCGAATTATCGAATGAAGATTATTTTATTTCTCACGGCGACTTAAAGGGCGCAATGCACGGCGACACGGTGCTTGCCGAAACGCTGGAAACGGGTGGAGAAAACAAGCGTACCACTGCAAGGGTATTAAAAATAATAGAGCGTGGCGTAAAAGAAATCGTAGGCACGTATTTTACGTGTCGTTCGGGTGGCTTCGTCGTACCCGACGAAAAGAAATATTTTACCGACGTATTTATTCCTTTCGGCAAAGGAATAAGGGCAAAGGCGGGCGACAAAGTTTTGGCAAAAATTTTGTCTTATCCTAGTAAAAAAAGCCCGGAGGGTATTATAACCAAAATATTCGGTAAACAATTTAATAAAAAAGCAGAATTAGATAGCATAATTTACGCATACGACTTGCCACAAAAATTTGCAAAAGAAACTTTGGACGAACAAAATCTTTTAAGCGATAAAATAGGCGAAAAAGAGTACGCCGACCGTCTTGATTTAAGAGAAGAAAATATTATCACCATAGACGGAATAGATTCTCGTGATTTCGACGACGCCGTTAACGTAAAACTTTTGCCAAACGGCAATTATAAGTTAGGCGTTCATATCGCAGACGTAAGTTATTACGTTAAAGAGAACGGCGCCATTGATAAAGAGGCGTTCGAAAGGGCAACAAGTGTGTATTTTCCGGAATCTGTAATACCGATGTTGCCGGAAAGATTATGTAACGATTTATGTTCGCTTGTCGAAGGCAAGGATAGATTAACGCTTTCGTGTATAATGGAAATAGACAAGTCGGGCAAGGTCGTAAACAGTAAAATAGAACAATCTATAATCAACAGCAAAAAGCGTTGTACTTACGAGAGGGTACAAGAGGCGTTAGACGGAAACGAGAGTGCAATAAAC
Source organism: uncultured Christensenella sp. (assembly GCA_964386845.1). Taxonomy (GTDB): domain Bacteria; phylum Bacillota; class Clostridia; order Christensenellales; family Borkfalkiaceae; genus UBA1259. The sequence continues at coordinate 60,675 of CAYLUH010000001.1, forward strand.
GAATATAAAGATATTTATTCGGATTTAATTTTGATGGAACAACTTGCCGATATTTTGACTGCAAAACGCAACAAAAACGGCAATATAAATTTAGACGTCAAAGAGAGTTCTATTTACGTCGATAAGGACGGTAAAATACAAGTCGTTGCGAATATGAGCATTAAATCACGTAAAATCATAGAAGAATTTATGATAGCGTGCAACTGTTGTGTGGCAGAATTTTGTGTTTATCAAGAAATCCCGTTTATTTACAGAATTCACGAGGAGCCGTCTGAAGAAAGATTAAAAATATTTTTTGATTTTTTGAATAGCATCGGCATAAAATATCGTGGAAAAAAAGACAAAATATTTTCCAAAGATTTTCAAAGCATCTTAGAAAGCGTTGAGGGTACGCCCAATTACACGCTAATAAACAGAGTAATGCTCCGTTCAATGCAAAAGGCAAAATATTCGCCGGAAAACAAGGGGCATTTCGGCTTGTCGGAAAGAAATTATTGTCATTTTACTTCGCCGATAAGAAGGTATCCCGACCTTTGCATACATCGTATAATCAAAGATATGCTTAAAGGTAAGGTGGATTTAGAGCAAAAGTACGGAGAAAGTGTTTTTGTTAACGCAGAGCAATCGTCGTTGCGAGAGAGGGTTGCGATAGAAGTAGAGCGTGCCGTTGACGAGTATTATAAATTGCTTTATATAGAAAATTACGTCGGAGAAGAGTTCGAAGGCGTCGTTAGCGGAATGGTCAGTAGTGGAATATTCGTAGAGTTAAAAAACGGCGTAGAGGGGTTTGTCGACTTTGAAAATCAAAGATTAAAAACGACGTTCGTCAAAGAAAATTATTCTTACACCGTCGGGAAAAAGACGTATAGACTTGGCGAAACGGTTAAAATCGAAGTAGATGAAGTCGATATGATAAATAAAAGAGCAAGGTTTGTTTTGTGCAAATAAAATAATGCTTTACAAATACCAAAAAAAGAAGTAAAATAAAAGGCGTATGGAAGAAAAAAATATAGCAATAAACAAAATAGTTCATCACGAGTATTTTGTAGAAGAAAAGTACGAGGCGGGCATTGTTTTAGAGGGTGCAGAGGTAAAGTCGTTAAGAAACGGCGCCGTCAACTTAAAAGATAGTTTTTGTATGGTGCAAAACGGCGAACTGTTTGTAAAAAATATGCACATAACGGTGTACAATAAAGCAGGTGCTTTTAATAGTAAAGACGCAAAAAGGGACAGAAAACTGTTAATACACAAAATCGAACTTGTAAAAATTCGTTCCAAAGTCGAGCAAAAGGGTTTAACGCTTATTCCCATAAGGCTGTATTTTAAGGGCTCTCTCATAAAAATGGAGTTAGGGCTGTGCCGAGGGAAACACACTTTTGACAAAAAGCAAGCATTAAAAGAAAAAGACGTAAAAAGAGAAGCGGAAAGGCTGATAAAAAATTACTGATAAAACAGAAAAATAAAAGGAGAAAAAAGTATGGCAAAAGACAAAAGAATCGAAACGATATGTATTCAGGGTGGCTATACTCCAAAAAACGGAGAACCACGCCAAATTCCAATTTATCAAAGCACGACGTTTAAGTACGACACAAGCGAAGATATGGGAAAACTTTTTGATTTAGAGGCAAGTGGATATTTTTACACAAGGCTTCAAAACCCCACCAACGATTACGTTGCCAAAAAACTAGCCGAATTAGAAGGTGGCACGGCGGGAATGCTTACGTCGTCAGGACAAGCGGCAAACTTTTACGCAGTGTTCAACATAGCAACTTGTGGCGACCACGTTATAGCAAGTTCAGCCATTTACGGTGGCACGTTTAATCTTTTTGCAAACACGATGAAAAAGATGGGCATTGATTTTACTTTTATTTCTCCCGATTCGACGGAAGAAGAAATCGACAAAGCCTTCAAACCAAACACGAAAGCCGTTTTCGGCGAAACGATTGCAAATCCGGCATGTTCCGTTTTGGATATAGAATTGTTTGCAAAGGTTGCGCATAAGCACGGCGTTCCACTAATAATCGACAACACGTTTGCAACGCCGATTAATTGTAGACCTATCGAATGGGGTGCAGATATCGTAACTCATTCGACGACAAAATATATAGACGGGCACGGTGCAAGCGTCGGTGGTGCAATCATAGACGCAGGCAAATTCGACTGGAATAAATATGCAGACAAATTTCCCGGCTTAACCACGCCGGACGAAACCTATCACGGGGTAACGTACACAGAAAGGTTCGGTTTAGAGGGTGCGTTTATCACTAAAGCGACGGCTCAACTTATGAGAGATTTCGGCTCTATTCAATCGCCTCAAAACGCATTCTATATCAACCTCGGATTAGAGAGTTTGCACGTAAGAATGGCAAGACATTGCGAAAACGGAAAGGCAGTTGCAGAGTTCTTGAACAATCACCCGAAAATCGCTTGGGTAAGATATTGTGGGTTAGAGACCGACAAGTATTACGAACTCGGAAAGAAATATCTTCCTAACGGCAGTTGCGGTGTATTATCTTTCTCTGTAAAGGGAACGAGAAAGGATGCAGAAACGCTCATGAAAAACTTAAAGGTTGCGGCAATCGAAACGCACGTTGCAGACGCAAGGACGTGTTGTTTGCACCCTGCAAGCGCAACGCATAGACAAATGAGCGAAGAACAGTTAGAACAAGCAGGCGTTCCGTCGACGCTTATCAGATACTCTTGTGGACTTGAAAACGCACAAGACTTAATAGAAGATTTAGCACAAGCATTAGAAAAAATTTAAAAAAAGCAAAAGGAGAAAACAATGCCGATAGTTGTACCAAAAGATATTCCAGCAGTTAAAGTTTTGCAAGGGGAAAACATATTCGTTATGAACGATAAAAGGGCAATGAAGCAAGATATTCGTCCGTTGGAGATAGGCATATTAAACCTTATGCCGACGAAAATCGTAACGGAAACACAACTTATGCGCTTGCTGTCAAATTCTCCTTTGCAGATAAAAATAACGCTTATATCAACGGGAAGTTACGTCGGTAAACACACGCCAATCGAACATTTAGAGCGTTTTTACAAATCTTTTCAAGAGGTAAAAAACAGGAAGTTCGACGGGCTTATTATAACGGGTGCGCCCGTAGAGGAAATTGATTTTGAAGAAGTCAAGTATTGGGACGAATTAAAAGAGATTTTCGAGTTTGCAAAAACCAACGTGACGAGCACTTTGTTCATATGTTGGGGAGCGCAGGCAGGCTTGCACTATTATTACGGCATTGAAAAACATCTTTTGCCACAAAAACTTTTCGGCATTTATAAGCATAAAAAACTTGTCAAATACGATAGGCTGTTAAAGGGTACCGACGATAGGTTCTATATGCCACATTCTCGTCATACGACGGTGTACGAGGAGGATATAAAAAATTGTAAAGACTTGGTGCTACTTGCGTCTAGTAAGCAAGCAGGTGCAACGATAATGCGTTCCAAGGATAATAAATTCATTTTCATCACGGGTCACGCCGAATATGATAGAGATACGTTAGAACTGGAATACAAGAGGGATTTAGAAAAAGGCTTAAAGATTGCTCCACCCGAAAACTATTACGTTAACGGAGAGAGTGGAGAAATCAAAATGTGCTGGTCGTCAACGGCGAATTTGATATATAGTAACTGGTTAAACCATTACGTATATCAATTAACACCTTACGAAATAGACGACATAAAATAAAAATAGAAAAGCGAAGCAATTCGCTTTTTGCTCGGGGGCGATTTTAGTTTCGATTGGGTGACGGAGAAAAAGTATAAGCATACCGAAGGCACGGCTTCGTAAAAACGGAAACAAAATTTTAAATGCTAACAATCAAGAATTAGCATACGCAGCGTAATTAAAGCGTACGTTCCACCCTTATTCCCGTCGTAAGGAATGGAGCGTCAAAGAGACGGGGCACGTCGATAAAAGTGTGACTGTGTTTTTATCGAAGAACTTTAACTAGTCAAGCCGTTATCAAAGGTTGCCGATAATCGTGGCAACGGCGAGAATAAGTATCGGATAAGTATGTAGAAACCTTTTTCAAAGCATTCAAGACTGGGGTGCAACTCCCCACGTCTCCACCAATAAAATTCATAGGTTTGATATGAAAGGTATCAGACCTTTTTTTATGAAAGGAGAGATGAAAGTTACGAAGATATTGAACAATGCGATGTTGTGTGATATAATATACAAGTAAATCACAGTCGTTGTAACGGCTTTGAGATAAAGTATATATTCAAGCGTAAAAATTAAAATAAAGGAGACGAGAGGATAATATGAACGAAGTTATTAAAGCGATAAAAACAAGAAAAAGCGTAAAAAGGTATAAAAGCGATTTGGTCCCACAAGAAATGATTGACTTAATTGCCGAGGCAGGCACGTACGCCCCGTCTGGACGAAATATGCAATCGCCCATAATTTTGGAAGTAACGGATAAAAAAACGAGGGATAGGTTGTCCGGATTAAATGCAAAAATCGCAGGAATGCCCGATGGTTTCGACCCCTTTTATAACGCACCCGTCGTGCTAGTCGTGTTGGCGGACAAAAACGTTTTGACGCACGTTTACGACGGAAGTTTGGTAATGGCAAATATGCTTCTTACGGCTCACTCGTTAGGTTTGGGAGGTTGTTGGATACACAGAGCGAAGGAAACTTTCGAAACGGACGAAGGAAAAAACATATTAAAAGAGTTAGGCATAGAGGGAGAGTACGAGGGTATTGCAAATTGCATTATCGGTTATGCAGATACAGAGCCGGCTTCTCACCCAAGAAAGGAAAAATATATTTACAAGATATAGTTATGCAAAAAAACAAAAACGAGCGTTAAAGTTTGGTAACGCTCGTTTTGAATTAGATTAAAATTTATTTTAATAACGACTTAAAAATTTCAAGTTCCAAAGAGGAAGCTTCTTCGCAATCGGAAGCGTGCACAACGTTTTCCGTAACTCTTCTTTCCATATGTAACGCTTCGGGAACGTCGTACCTAATTGTGCCTTGTTCAGGATTTTTCGTTGCGCCCACAAGTTTTCTAATCACGCTTATGACATCTTCGCCTTCAACTTCCATTCCGTACGCTTTGTCGCTTGTAATGTACTGTTCTAGTTCGGGATAAAAAGCCTTCCCCACGTGCTCGTGGTAGTGTTTTTTTGCACTGTCAACGTCGTATTGGACAAAGCCCTCGTTAACGATTTTAAGGCCGTTTGAAGTCAGCCTTTTTTTAATAAGGTCAATAACCTCGTCGTGGTTTGCGAATTCAGGTTTAACCATTACGTAAGATTTTTGTTTCATAATTACATCTCCCTTTTGTTTTAAATATAATAACCTCGATATTGCCCCGTGTCAATGCCCTTTTCGATTTTTATGCTTTTTATTTGTCGATAAAAATTTTCGCAACTGTAAATAAGGATAATTATGAGATAAAAAACGCAACAAACGGATATGCAATTGTATTGAAAAAATAAGGACTTTATGATAAAATTAAAAAAAATGCTCGGTGAAGAAATGATAAAAGAATTGATAAATAAAATGACTCTGGAAGAAAAGGCTTGCCAATTAACTCAATTAAACGCCGTTTACGTTTACGCAAAAACCAATGCCGACATAACGGGACAAATGGAAAACATAGAGGCGACAAAAGAGCAGTTAAGAAATTTAGGCTCCGTCCTAAATTTTAAAGGCGCAAAGGAAGCCAACGGCGTCAGGGAAAAATATTTTCAAGAGGGTGGCAAAATTTCTCCCGTCTTAATGCAAGACGTAATTCACGGATATCGCACCATATTTCCGATACCACTCGCAATGGGAGGCACTTTCGATTTAGACTTGGTGGAAGAGTGTGCCAAAATGAGCGCCGAAGAAGCAAAAGTTTCCGGTGTCGACGTTACCTTTTCTCCTATGGTCGATTTGGTTAGAGACGCAAGGTGGGGTCGTGTTATGGAAAGCACGGGTGAAGACCCGTATTTAAACGGCGAAATGGCAAAGGCGTTTATAAGGGGTTATCATAGAGGTGGCGTTTGCGCTTGCGTAAAGCATTTTGCAGGATACGGTGCAAGCGAGTCAGGTCGAGAATACAACACGACTGATATCAGCCAAAGAAGTTTAAACGAGTTTTATTTGAAAGGCTATAAAGAGGCTCTTAAAGAAAATCCCGAACTTGTTATG
>CAYLUH010000001.1:66934-109038 GCA_964386845.1 uncultured Christensenella sp.
TTAAAGCAAAAATGCGGGCTTTTAGACAACCCGTACGGCGCAAGCGACGAAAAAAGAGAAAGAGAAATTCACTTGTGTAAAGAGTTTAGAAATTTGGCAAGAATTAGCGCAGAAAGGAGCATGGTTTTATTAAAAAACGACAATGAAATTTTGCCTCTTAAAAAAGAGCAAAGCGTTGCACTTATAGGTCCTTTCGCAAAAGAGAAAAACATAATCGGCGCATGGTCGTGTTTCGGTACACCGGAAGAAACTGTTAGCATTTTAGAGGGCGTGGAAAATTTGCTCGGTAAAAAAGTCGTTTGCGAAAACGCTTGCTCGTCTGAACTTTTGTCAAAAGATATAAGTGGCATAGAAGACGCTGTTAAAAAGGTCATTGATAGCGAAATCGTCGTTGCGTGTATCGGAGAACTTTCTTGCTATTCGGGAGAAAGTGCGTCGAGAACAAACTTAAATATCCCGATGCCACAGGTGGAATTATTAAAGGCGTTAAAGAGGGAAAATAAAAAGGTTGTCGCCGTAATTTTCGGAGGAAGACCACAAGTGCTTACAGACGTCGTTGAACTTGTCGATGCCGTTATTTACGCATGGCAACCGGGCACGGAGGGAGGAAACGCCGTTGCAAGCGTGCTTTTCGGCAATTACAATCCGTCTGCAAAACTTACGATGAGTTTTCCAAGGTCGTCCGGACAATGCCCGATATATTACAATTGTTTCAATACGGGTAGACCTAAGCAAGGTGACGAGATAATTCCGAAAGTATGCTACAATTCGTCTTATTTAGATTGTCAAAACTCTCCTTTGTATCCTTTCGGTTACGGGCTTTCGTATACACAATTCGAATTTAGTGATTTTACCCTTTCAAAAGATAAAGTCAAAAAGGGTGAAAGTTTAATCGCAAGCGTAAAGATTAAAAACGTCGGCAAAGTGTTTGGCGAAGAAGTCGTGCAACTTTATATTAGAGATTTGTTCGCTTCCGTCGTTAGACCCGTTAAAGAATTGAAAGGTTACAAAAAGGTTGCGTTAAATAGTGGCGAAGAAGTTGTCGTGTCTTTTGAGATTACAGAAGAAATGCTTAAATTTTACAATATAAAAAATCAATTTGTTTCCGAATCGGGTAAGTTTAGCGTTATGATAGGTAACGACAGTCAAAACGTTCAAACAAAAGAATTTGAATTGATAGATTAAAAAGGAAAACGCTTAAAAGAGAAATCTTTTTTAAGCGTTTAAATTTATTTTTTTTCTACGTTTGTAACTAAAAGTAAATTATCGTTTACGCAAAAACTAATTTCATAGTCGGCAAAGTTAAAGGTAAAAACTTTCTCGCCGTCGTTCAAGTATCCGGGCCTCGGGTCTTCGCTCAAAACTTCTATTAGCGTTTCGATTTTTTTCTCGTCGAAATTTTTTCTTAAATTATTTGGAAAAACGACCTGCAACTTGTGGTTTTTGTTTTCTTCTGCGTAACTTCCTTTTGCACTCAAAACACAATCAGAGTAGGGTATGTAAGGCTTAATGTCGAAAATGGGCGTGCCGTCGACGATATCTGCTCCGTTAACGGTGAGTATTATTTTGCCGTCAATAAGTTCCACGCTTTTCAGTTGTACGACGGAAAGCCCCAAATTGTTAGGCCTAAACGGCGAACGGGAAGCAAAAACGCCCACTCTTTTGTTGCCCCCTAGTCTTGGCGGTCTAACCGTTGGCGAAAACTTGTCGGTATGCGAAAGCGAAAAATCGAAAATCAGCCATATATGACTAAATTCTTCTAATCCTCTAAATGCGTTTATATCGGAAAATTTTTCGTCGATAATAATTTTTCCCGTTGCACTTTTCACCCGTAGACTTTGCCTTGGCGTGCCGAATTTTTCTTTATAATCGGTTTTAATCACGCCGATAGGCGTTAAACTATAATCCATAGCAATAAAAAATCCTCAAATTTGTTTTTTTGTTAGATAAATTATATCACGTAATCGTAAAATAAACTATAAAAACTTTACAAACTCAAAAAAATGTATTAAAATAAAATAAAAAGCGAGTATGGTGAAATTGGCAGACACGATAGATTCAGGTTCTATTGGGGGCAACTCCGTGCAAGTTCAAATCTTGTTACTCGCACCACACGGAATGAAGGCGTAGCTCAGTTGGTCAGAGCGCTTGCTTGACATGCAAGAGGTCAGGAGTTCGAGTCTCCTCGTCTTCACCAAACAAGTATTCTAATTGATTTAGAAGGGAGATGGTCTTTATAAGTTATGGTTACGGTTTTCCGTTTTTAGTAATACTTATTTGTTGCATTATAGAGTTAGAGCAAAAAAGATGGTTCTTGCAAAAAATCAAGAAGAAGCAAAAAGGGAGAAAAGGACATATGCCACAAGAATTAATGAAAGATTTCATAGGTAAAGCGTGCTGTATTACCTTGTTAAATGAAATTTGTGGAACAAAATGCAAAATACTTGCAGTAGAAGATAACTGGGTAAAAGTTGAAGAAAAAAATAAAATTCGTATAATCAATGGCGATATGATAAAAGATATATCTTTAGTGTCGGAAAAATGTAAAAAATAAATAACGTACGGATTTTAAACAAAAATCTTGTAGTAAATTGCTATTAGTGTATGCGTTTTTCCGAAAAATGCGTGCACTATTTTTTATTTATTCGTGTAAACGTATCTAAAAAACTTTAATATATGTTTATGTTACGAAACGCTTAAAAACCGTTGACACAAAAAAAGAAAAAGTTAAAAACAATAAAGGGTTGAAAATGAAAATATTATATATTGCATATTCTTGCAGTCCTTGTAACGGAAGCGAAGATAAAATAGGTTGGAACGTTCCCTTTGAATCGGCAAAAGAGAACGAAGTTTACGTTATCACGCTTATCGAACAAAAAAAATACATAGACGAATATCTTTCAAAAAATCCCGTAAAAAATCTTCATTTTGCTTATATTGATATCCCTTCTTTTTACAAAAAAATTTTTAAGGGCTCTTTGTTTTCGTTGCGTTTCGGTATGTATAATAGGCGTGCTTTTAAAGAGGCAAAAAAACTTTGCGCCGAAAATGATATAAGGTTAATTCACCAAGTTACACCCATTGAGTTTAGGGCGATAGGCGATTACGGTAAAATAAAAAACGTTAAATACGTCGTCGGACCGATAGGTGCGGCACAAGTTATTCCAAAGCCGTTGAAAGATTACGAAAAAGGACATCGTTTTATTGAATTTTCAAGAAGCGTTGCAAATAAATGGGCAAAATTTAACTTAAAGGTAACAAAAAAATTAAGCCGTTGCGAAACGGTTTTGTTTGCTAACAACGAAACGAAAGATTATTTGATGCCACTTGTAAAAAACAATTATTCCGTTATAACGGACGTCGGTGTAAACGAAAGTGAGATTGCTTTAACGCCTCAAAGCAAAGAGGAAAAAGACGGCGTGGAGTTTTTGTATGCAGGCAGATTGATTTATTGGAAAGGCTTAAGTTTTCTTTTCGACGCATTGGAATTGCTCCCTGAAAATGCAAACTATCAATTAAAAATCGTCGGCGACGGAAGAGATTTAGGCACACTTAAAGCAAGGTGCGAAAGTTCAAACAAATTAAAAAGCCACGTCGTTTTTTTCGGCAAGGTGCCTTTTGAAAAGATGAACGAAAAGTATCGCAGTGCAGACGCATTTGTTTTTCCGACGCTTAGAGATACGTCGGGAATGGTTGTCATAGAAGCATTGTCACAAGGTTTGCCCGTGATAACGATAAATAGTTTCGGCGTTGCCGTCATCGTAAACGAAAAGTGTGGGTTTACCTATCGTGGAAAAAGCAAAGAAGAATACTTAAACAATTTAAAAGACGTATTATTAAAATGTATCGAAGATAAAAAATTGCTAAACGACTTGGCGAATTCTTCGGTGGAAGAAGCGAAAAAATACACTTGGCAACAAAAGTACGCATCGTACAAAAAGTTTTACGAGTAAATTGCAAGAGAAAAACGAGGTAATTGTTAGAGAAGTATAACTAAAAATTATATTTATCACTTGCAATTTTAAATGTAAAACAGGGCGTTTATTTGTTGACGACTTTAAAATATTTTGGTATAATCCAAATATGATTTACGTGGCGAAAAGCGTCGGGCGAAGAGGCTCGTCGCAAAAAAGTAAATTAAATAAAAAAAGTAACGATATTCGGGGGTGCTTCACGCTCTTTTTTAGGGCGTAAAGCACCTTTTTGTTTTGGAGAAAAAATGAAAAAAGTTGCAATAGTAATGGGTAGTGACAGCGATTTGCCTATATTAGAAAAGGCAATGAACACTCTTGATTCTTTCGGTGTGCCATTCGAAACGCACGTTTATTCTGCGCATAGAACACCCGATGAAGCAATAGATTTTGCAAAGAATGCAAAAGAAAACGGTTTCGGCGTAATAATTGCCGCCGCAGGAATGGCAGCGCACCTTGCCGGAGTGATTGCCGGCAACACGACCTTGCCTGTTATTGGCATACCTTGTAAATCCACCGTATTAGAAGGAATGGACGCGCTTTTGGCAACGGTACAAATGCCGTCGGGAATTCCCGTAGCAACCGTCGCTATAAACGGTGGCGCAAACGCAGCGCTTTTGGCAATAGAAATGCTTGCAATATCCGATAAAGATTTAAGCGACAAACTGGTTGCAAAAAGATTGGAAGACAAAAACAAAGTTTTAGAAAAAAATAAAGCAATAGAAGATAAATTCAACAAGTAAATATAGGCGCATAGCCAAAAAAATATAAAAATAAAAACTTATTAAAGTTTAAGGAGAATAAAAAAATGAAACTCGTTTACACAGGAAAGACAAAAAACGTTTATGCATTAGACAACGGAAATTATCTTTTGAAGTTCAAAGACGATTGCACGGGAAAAGACGGCGTGTTTGACCCGGGTGAAAACTCCGTAGGTCTTACAATCGAAGGCGTTGGCGACGTAAATTTAAGAATGTCCATTTACTTTTTCGAAAAAGTAAACGAAGCAGGAATAAAAACGCATTACGTAAGCGCAAACCTTGCCGACACCACAATGGAAGTATTGCCTGCCAAAGTATTCGGAAAGGGCTTGGAAGTAATTTGCAGACACAAAGCAGTCGGAAGTTTTTACCGTAGATATAGCGACTATATAGAAGAAGGAGCAGATTTACCCGCATACGTAGAAACGACTTTCAAAAACGACGAAAAGGGCGACCCGTTGGTAACTAAAGACGGGCTTATCGACCTCGGCGTTATGACTGATAAACAATATGAAGATATCAAGGCAATGACGCAAAAGATAACCAAAATCGTTGCCGACGACTTAAAAGAAAAAGGCTTGGTACTTTACGATATCAAATTTGAATTCGGTTACGATGCAGACGGCAACGTTATGCTTATCGACGAAATCGCATCGGGCAACATGCGTGTTTACAAAGACGGTGAATACATCGACCCGATGACGCTTTCCAAATTATTTTTTGCAAAATAAAACACTTAAAACAAAGGCACTAAAAAGACAAAACAAAAGGACGTAAAATATGGGTGGATTTTTTGGGGCTGTCGGCAAAGGGCACAACGTCTTGCAAGACGTATTTTTCGGTACCGATTATCATTCGCATCTCGGAACCAAAAGTGCAGGACTTGTCGCTTACGACGATGCGCTCGGTTTGCAAAGAAAGATACACAATATAAACAACTCTCCGTTTCGTACGAAATTCGAAAACATATTCGAATCTATGAGTGGGCGTTCTGCGATAGGTTGTATAAACGATACGGACCCTCAGCCGTTGATGGTCAGGTCGAAACTCGGTAATTACGCAATATGTTTTATCGGAGTAATCAACAATGCGGAACAACTTATAGAGCAGTATATAGAAGTTAACGGTGGACAGTTCGGGGCGCAATCGGGTGGCGTGGTAAACGCAACCGAATTGCTGACTGCATTCATCAATCAAAAGGATAATTTTGTAGACGGAATAAGTTACGCACAAAGCGTTATAGACGGCACTGCTTCCATTTTAATATTGAAAGACGACGGAAACATTTTGGTCGCTAGAGATAAACGTGGTAGGCTTCCCGTGCATATCGGCAAAAACATATTCGGTTACTGCGTGTCTTTCGAATCGTTTGCGTATCAAAAATTAGATTACGTGGACGAATACGACTTGGGCGCAGGCGAGATAGTAGAAGTCAGGTGCGACGGATACGAGGTGTTAAAACCGAGAGAAAAAGAAATGAAAGTTTGTGCATTTCTTTGGTCGTATTACGGTTATCCCACCTCAACGTACGAAAAATTAAACGTTGAGAGAATGAGATGTCAAAACGGCTCTATTATGGCTGAAAACGAAATAAACGAGGGTAAACTTCCCGATGTAGATTACGTCGCAGGTGTCCCCGATTCAGGCACGCCACATGCAATCGGATATTCAAATAAGAGTAAAATTCCGTTTGCAAGGCCGTTTATAAAGTACACACCGACGTGGCCCAGAAGTTTTATGTCTTCCAGTCAGTTAGACAGAAAGAAAGTCGCCAAAATGAAAATGATTCCCGTTAGCGACTATATCAACGATAAAAAGTTGTTGTTTGTAGACGATTCAATCGTTCGTGGCACGCAAATGCGAGAAACTGTTGAATTTTTGTACGATAACGGTGCAAAAGAAGTGCATATGCGTTCGGCTTGTCCCCCGATAATGTACGGCTGTAAATTCTTAAATTTTTCAAGAAGTACGTCGGATATGGAACTCATAACGAGGGCGACCATAGTAGAACTTGAAGGCGAAGAAGGGCTTAAACATTTAGACGAATATGCAGATGCAAACACTGAGCGTGGCAAACATATGCGAGAGGCGATTTGCAAAAAATTAAAATTAAAATCATTAGAATTCCAAACGCTTGACGGATTGATAAAGGCAATCGGTTTAGAGCCGTGTAAGTTATGCACGTATTGTTGGACAGGAAAAGAATAAAGGAGAAAATTATGAACGAAATTTCAAAATCCGACGTATATGCTGCGGCAGGCGTCGACATAACGGCAGGTTACAAATCGGTTGAACTTATGAAAAAACACATAAAGCGCACGATGACAAAGGGCGTTTGCTCTGATATCGGTGGCTTTGGCGGGCTGTTCGAGTTAGACTTAAACGGTATCGAAAAGCCGGTGCTCGTAAGTGGAACGGACGGCGTCGGTACAAAATTAAAAATTGCATTCATAATGGACAAGCACGACACGATAGGCATAGACTGTGTCGCAATGTGCGTAAACGACATAATTTGTTCGGGCGCAAAGCCACTTATCTTTTTAGATTATATTGCTTGTGGCAAAAACTTTCCCGAAAAGATTGCTCAAATAGTTTCGGGCGTCGCAGAAGGATGCGTTCAATCGGGTTGCGCATTAATCGGTGGCGAAACGGCAGAAATGCCGGGCTTTTATCCGATCGACGAATACGATTTAGCAGGATATTCGACGGGCGTTGTGGATAAAAACAAAATCATAGATAACAAAACGATGCAAGAGGGCGACGTTATTATTGCTCTTGCAAGCAGTGGCGTACATTCAAACGGCTTTTCGCTTGTAAGAAAGGTTTTCGACGTAGAAAAAGAAGATATAACGCTCCCGTGTGATGAACTTGGTGGAAAGTCTATAGGCGAAACGTTGTTAACGCCAACCAAAATATACGTAAAACCCGTATTAAAACTTTTAGAAGAAGTAAAAGTAAAGGGTATATCGCACATCACGGGCGGTGGTTTTTACGAGAATATTCCAAGAAGTATTCCCGACGGACTAGGGGCAAAAATCAATAAAGCATCTGTAAAAATACTTCCGATTTTCAATTTAATCGCAAAGCGTGGTAACATTTGCGAAAGAGATATGTTTAACACCTTTAATATGGGCGTCGGCATGAGCATCGTCGTAAAGAAAGAAGACGAACAAAAGGCGTTGGAAATCTTAAAAGGCTGTGGAGAAGACGCTTACGTTATCGGCGAAATCGTAAAATCGGACAGCAAAATAGAAATTTGTTAATATAAAAAAAGTATAAAAGCGCTATAAATTCATAGCGCCTTTATGCGTTTTTAACGGGCAACGTTTTTTGGAGAAATTAAATGAAAAAAATAAAAAATATTGCTGTTTTAGTAAGTGGTGGAGGCACCAACTTACAAGCGTTACTCGATGCGCAAAACAGTGGCGTGATAAAAAGTGGCAAAATTAAATTAGTTATATCCAATCACGAGGGCGTATATGCTATTGAAAGGGCAAAAAAAGCCGGCGTCGATTGTTTGGTTATAGAAAAAAAAGCGTGTGGCAGTCAAGAAAATTTTGAAAAGGAGATAAAGGTTGCGTTGACAAAGTACGATATAGATTTTATCGTCCTTGCAGGTTTTATGTCGATACTCAGTCAAGATTTTACCGACACGTATAAAAATAGGATAGTAAACATACATCCGTCTTTAATTCCGTCCTTTTGCGGTAAAGGATATTACGGCTTAAAAGTGCACGAAGAGGCGCTTAAAAGGGGAGTAAAAATAACGGGAGCAACGGTACATTTCGTAAACGAAATTGCAGACGGTGGAGAAATAATAATGCAAAAGGCGGTAAAGGTAAGAAAGGGCGACACTCCGGAAATCTTGCAAAAGAGAGTAATGGAACAAGCCGAATGGAAAATATTGCCCAAAGCAGTAGAAAAAATTTGCAAAAAAAATTAGGAGATAAATTATGAACGTGTACAAAATTAACGATATAGCCACTCTTATAGAGGGCAATTCGTACGTAGGTAGAGGCATAGTTATAGGCAAGAGTAATGACGGTAAAAAAGCTGTCAGCGCATACTTCATAATGGGTAGAAGCGCAAACAGTAGAAACAGAGTTTTTACTTTTAAGGACAACGTTTTATACACAGAGCCTTTTGACGCAAGCAAGGTTGAAGACCCGAGTTTGATTATTTACGCCGCCGTTAGAGAATACGAAAACAAACTTATAGTAACCAACGGCGATCAAACCGATACCATATATCAAGGGTTAAAGGAAGGTAAATGTTTTTCTTCTTCGTTAAAGACGAGAGAGTTTGAACCCGACGCACCCAACTTGACGCCGAGAATCAGTGGTATGCTTACCTTCGAAAACGGCGATTTTACTTATAAGATGAGCATATTAAAAAGTGCCGACGAAAAGGGCACTGCTTGTAACCGCTACACGTTCGATTTTACTGCGCTTAACGGGTTAGGGCATTTTATACACACTTACGTGTGCGACGGTAACCCGATTCCCACCTTCCAAGGCGAACCCGAAAGAGTAGAAATCGACGGAAGTATAGACGAGTTTACGTCAAAACTTTGGAATGCTCTTGACAAAGATAACAAAATATCCTTGTTTGTTCGTTACACCGATTTAGCGACGGGCGAAAAGGAAGATAGAATCATTAACAAAAACAAATAAACTGGAGAAAATAAATGAAAGAATTCGAATTAAAATACGGTTGTAACCCCAATCAAAAACCTGCAAAAATATACATGAAAAACGGAAACGAACTTCCAATCGAAATATTAAACGGCAAGCCTGGGTACATAAACTTTTTAGATGCTTTTAACAGTTGGCAATTAGTAAAAGAATTAAAAGAAGCGTTAGGACTTCCTGCCGTAACTTCTTTCAAACACGTTAGCCCCACGTCTGCAGCAGTAGGCTTAAAACTTCCCGAAAAACTTAAAAAGGCTTGTTTTGTAGACGATGTCGAGGGCTTAGACGATTCTCCTCTTGCGTGTGCTTACGCAAGGGCAAGGGGCACTGACAGAATGTGTTCTTTCGGCGACTGGGTTGCTCTTTCCGACGTTTGCGACGTAACCACGGCGAAGATGATTGCAAGAGAAGTATCAGACGGTGTAATCGCACCCGGTTATCAGCCCGAAGCATTGGAAATTTTAAAGGCAAAAAGAAAGGGCAATTATAACATCGTTAAAATAGACGAAAATTATATTCCCGAAGTTCAAGAAACAAAAGATGTTTTCGGCGTAACTTTCGAGCAAGGCAGAAACAACTTCAAAATTAATAGAGAGTTGTTAACCAACGTCGTTACCGAAAATAAAGAAATTCCCGAAAGTGCCGTTATCGACTTAATCATATCCTTGATAACGTTAAAATACACGCAATCAAACTCCGTTTGCTATGCTTACGGTGGACAAGCGATTGGCGTAGGTGCAGGACAACAATCAAGAATTCACTGCACGAGGCTTGCAGGCGGAAAAGCAGACACGTGGTTTTTGCGTCAACACGATAAAGTGTTAAATCTTCCCTTTTTAGACACTTTGGGAAGGGCAGAAAGAGACAACGTAATCGACGGCTATATAAATAAAAACGAAGAAGACGTATGCGCAGAAGGAAATTGGCAAAAATATTTTAAGTTTAAGCCGGAACCTTTCACTTCGGAAGAAATGAAAGAATACTTATCCACGATAGACAACGTCGCTTTGGGTTCAGATGCGTTTTTCCCGTTTGCCGACAACATAGATAGGGCAAAAAAGAGTGGCGTTAAGTACGTTGCAGAACCGGGTGGCTCTATAAGAGACGATTTGGTTATAGAAGCATGTAATAAGTACGGAATGGCAATGGCGTTCACGGGAATGAGATTATTCCATCACTAAAATTCAAAGGACTAGTAGTAATGAAAATAATGGTAGTAGGTGGTGGTGGCAGAGAACACGCCATCATAAAAAAAATAAAAGAAAACAAAAGCATAACGGAAATTTTTGCTTTGCCGGGTAACGGTGGAATGGCTTCCGACGCAACGCTTGTCCCCATAAAAGCGACGGATTTAGAAAGCATTGTAAACTTTGCCGTTCAAAACAAAATCGATTATGCCATTGTCGCTCCCGACGACCCGTTGGTTATGGGGCTTGTAGACTTGTTAGAGGAAAAGGGAATACCTTGCTTCGGACCTAATAAAAGGGCAGCCATAATAGAGGGCAGTAAAGTTTTTTCAAAAAATTTAATGAAAAAATATTCAATACCCACGGCAGAATACGAGGTGTTCGAAGACTTGGAAAAAGCGTTAAAATACCTCGAAACTGCACCTATCCCGACTGTAATTAAGGCAGACGGCTTGGCTCTTGGCAAGGGCGTTATCATCGCATCGACGAGAGACGAAGCAAAGTCAGCCGTAATATCCATGATGAGAGACGGGCAGTTCGGAAAGAGTGGCGACAGAGTTGTTATTGAAGAATTTTTAACAGGTCCCGAAGTATCCGTGCTTGCTTTTACCGACGGCGAGAGCGTAGTCCCGATGGTATCGTCAATGGACCATAAGAGAATAGGCGACGGCGATAAAGGGCTTAACACGGGGGGAATGGGCACGATAGCGCCCAATCCGTATTATACGAAAGAGATTGCAGAAGTTTGTATGGAAAAAATATTTTTACCCACAATCGAAGCAATGAACAAAGAGGGCAGAGCGTTTAAGGGCTGTTTGTATTTCGGCTTAATGTTAACGCCGAAAGGCCCCAAAGTTATCGAATATAACTGTCGTTTCGGAGACCCTGAAACGCAAGTCGTTTTGCCACTGTTAAAGAGCGATTTATTGACGGTTATGCAAGCAACGACCAATCAAAAATTAAAGCAAACGAAAGTCGAATTTATGGACAAGTGTTCGGCGTGCGTAA
The DNA here is from genome assembly GCA_964386845.1 of uncultured Christensenella sp. Classification (GTDB taxonomy): domain Bacteria; phylum Bacillota; class Clostridia; order Christensenellales; family Borkfalkiaceae; genus UBA1259. The sequence goes on from CAYLUH010000001.1 coordinate 78,553, forward strand.
TAATGGCAAGTGGTGGCTATCCCGAAAAATACGACAAAGGATACGAAATAACAATCCCGTCAGACGTAAAAGATAAAGTTTACGTTGCAGGCGCAAAAATACAAGACGGAAAACTTTTGACTGACGGTGGCAGAGTTTTAGGCGTAACCGAGGTGTCTGACACGCTGGAAAAAGCCCTTGAATTATCTTATAGCGACGTCGAGAGAATTTCGTTTGAAAAAGCGTATTACAGAAAAGATATAGGACAAAAAGCATTAAACTGCATAAAAGGAAAAAATTAAAATGGTAAAAAGAGTATTCGTAGAAAAGAAAGCAGAACTAGCGCACGAGGCAAAAAAGTTATATAACGACGCTGTAAATATTTTAGGCATAAAAAAACTAACGGGCGTAAGAGTAATTAACAGATACGATGTGGACAATATTACTGACGAGTTGTTCGACTATGCTTGTGGCGTTGTTTTTTCCGAACCTCAACTCGATGTCGTTACGAAAGATTTAGAGTTAAACGGTGGAAAGGTTTTTGCCGTAGAATTTTTGCCGGGGCAATACGACCAAAGGGCAGACAGCGCTGCGCAATGTATACAAATTATTTCGCAAGGCAATCGTCCGATAGTAAAAACAGCCAAAGTGTATGTTTTGTACGGCGACCTTAACGACGAGGAAGTATCACTTATAAAGAAATCTGTAATTAATCCCGTCGAATCGAGGGAAACCGATTTAAGTTTGCCTTTAACCCTAACCGTTGAATACGAAATTCCAACCACGGTAAAGACGATAGACGGATTTATCGATTTCACCGATAAAGATTTAGAAAAATTTATCCTTTCTTACGGATTGGCAATGGATTTAGACGACATAAAATTCTGCCGTGAATATTTTCAAAAAGAGGGCAGGAACCCGACGATAACGGAAGTAAAAATGTTAGACACTTATTGGTCAGACCACTGCCGTCACACAACCTTTTTAACAAACATCGATAAGGTAACGTTCCAAGACGAACTGATTGAAAAGGCATATCAAGATTACTTGCAAACGAGAAAGGAATTAAACAGAACAAAGCCTATTTGTTTAATGGATATCGCAACGCTTGCCGTTAAGTACCTAAAAAAGAACGGCAAACTCGACAAATTAGACGAATCGGAAGAAATAAACGCTTGCACGGTAAAAATAGAAGTGGAAATAGACGGCAAAAAAGAGCCGTGGTTATTGCTTTTCAAAAACGAAACGCACAATCACCCGACGGAGATAGAGCCTTTCGGCGGAGCGGCAACTTGTATCGGTGGTGCAATAAGAGACCCGCTTTCTGGCAGAGCATACGTATATTCTGCAATGCGTGTAACGGGTGCGTCAGACCCGACTGTTCCCGTATCCGAAACGTTGAAAGGCAAACTTCCGCAAAGAAGCATCGTAACGACTGCCGCCGCAGGATATTCGTCGTACGGCAACCAAATCGGTTTGGCAACGGGAATGGTAGACGAAATTTACCACAAGGGTTACGTGGCTAAAAGAATGGAGATAGGTGCCGTAGTAGCAGGCGCACCCGAAGAAAACGTAAGAAGAGAAAGACCTGAAAAGGGCGACATAGTAATAATGCTTGGTGGTAGCACCGGTAGAGACGGTTGTGGTGGCGCAACCGGCTCATCGAAAAAACACACCGGTACTTCGCTTGAGACTTGTGGCGCAGAAGTACAAAAGGGTAATGCTCCCGAGGAGAGAAAACTTCAACGCTTGTTTAGAAATCCTTTGGCAACAAAAATGATTAAGCGTTGTAACGACTTTGGTGCAGGTGGCGTTTCCGTTGCAATCGGTGAATTGGCAGACGGATTGATAATAAATCTAGACGCTGTGCCCAAAAAGTACGACGGGCTTGACGGTACGGAACTTGCCATCAGTGAATCGCAAGAACGGATGGCAGTGGTAATCGAGGCAAAAAATTTAGAAAAATTTATGGAACTTGCAAAAGAAGAAAACTTGCAAGCATGTAAGGTCGCCGAAGTAACCGACGAAAACAGGCTGGTTATGTACTGGAACGGCAATAAAATAGTAGATATCAGTCGTGACTTCTTAAACTCAAACGGTGCTGAAAAGCATGTGGAAGCCGTCGTCGAAAAGGCGCAACCTTTCGACAAAAAGGTAAACGGTGATTTTAAGACAAACTATATAGAATTATCTAGCGACTTAAACGTTTGCTCGAAGCGTGGTCTTTCGGAGCGTTTCGACTCAACGATAGGCGCAGGTACGGTGCTTATGCCGTTCGGTGGCAAAAATCAAATTACGCCGATACAGGCAATGGTTCAAAAGGTATCCGTAGAAAAAGGACACACCGACGATTGCTCCGTAATGGCATGGGGGTATAACCCGTTCATAACGGAAAAAAGCCCTTATCACGGTGCATATCTTGCAGTTGTAGAGTCAGTTTGTAAATTAATTGCAACGGGCGCAGACTTTAAGGACGTATATTTAACGTTCCAAGAATATTTCGAAAGGCTTAACAAAGAACCTCATAGATGGGGCAAACCTCTTTCGGCACTTCTCGGAGCATTCGAGGCTCAAAAAGATTATCAAATCGGCGCAATCGGTGGCAAAGATTCTATGAGTGGCTCGTTTGATGATTTAGACGTTCCTCCGACGCTTTGTTCTTTTGCAATAACGACGACAAAGACAAAAGAAATTGTTTCTCCCGAATTTAAAAAGGCAGGAAGCAAAGTTGTATTGCTCACGCCTAAATACGACGATAACGGTTTACCAAACGTACAATCTGTTTTGGAAATTTTTGAGTTAATAGCAAAACTCAGAAAGAATGGACAAGTGCTTTCTATGTACACTCCGACGTACGGAGGTATTGCCGAGGGCATTATGAAAATGTGTTTTGGTAACGGCTTCGGATTTAAGTACGAAAATGGGCTTTCTTTAGATAAAATATTCGGATATTCTTACGCATCGTTCATTATCGAAATCGAAGGCGACGTGGACGGACTGGAAGTTTTGGGACAAACGACGGAAGAAAAGGATATTTGTCTTGACGAAGAAAAGGTTTCGTTGCAAGAATTATCCGTTGGTTATGAAGGTAAATTAGAAAGCGTATTCAGTTGTAATATTGATCCGATGTCAACGCCGGTACAAACTTTCAGTTATACGGGCGAAAGTATTGCAGAACCAAAAATTAAAGTGGCAACTCCCAAAGTGCTTATTCCCGTATTCCCGGGAACCAACTGTGAGTACGACAGTGCGAAAGCCGTTGAAGACGCAGGTGCAAAAGCAAAAATATTGGTGCTTAACAACTTGACGGCAGACGGCATTAAAGAAAGCATAGAAAGGTTTGCAAAAGAACTTAAAGACAGTCAAATGATATTTATCCCTGGTGGATTCAGTGGTGGAGACGAGCCTGACGGAAGTGCAAAATTTATAACGGCATTTTTCAGAAACGCACTCGTAAAAGAGGGCGTAACCGATTTACTGGATAATCGTGGTGGCTTAATGTGTGGTATCTGTAACGGCTTCCAAGCATTGATAAAATTAGGTCTTGTTCCATACGGAAAGATTATCGACACTGACGAAAATTGTCCGACGTTGACTTTCAATACGATAGCACGCCATCAATCCAAGATTGTAAGAACTCGTATTGCATCGACAAAATCGCCATGGCTTAAAGGTATGAACGTCGGCGACGTTGTTTCTGTTCCAATCTCACACGGCGAGGGAAGATTTATTGCCGATGAAAAACTTATTATGAATTTAGCCAAAAACGGACAAATCGCAACGCAATACGTCGATTTTAATAACGAGGCGTCGAAAGAAATTCAATTCAATCCTAACGGCTCTATGTATGCGATAGAGGGTATCACTTCACCCGACGGCAGAGTTTTCGGCAAGATGGGTCATAGCGAAAGAATAGGCGCAGGACTATATAAAAACGTGTACGGCGAATACGATATAAAAATGTTTAAGTCAGCCGTTAAGTTTTTCAAATAAAAATTAAACAATAAAAGCAAAAGGGTTAAACGAAATGGTTTTTTCGTTTAACCCTTTTAATTATGCGTTAGTTTTATGTTTTTATTTGGTATTAGTAGTCAATGCCCTTTTCCAAAATGGCAACGTAATCTAGTTCTCTAAATTGCTCTGCGTAATCTAACCCGAATCCGACAACGAAATAATCTTCTATATCGAAGCAATTATAGTCTGGCGTAAGATTAACGACACGCCTGCTGGGTTTATTAAGTAACGAACAAATTTTAACGGAAGCAGGATTTTTCTTTTTCAAATGATTTACAAAGTAAGTTAATGTATTTCCCGTGTCCACAATGTCTTCCACTATTATAACGTCTCTGTTTTCAATGTCGATGGAAACGTCCATGATAAATTGAAGTTCACCACTTTCCGTGCCTTTGCCGTAAGAAGAAATTTTAACGAAGTCGAATTGTGCAGGATACTTAAAGTTTTTGTACACTTCGGAAAAGAAGGGGAACGCCCCTTTCAAGACGCAAATAAAAATAGGATTCTTGTTTGCGTAATCGTTGTTTAATTGTTTACAAGTTTTTTTAATTTCTCGTTTGATTTTTTTTGTCGTTAAAAAAGTTTTCATTTGTTCGCCGTAACCTTTAATATTTTTAAAACTATTTTAACAGATTTTTATAAAAATATCAACCCGTTGAGTACAAATTTTATTTTTTATGTAAAAAACAAGCAAAATGAATAAAATATAAAACAATCACAAAAATATTCAATAAAGACTAAAATATGAATAAAAAAGTTAGAAAATGTTTGAAAAATCGTTGACAATACATTTTGAAAGGGATATAATGACAGCGTAAATAAAACTATGACGAAAGGTCAAAGGAGAATCTAACGTGAAGAAAGAAGATGTAAAAAAAGTAGTACTTGCATATTCTGGGGGATTGGACACGTCCATTATCATTCCGTGGTTAAAAGAAAATTACAACGGTTGCGAGGTAATTGCCGTTGCCGCCAACGTCGGTCAAGCAGACGAACTTGAAGGACTTGAAGAAAAGGCGATAAAAACGGGTGCGTCAAAATGTTACGTTTTAGACTTAACCGACGATTATGTCGATAATTACATTATTCCGACGATGAAAGCAGGTGCTCTTTACGAAGAATATTATTTAGGTACCAGCCACGCTCGTCCGTGCATAGCAAAGGCATTGGCAGAAATTGCTATAAAAGAGGGTGCAGACGCAATAGTGCACGGCTGTACGGGAAAAGGAAACGACCAAGTAAGGTTTGAACTTGCTTTCAAATATTTTGCACCCGACTTAACCATTATCGCACCGTGGAGAGAATGGAACATAAAATCGAGGGAAGAAGAAATAGAATACGCAGAGGCGCATAACGTTCCGTTAAAAATAAACAGAGAAACAAATTATTCTAAAGATAAAAACCTTTGGCATTTATCACACGAAGGTATGGATTTAGAGGACACGGGTAACGAACCTCAATACGAAAAGAAAGGATTTTTGGAAATGGGAGTTTCTCCTATAGATGCTCCCGACAAACCGACTTACGTCGAACTAGAATTCGTAAAAGGCGTTCCGACGGCGCTTAACGGAAAAAAGATGAGTGCCAAAGAAATTATTTTGGAACTTAATAAAATCGGTGGCGCAAACGGTATCGGAATTGTTGATATAGTAGAAAATCGTCTTGTCGGAATGAAATGTCGTGGCGTGTACGAAACTCCGGGTGGTGCGATTTTGTATAAAGGACACGCAATGTTAGAACAACTTTGTTTAGACAAACTCACCATGCACGAAAAACAAAAATTATCCGTTACTTTCGGCGAGTTGGTTTATAACGGTTTGTGGTTTTCGCCACTTCGTGAAGCGTTGTCGGCTTTTGTGGACAAAACGCAAGAAAAAGTTACGGGTAAAGTTAAAATGAAACTTTACAAAGGCAATATGATAAACGCAGGCTCGTGGAGTGATTATTCGCTTTACAGCGAAGAGATTGCAACTTTCGGAGAAAGCGATTACAACCAAAAGGACGCAAACGGCTTTATCAATTTGTTCGGACTTCCGACAAAGGTACAAGCCTTGGTAGAAGCAAAAAATAAATAAACGACTATGCAATACGTCCCGTAATCAGGTTACGGGACTATTGTGATAAAACGGAGATAAATTATGGCAAAGATGTGGGCAGGGCGTAGCGACGGCGTTACCGATAAAATGGCAGACGATTTTAATTCGTCAATATCTTTCGATAAAAAAATGTTCAGGCAAGATATATTAGGTAGCATAGCGCATGCAACAATGCTTTCTGCAAAAAATATAATTTCCGAAGACGATGCCGAAGTCTTAATCGACGGATTAGAAAAAATTTTAAGCGATATAGAAAACGGCGTGTTAAAAATCGACGAAAATGCCGAAGACATTCATATGTTTGTAGAAGAAGTGCTGACGGAGCGTGTCGGCGAGGTGGGTAAAAAACTTCACACCGCTCGTAGTCGCAACGACCAAGTTGCTTTAGACCTCAGAATGTATCTTAAAGACGCCATAGAAGATATATCGTTCCTCTTAAAAAAACTTATCGGCGTAATAACGGACAAGGCGGAAGTATACAAAAAAACCATAATGCCGGGATACACACATTTACAGCGTGCGCAACCTATAACTTTCGGACATCAATTGATGGCGTACGCCATGATGTTTTTAAGAGATTTAGATAGGCTTAAAGATTGTTACAAGCGTACCAACGTTTGTCCGATAGGAAGTTGTGCGTTGGCGGGAACGACGTATCAAACCGACAGAGATTTAGAGGCAAAACTATTATCTTTCGACTCTGTTGCGTTAAACAGTATCGACGGTGTGTCTGATAGGGATTACTGCGTGGAATTTTTATCGTGCGCTTCGCTGATTATGATGCATCTTTCAAGATTTTCCGAAGAAATTATTTTGTGGTCGAGTTGGGAATTTAAGTTTATAGTTTTATCAGACGATTACACCACAGGCTCGTCGATAATGCCGCAAAAGAAAAATCCCGATATGGCAGAATTGACAAGGGGCAAAACGGGCAGGGTGTACGGCAATTTAATGGCAATGCTCACCGTGTTAAAAGGCTTGCCGTTAGCGTACAACAAAGATATGCAAGAGGACAAAGAGAGCGTGTTCGACGCAATCGAAACGGTATTAAAGTGCTTGCCCGTGTTTACAAAAATGATAGAAACGATGTCGGCAAACGAAGATAATATGAAAAAGTCTGCGAGCGAAGGGTTTATCAATGCAACCGATTTAGCCGATTATTTAGTTAAAAAGGGCTTGCCGTTTAGGAGCGCATATAAAATTGCAGGAAGTTTAGTTAAAAAGTGTATTAAAGAAAAAAAGACTTTGGAAACTTTAACGCTCGAAGAATATAAAGAATACAGCGACTTGTTCGAAGACGACGTGTATAAAGAAATAGACTTACTTAATTGCGTGGAAAAGCGTGTGTCGAAAGGTGGAACAAGCGTTAAATCGGTAGAAGAACAAATAGCGTATGCTAGGAAGGAAATAGATGGTTAAAATATTCATTGACGGCAGTGCCGGAACGACGGGTTTAAGTATTCGTGAAAGACTTAAATCATACAGTGGAATAGAAATAATAACTCTTTCGGAAGAAATTCGTAAAGACGTGGCAAAAAGGAAACAAGCAATCAACGAGTCCGACGTAACTTTTTTGTGCCTTCCCGACGAGTCTGCAAAAGAATCGGTGTCGTTATTAGAAAACGACAAAACGGTTATTATAGACACGTCGACGGCGCACAGAACGTTGGACAACTGGACATACGGATTTCCCGAATTAAAGGGACAGAGAGAGAAGATAAAAAACAGCAAACTGATAGCAAATCCGGGGTGTCACGCAAGTGGTTTTATTGCGCTAGTTAATCCATTAATAGAAAATGGTATTTTGAAAGACGACGTAAATTTAACAGCCTTTTCCATAACTGGTTACACGGGTGGTGGCAAAAAGATGATAAAAGAGTACGAAGAAGAAAATCATTCGTTATATCTTGCACCAAGGCAATACGGTTTGTCGCAAAAGCATAAACACATACCCGAAATGATGAAGATGTGCAAACTTAAAAACGCTCCGTGCTTTTGCCCGATAGTTTCTAACTTCGACAGAGGAATGGAAGTAACGGTGCCTATCTTTAAGAAAGACGTATTAGGCAGTATCGCAGATATAAAAGAGGCTTACAAAAATTTGTATACGGGCAACATCGTATACTTTAACGAAAATGCCGATGAAAATGGATTTTTATCCAGTTGTGCACTGAAAGGAAAGGACAGTTTGGAAGTAAGCGTTCACGGTTCAGAAGACAATATTGTTCTCGTCGCAAGATTCGATAATTTAGGCAAGGGTGCTTGTGGAAGCGCAATACAAAACTTAAACATAGTTTTAGGATTGAACGAAGAAAAATCATTGAATTTATAGTTTTGTTGGGAGATAATATGAAATATATAGAAGGAGGCGTATGTGCGCCCAAAGGTTTTAAGGCAAGCGGTGTTCACTGTGGAATAAGAAAGAACAGAGAAAAAAGAGACGTTGCGCTCGTTTATAGTGAGGTAGATGCTTCGGTAGGTGCAGTTTATACTACCAATTTAGTTAAAGGCTCCCCGTTAATCGTAACGAAAAACAATTTGAAAGGTGGCGTTGCAAGGGCAATAATATGTAACAGTGGCAATGCAAACACGTGTAACGCAAACGGTGTTCAATTAGCGACGGACACTTGTAAATTGCTTGCCGAAAATTTAGATATAGATTACAAAAAAGTTATAGTAGCGTCGACAGGCGTAATAGGACAACCTATGACGATAGAACCTTTCGAAGTAGGCATACCTCAACTTGTAAAAGAATTAGACGTTATCGGTGGCGACAACGCATCGGAAGCGATAATGACGACTGACACCGTGCAAAAACAAGTTGCCGTGCAGTTTGAATTAGACGGCGTAACGTGTAAAATAGGTGGAATGGCAAAAGGGAGTGGAATGATACACCCAAATATGGCAACGATGCTTGTATTTTTAACTTCCGACATAAATATCACTTCAGAGATGTTACAAAAGGCGTTAAAGTCAGACGTACAAGACACTTTTAATATGATAAGTATAGACGGCGACACTTCGACGAACGATATGGTAGCAGTTATGGCAAACGGTTTGTCGGGCAATAAAATAATCGATAAAGAAACAGAGGCGTATGAAACGTTTAAAAAGGCACTTAATGCAGTGACGGAAAAACTTTGCAAAATGATAGCAAAAGACGGCGAGGGCGCAACAAAACTTATCGAATGTGAGGTTAACGGTGGAAAAACGGAAAGCCAAGCAAAAAAGATTGCAAAAAGCGTAATATGTTCCAGCCTCGTAAAATGCGCAATGTTCGGTGCAGACGCAAATTGGGGACGAGTGCTTTGCGCAATAGGATATAGTGGTGAGCAAGTGGACGTAAACGCCATAGACGTTTATTTTAAGTCCAAAAAAGGAGAAATCGCCGTTGCAAAAAACGGAGCCAGTTTAGAGTTTAGCGAAGAAAAAGCCAAGGAAATATTGTTAGAAGACGAAATTGTAATAAGAGTTGAATTAAAAGAAGGCAAGTCAAGAGCAAAGGCGTTCGGCTGTGACCTTACTTACGATTACGTTCGTATTAACGGGGACTATCGCACGTGATAAAAGGAGAAATATGAGTAACAATCAATTTTCAAATATGGAAAGGGCAGAAGTGTTGGTGCAGGCGCTTCCTTACATAAAAAAATACAACGGTAAAATCGTCGTAATAAAGTACGGTGGAAACGCAATGGTGAACGAAACCTTAAAACATCAGGTTATGGAAGACATCGTTTTATTAAGTCTAATCGGTGTCAAGGTGGTTTTGGTTCACGGTGGGGGTCCCGAAATAAGCGAGATGATGAACAAGCTCGGCAAAAAGGCACAATTCGTCGAGGGACTTCGAGTTACCGATAAAGAAACGGTTGATATTGCACAAATGGTGCTTGCCGGCAAAATAAACAAAACGCTTGTAAACTATATTCAAATGAACGGTGGACGAGCAATGGGCATTTCCGGCATAGACGGAAAACTTATCGAAAGCAAAATTAAAGACGAAAAGTTAGGTTTTGTCGGTACAATCGAAAAGGTTAATATAGAGCCTGTAATAGACCTTTTGGAAAACGGATATATTCCCGTCGTATCCACGATTGGTTGCGACGATATGGGCAATTCTTACAATATAAACGGAGACACTGCGGCCGCCCATATAGCAGGAGCATTAAAAGCCGAAAGACTGATAATGATGACGGATATCGAGGGCGTGTTGAAAGATAAAAACGACCCTAATACCCTTATACCCGAAGTCAGGTTTAGCGAAATAGACCAAATGATAAAAGACGGAACAATCGTAGGTGGTATGATACCTAAAATAAACTGTTGTAAAGATGCGATTGCACTCGGCGTTAAAAACGTAATCGTAATGGACGGGAGAGTTCCCCACTCAGTACTTATGGAAATTTTAACCGACGAGGGCGCAGGCACTATGGTTATAGAAGATTAAGATGGAAAATTTAGTTGATAATGATAAAAAATACGTGGCAAACACGTACGCAAGATATAACGTTCAAATAGAGAGTGGAAAGGGAAGCCTTTTGAAAGATTATTCGGGCAAAAAATATATCGATTTAGGCTCCGGCATAGGCGTGAACAGTTTCGGCGTTGCCAACGAAAAATTGCTCAACGCAGTTATAGAGCAATATAAAAAAGTTCAGCATACGTCTAACCTGTATTATACGGAGCCTTGCGTAAGACTTGCTAAAACGCTGTGCGAAAGGACGGGATTAAAAAAGGTGTTTTTTGGTAATTCGGGCGCAGAGGCAAACGAGTGTGCTATTAAGGTCGCAAGAAAATATGCAAGCCAAAAAAAGGGTGAAAAATGCTACAAGATAATAACATTAAAAAATAGTTTTCACGGCAGAACGATAACAACTTTGTCTGCCACGGGACAAGATGTTTTTCATACTCTTTTCAACCCACTAACGGAGGGCTTTGAATACGTAGACGCCTTTGACTTTGAAAGCGTTAAAAAACTCATAGACGGGCAAGACGTTGCGGGAATACTAATCGAATGTGTTCAAGGCGAAGGTGGTGTTATTCCCTTAGAAAAAGATTTCGTTAAAAAAACGTACGAATACGCAAAGGCGAACGACGTTGTTTTTATGGTTGATGAAGTACAAACTGGCAACGGTAGATGTGGCACCCTTTATGCGTATATGCAATATGATATTTTGCCTGATGTTGTAACGACGGCGAAAGGCTTGGGTGGAGGACTTCCGATAGGGGCGTGTATTTTAGGAGAAAAGGTATCTGACGTTTTAGGATACGGAGAACACGGCTCAACTTTTGGTGGTAATCCCGTAGCGTGTGCTTCGGCAAACAAAGTTTTAGAAATGATAGACGAAAATTTGTTAAAAGAAGTGCAGGAAAAAAGCAATTATATTTTTAACGAATTAAAAAATGCAAAAGGTGTAAAAAGCGTTTCGGGGTTAGGCTTAATGATAGGCATAGAAACTGAAAAGCCGATAAAAGAAGTCGTTGCGTACTGTTTAGAAAACGGCGTGTTGCCATTAACGGCAAAAACAAAATTGAGGTTATTGCCACCACTAAATATACCACTTAACTTGTTAAAACAAGCAGTGGAAGTAATTAAAAAGGCATGCGAATAGGAGATAAAATGAATTTAAAAGGTAAAAGTTTTTTGAAGTTATTGGATTTTTCATCTGAAGAAATACAATATTTAATAGATTTAGCAGGCGAGTTAAAACAAAAAAAGAAAAACGGAACGCCACATGCCGATAAAAAGGGCAAAAACGTTGCGCTCATTTTCGAAAAAACAAGCACGAGAACAAGATGCGCATTCGAAGTTGCGTGTTACGATTTAGGCGCAAACGTTACTTATCTTGACCCAACAGCCTCTCAAATAGGCAAAAAGGAAAGTATTGCCGACACGGCAAGGGTTTTGGGCAGAATGTACGATGGAATAGAGTATAGAGGCTACGGGCAAGAAATCGTTGAACAACTTGCAAAATATTCCGGCGTTCCCGTTTGGAACGGATTAACAAACGAATTTCATCCCACTCAAATACTTGCCGATTTTTTGACGATACAAGAAAAATTCGGTATGTTAAAAGGTAAAAAACTCGTTTATATGGGCGACGCAAGATACAACATGGGAAATTCGTTGATGGTAGGTTGCGCAAAAATGGGTATGCATTTTGTCGCTTGTGCGCCGAAAGAGTATTTTCCGAATGAAGAATTGATAAAAAAATGTTTAGAAGTAGCCAAAGGTACGGGAGCGACGCTAGAATTTATCGAAGAGCCGAAAATTGCCGTGAAAGACGCAGACGTAGTATACACCGACGTTTGGGTGTCGATGGGAGAACCGGACAGCGTTTGGCAAGAAAGGATAGAAAAATTATCGCCTTATAGAGTTACGACGGAACTTTTAAATTTGGCAAGCAAAGACGTTAAGTTTATGCATTGTTTACCTGCTTTTCACGATTTAAACACCAAAATAGGTAAAGAGATTTTTGAAAAATTCGGTATCGATTGTATGGAAGTTACAAACGAAGTGTTTGAAAGCGAAAAATCCATTGTTTTCGACGAGGCTGAAAATAGATTACACACGATAAAAGCAGTAATAGAAGCAACTCTTTAATAAAATCATTCGGACAGACGAAACAGTCTGTCTTTTTTTTTACAAAACTTTTACAAAAACAAATGAAAAATGTAGTCGTTATGTTGTATAATGTAAACAAAAGGAGAATTTATGCTAAAAATCTTAGTTGTAGAAGACGATAAGGACTTAAATTGTTTGGTTTGTAGAGCGTTAGAACTCGGAGGTTATAAGGTTACCGAAGCGCAAGACGGCAAAATTGCATTAGAAATTTTGGAAAAAGAAAAGTTCGATATGATAATAACCGACATAATGATGCCCAACGTAGACGGTTTTGAGTTTGCCAAGACGGTGCGAATAAACGATAAAACGACGCCCATAATATTTATGAGCGCAAAAACGGACAAACCGTCGAAAATGTACGGATATCAAATAGGCATAGACGATTATATCGTAAAACCTTTTGACGTTGACGAACTCACAATGAAAGTTTCTGCATTGTTCCGTAGAATAAACGTTCAGCAAAATAAAGAAATAGTTATAGGAAATCTTGTGATAAACAAAGAGGAACGCACCGTTAAAATAGACGACGAACAGGTGCCTTTAACGGTGAGAGAATTCGACCTTTTGTACAAGTTTTGCTTAAATCCCAAAAAGACTTTCACTCGCTCTGCGCTAATGGACGAGTTTTGGGGATACGATTCGTCTGCCACTTCGAGAACGGTAGACGTGTACATGTCGAAACTTCGTGACAAAACGGCAAACTGCACGAATTTTGAAATAGTTACCGTTCACGGTTTAGGTTATAAAAGCGTTATAAAGTAGGACAATATGAAAAAAAACAGAAAGATAAAAAGCAATTTTAGTTTTTTTAATACGTTAATGTTTTTCGTAACGGTGGCGTTTACCGTTTTGTTTGGAATATTGATTGCCGAATTTATATTAAAGGTCGCAGACAACAATGTTACGGAAACTATTTTGGTGCTAGTTATAACAATAGTAATTTCATTTGTCTTCACAATCATAGATATGATAAGAAGAAAGCACATGGTAGACAAGCCCGTTAATATGATATTGTCTGCCACAGAAAGAATGGCAAGTGGCGATTTCACTTATTATAACGAATATATGATGACAAAGCGTTCTAAAAGCGAGTACGATATAATACTTGAAAATTTAAATTTACTTGCAAAAGAACTTTCCAAAATGGAAATACTAAAAAGTGATTTCATATCCAACGTTTCTCACGAAATAAAAACGCCGATTATGGCAATTCAAAATTACGCCAAAATATTGTCGAGCGAAAACTTATCGAAAGAAGAAAGAGAAAAATGCACCGAAGGCTTAAATTCTTCGTGTTTAAGGCTCAGTGGACTTGTCAACGACGTGTTAAGCCTTAACAAACTTGAAAATCAACAAACGAAGCCTGAATTCGAGCATTTTAATTTAGCAAGAGAAATAGAAGATTGCATAGTTTCTTTCGAGAGTTTAATAGAAGCGAAAAACTTGCAAATCAATTTAGATTTACAAAAGGTAATAGTCAATTCTTCGAGGGCGTTAATAAACACCATTATAAACAACTTGATGTCGAACGCAATAAAATTTAGTAACGACGGTGGCGAAATAAACGTGGCGATTAAAGTAGATAGAAAAGACGTTGTTTTTAGCGTTCAAGATAACGGAGTCGGAATTCAATCGGAAAACTTATCGAGGTTGTTCGATAAATTTTATCAAGAAGACAAGTCGAGGAAATCGCAAGGTAACGGTTTAGGACTTGCCATCGTAAAAGAAATCATTGATATTTTAGGTGGAGAAATCACCGTACATAGCGAAGTCGAAAAGGGCTCAACTTTCAATGTAAGGTTAAATAATGTAATCGTGGGGTAAATAATGGAAGATAAAAATTCTTACACTTATACGTCTTTAAGCGAAAAAGAAAGACAGGAAGTTTTAAAAATAAAAAAAGAATACACTTTGGATACGGGCGAAAAAAGTAAACTAGAAGAACTTAGAAGATTAAACAAAAAGGTAAAACGCCCGTCAATCATTGTCGCAATCGTAATGATGGTCGTCGGGACTTTATTATTCGGTTTAGGCCTAACGATGGTTTTAGAGTGGAATATGCTGATGTATGGCGTAATAGTCGGCGTAATAGGGATATTGACGCTTTGTATAACTTATCCCACTTATCAAGCAATGTTACAAAGTAGGCAGGCAAAATACGCCGATAAAATACTGGAAATAGCAAAAGAATTACTTGAAAAGTAGTTTTTAACAAAACTTTAACAAAACGTAAAACAAGCATTTACCTTTTAGCCGTTAAATATTAACTTTTTTAGAATATAATATGGTTACAAAACAAAAAGGAGTAACGAAAATGAAAAAGGAAAATTACGCACAAAAAATCATTAACGAGTATACGGAGAAAAAGGAAAGTAACGTTGACAAATTAAAAGCATTAGACAAAAAGGTAAAAACGCCACCGAGAGTATTTTCATATATATTCGGAATTTTAGGTTCTCTTATTTTAGGGTTCGGAATGTGTCTATCCATGAAAGTTTTGTTCGACTTAATGCCACTAGGAATAGTAATAGGCGTTGTCGGAATAGCAATCGTATCGGTAAATTATCCCATTTATAAAAAAATGCTTGGTAAAAGAATGTCTGTGTATAGAAATGAAATTTTGGCATTGTCAAACGAAATGTTAAAAGAAAATTAAAATATTTTTTAACTTGTCGAGTTAAATTAAAAAAAGCATATTCGGTTTTACGAAATATGCTTTTTTGTTTTTGTGTCGTTAATCGAAATATCCTTTATATTCGATATCTATTTTATCGTACGGGAAAATATGCTTATATAAATCAATAAAATAATCGTCAGTCATGCTTGCTATATAATCGACGACAATTTGATTTTTATCATCGTCCTCGTAAGGCGTTTGCCTTTCGTATGGGGAAGAGTTGATTTTGTTTACGTGGTGCGTGTAAATATAAGAGTTAGTGTTTTTCTTAATTAAATCGTCCAAAAGTTTATCGTATAATTTTATCATAAGTGGTTTTATTTTGTCGGTGACGATTTTGCTTACCTTTTCGTTTGAATAAATATTAGCCATATTTTCGCTTTTAGATTTTGTCAAAAGTGAAAAATGCGTTTGGTCCATTTTAATGTAAGGTTTGCCGTAACTGTTTTCAATTATGTTGACCATAAGATTGTTCATAATTTCAGCATTTTCCGCACCCAAAACGTCGTCTTCAAAATGGCTCGGCGTTGTGATTTTAAGTTTAACGGCGTCTTGTCTGTCTTTACCAATGTAGGCGATGATGTCCGATATTCTAACCACGCACCCTTCCAAAGTACAGGGGATAAGCGTTTTAACGTACTTTAAGTCTTTTTTGCAGTTTTCTATTTTGTCGTCTAATTCCAAAAAGGTATGTACGGCTTTCGGTTCGTATCGTTCAAGTTCCAATTCTCCGTCGTGCGATAAAATATCGTGCAAGGTGGGGAGCGTTATGTTGTAAGGGATAATTTGGTCTAACACACGCACGGAATGAACGTTGTGAGCAAAATGTAAAGAGGTGTGATTAAAATATATTTCATCTAAAATTCTTTCTCCGATATGGCCGAAAGGCGTGTGTCCGATATCGTGCCCCAAAGCAATTGCCTCAATCAAGTCGAGGTTAAGGTTTAACGCAGTGCCGATTGTCCTTGCAATTCTGGAAACAAGTTGCACGTGTAAAAATCTGTGGGTGATATCGTCGTTTTTATAAAAGGAAAAAACCTGCGTTTTGTCGGCGTATCTCGGAAAAAATGTGGAATGAATTATTTTATCGATGTCCTTAATAAAGTTTGTACGCCAAACGGAAGGCTCGCCACTGATGAGAGGGTTGCGCCTAACGGCAAGTTTATCGTCGAAAGCGTACGGCGATAAACATTTTTTCTTTTTGTCTTCTTCAATTTGTAAATTTAACTCTCTGGATAATTGTTCAAACATAAATTCACCTAAAAACATTGTAACATAAACTTGCCAAAATATAAAGAGTTTTAGCGAATATGTTGACGCAAATGCAAATTTTTAATATAATAATAAAAAAACTTTAAGGATAGATAAGTGGCAGAATATAAAAGATTTTTTGTTGACGAAATAAGCGATACGGTTACTGTTACGGGGGAAGAATTCGTTCACGCCGTGTCTGTGTTGAGAATTAGAGAAAACGAAAAAATAATTCTTTTAGACAATTCGGGATACGAGTATTTGTCAGAGGTGACGGAAATTAACAAAAAAAGTTTTCAAGCAAAAGTTATGGATAAAAATTTAAGTCGGACGGAAGCAAAGCAATCGGTGGCGCTTATATGCGGACTTTTAAAGGGCGATAAAACAGAGTTAGTTGTTCAAAAAGCCGTGGAACTAGGCGTTAAAGAGATTGTTGTCTTTTCTTCAAAATATTCGTCTGCCTATATTAACGAAAATAAATTAGAAAGATTAAACAGGGTGTCAATGGAAGCCTCCAAACAGTGTGGTAGAGCAGTTGCACCAAAGGTAATTTACAAACAAACTTTGCAAGACGCTTTGAATTTTGGTTTAGAGTATCAAAACAAGTTTTTTGCTTGTGAATTTGCAAGCGAGGGCGAGAAGATAAATTCTCTTAACGGAAGCACTGCGATTGTCGTGGGGAGTGAAGGAGGTTTTTCAAAAGAAGAATTTGAAACGTCCATTAAAATGGGTTACAGAACTTTGTATTTAGGCAAAAGAATTTTGCGAGCAGAAACTGCCGGCATTGTTTTGACGGGCATACTTATGCACGCTCTCGGCGAACTAGATTAGTATTTACCGAATTATAAATTTAAAAAAGATAAAAGCAATACGGATTGTCGTATTGCTTTTTTGGTAGCCCCACGGAGAATCGAACTCCGGATTCAGCCTTGAGAGGGCTGCGTCTTAACCGCTTGACCATGAGGCCTTTAATAAATACATTGTAACATATAAATATCGTTTTCGCAAACAAAAATAAAACTTAAATGCAAAAAAACCTAAAAAGGTTGAAAATTATTCGTAAGATTTTTTATATTCTCGTGGTAAAATGCCAAAAGTTTGCTTAAAAGTTTTGGTAAATTTACTTTGACTGTCGTAACCGATTGCCTTTGAAATTTCAGAAATGCTCATATTAGAAGTTTTTAAAAGTATCGTTGCTTTTTCCATTCGGTGTTCGTTTATGTGCGTTGCAATGGAAGTTCCGTAAACGGATTTAAAAAGATTTTTAAGCGTCGTTGCGTTGATGAAAAACTTTTTGGCAATTTCTTCGATTGTAATTCTTTGGCTTAAATTAAGCAAAAGCCAATCGTGAATTTCCTTTATAAGAGTTACCTGATTTTCTTGGCACTTGCTCGATTGAACGTTCTTGCTTGTTTGCGTTTTAGAAACGTACAGTAAAAGTTCAATGAATTTTATTTTTTGATAGTCAAGTTTCAGTTGACTAGGTTGATTGTAAAATCCGTAGAATATCTTTTCCGTTTGTTCGTTGCCGGCAAAAAAGAGGGCACCGTCGTTGTCGAAAAAATTTTCTTTTACAATATTTTCCACAACCGAATAGTCGCAAAAAAGTTCATTTTTGTTTTGCGATAATTTTTTTAAATCCACAAAAAAAATTATACCTTCAAATCCCGTATCGGTTTTTAAGAGAACGGTGTCTGCTTTGCTTTTTTCAAGGCGTAAACAAAAATCCCCTTTGGATAAAAAAACGTGTTGGTCGTGATTTATCGTTAAGTTTATGCGTCCCGTTTGACAATAATAAATTTGTAAAACGTTTGTTTCGCTATAAACGGGCAGGGCAAACGAGTCTTTAACAACGTTTACGTAATAAGCGTTTATTCCCGTAAATAACGCACTATCTTCTTTAACGGCGTCTTCAAAAAAGGTTAAGTTGTATTTTTCGTTGACACGGTTTTTCATAACGAGTGCCTCACTTTTTGGGACAGGCAATTTCCATAACCTGTTCAATCATTTGGTGTAATAAATTGCACACTTCAGTATCTGCAACATGGTAATAAACTTCTTTTCCATTGCGTTTACTTATGACTAGTCCACTGTTTTTTAACGGGCGCAAATGGTGCGAAACTGCCGGGCTTGACATTTTAAGCATTGCCGAAAGGTTGATAACACATTCTTCCTGGTGGCACAAAAGCCAAAAAATTCTAATTCTCGTCGTGTCGCACAGTTGCTTAAAAATTTCTGCAACCGTCTGGAAATCGTTTGTTTTGTCAAGTTGTTTTTTAATAAGTTCCACGTGAGGACCTTCGTCGTGGTCGTGAGGTAAATTAAAATCCGTCATTTTCACTCCTTCAATTATGCCTAAAAGTAATCGTTTAGCCCTTTTGGGCGCATTTTTTTTAAATTAATATTTTTCATTGATTTTTCTTTTCTTTCATATTATACTACAGATATAACAATTAAGCAAATGTTTAATCGTTTAATTGAAAAAATTTTTTTCGGAGGAAGAAAACAATGAAAAAAACTTACAAAATAGAAGTAGACTGCGCAAACTGTGCCAATTTAATGGAGGGCGTCGCAAAAAAAGTCGAGGGCGTAAAAGAGGCAATAGTGAATTTTATGACGCAAAAAATGATTGTAGAGTTTATCGACGAAGTAGATGAAAAAGAAGTTATGAAAAAGATATATAAATCTTGCAAAAAAGTCGAACCCGATTGTGAAATTTATTTTTAGCGATACAATCTTATTTTTTGGAGAAGAAATTTATGCAACTAATTGTAACTAGCGTGTTGCTTGCAATCGTCGTTATAGCGTCGGCAATCGTTTTGATAGTGTTAGGCAAAAAACAGAACGGTATGACGAAAAAACAACGCATCGTTATGATACGAATACTTATATGTTCTGTAATTTTGCTTGCGCTTCAGTTTGTTTCTGCAGAAGTTTTCAACAGGCTCGACGAATTTTTGTTTGTCGGCGCGGGGCGAGTATTAAGGCTAACGTGTTATTTAGTAGACTATTTTATAATCGGATACGACGTTTTAAGAAAAGCGTTAATCGGCATAAAAAATCGTAAAATATTCGATGAAAATTTTTTAATGGCAATAGCGACGATTGGTGCAATAGCGCTCGCCGTTTACGAAAACGGAGAATATTTAGAAGGTATCGCCGTTATGCTCTTTTATCAAATCGGTGAGTGGTTTCAAGGTTACGCCGTCGGCAAGAGTCGTAAAAACATCAGCGCGCTTATGGATATTCGTCCCGATTACGCAAATATTGAAAGGGACGGAAAACTCGAACAAGTTGACCCCGACGACGTTGAAGTCGGTAATATAATCGTCGTTAGGCCGGGCGAAAAGGTACCGATTGACGGCGTTATAGTAGAAGGAGATTCCGTTCTAAACACTAGTGCTTTAACCGGTGAAAGTTTGCCTCGTGACGTTAAGGTGGGCGACGACGTAATAAGTGGTTGCATAAGTATGACGGGCGTTATAAAAATTAAAACGACGAAAAAATTCGGCGAATCCACGGTGTCGAAAATTTTGGACATGGTTGAAAATGCAAGTTCTCGCAAATCTAAACCTGAAGACTTTATATCTAAGTTTGCAAAAGTTTACACGCCGACTGTATGTTTTTCGGCGTTAGCGTTAGCAGTTATTCCACCTCTTGTAAGTTTACTTATAGGCGTGCAAGCAAATTGGGGTACGTGGCTTTATCGTGCGTTAACTTTTTTGGTTATAAGTTGCCCGTGCGCTCTCGTGATAAGTATACCCTTAAGTTTTTTTGCCGGCATAGGTGGTGCAAGTAAAGAGGGCGTACTTGTAAAGGGCTCCAATTATTTAGAGTTGTTGTCAAAAACAAAGTACGTCGTTTTCGACAAAACGGGAACGATGACGAAAGGCGTTTTTGAAGTAAACGGAATACATCACTCGATTATCGAAGAAGAAAAATTGTTAGAATACGCAGTGCTTGCAGAAAGTGCTTCGTCTCATCCCATAAGCAAAAGTTTGCAAAAGGCGTACGGAAAGCAAATAGATAATTCTCGTGTAAAAGACGTCAAAGAAATCAGTGGAAAGGGCGTTGTCGCAAAAGTTGACGGTGTAGAAGTTGCTGTCGGAAACGATAAACTTATGCAGTCGCTCGGTATCGAATACAAAAATTGTCACAAAACGGGAACGATAGTACACGTGGCAGTCGACGGAAAATATTCGGGGCATATAGTCATTTCAGACATAACCAAACCTAATTCGAAAACGGCAGTTTGTATGCTCAAGAAAAACGGCGTTGAAAAAACCGTTATGCTGACGGGTGACAGAAAAAAGGTTGCAGAAGAAGTTGCCGACGAGTTAAATATAGATGAAGTGTATAGCGAACTTCTTCCGACCGACAAGGTGGAAAGAGTTGAATTGTTGCTTAAAGAAAAACCTAAAAAATCTAAACTAGCATTCGTCGGCGACGGAATAAACGACGCACCCGTATTGTCTTGCGCAGATATAGGCATAGCAATGGGCGCAATGGGTTCCGATGCCGCAATCGAATCGGCAGATATCGTTTTAATGGATGACGACCCGTTAAAAATTGTAAAGGCAATAAAAATTTCCAAAAAGTGTTTGCGCATCGTTTATCAAAACATAGTTTTTGCTCTGGGCGTAAAACTAGCGTGTCTTGTTTTAGGCGCATTAGGGATAGCCAATATGTATTTGGCAATTTTTGCCGACGTCGGAGTTATGGTACTTGCCGTGTTAAACGCAATACGCTGTTTGTTCGTAAAAAAATTATAAAGAATAATACTTAAATTAAAAACGCACTGAAAGCATTTACGTTCGGTGCGTTTGTCGTTTATAAAAAATACCCACTGTGGCCGACGAGAAAGCAAATAATAACCCGTTTTGTAAAACAGGCGAGTAAAAGCCTTAAAAACGCTCTGCATCCTAAAAAAAGAGTCGGAATTTATCGTCGACAATAGGATCCGCTAACGTTTTTCAATAAGCAATCTCTTAAAATTAAAATGTGGATTTTTTTAACTTCCTCAATCGCACCGAGTAGGCAATAGTATTTTAACAAAGGTTTAACAAAAAAACAACGGAATGATTGACTTTTGTTAACTTTTTTTATAAAATTTTAAAAAAGAAGTTTGAGGGCGAATTCACCAATGAAAAAAATTGTAAATTTCAGACCAATATTGTTTTTGGCGATTTCTATGATTTTCGGTGTTTTGTCGTTTTATTTTTTTATAACGCAAAATTTGTTTTTAGCAATTACCTTTATTACTTTGCCGACGATTTTTTTGATTTTAACGATTTTTCTTTCAAAAGAAAACAGAAAAACGTATTTGATATTTTCTTTAATATTCGCCACTGTTTTTGCTGTCGGAGGTATAAATTTTTATGCGAGAATTAAAGCATTTAATTCCACTGTGGTTACCAACGAAAATTATGTTTTCACGGGCAAGATTGTAGAGGTAAAAGAATACGATTGGTCAGAGCGTTTAATTTTGGATAAAGTATCTTTTGTCGGCTCTTCGGAAGGAAAACTCGATGGTAAAATTTCTTTATCTGTTTACGGTTTAACCGATTTCGATATAGGCGACGTGGTAAAGTTTAACGCATCGTTAAGTCATAATTCTATATATTATGAAGGAAGTTTAAATTCGTCCACCGTTGCCGAAAACGTAAAATATAAATGTAGTGTAGAGTTAGACGCCGTCGAAAAGGTTGGCAACGACAAAACGATATTCGAAAAGGTCCACGTGTTTTTAAGAGACAGTTTGAAAAACGGGCTTTCTAAACAGTCCTTTTCTATAGCGTACGCAATGACTCTTGGCAACACCGATTATATGCAAGAAGATTTACTAACGAATTTTCGTGCTTTGGGCGTAGCGCATATTTTTGCCGTGTCTGGGTTACACATCGGCTTTTTCGCAACTTTTTTAGCGCTTGTTTTTTCAAAAATTAAAATAAACAGGTATGTAAAACTTGCCGTAACTTCAATAATATTATTTTTCTATGCAGGTGTTTGTGGCTTTTCTGCTTCGTCGGTAAGGTCTGCAATCATGACGACGGTGCTTTTGTCGTCGGAAAGCATAGGTAAAAAATATGATAAATTGTCTTCCATATCTTTTGCGTGTTTGGTGATACTCTCGTATTCGCCGATAGAACTTTTTCGTGTCGGCTTTCAACTTTCATTTGTCGTCGTACTCGGCTTAATTACAACGACCAGGATATTTAAAAAGCCTTTTAAATTTTTGGGCGAAAAAATATCTTCGCTTCTCGCAGGCGTATTGTCGGCACAACTTTTCGGTATTCCTGTTTGCTTAATTACTTTTGGTGGCGTTTCGTTAATTTCCGTGGTTGCGAATATGCTGGTTTTACCGGTTATAGGCGTCTTTTATATGGTAAACTTTATTGCAACTATAATAGGTGGAATATTCGGCATATCGCATATAACTTTGTTTTTGCCAAATTTAGTGCTAGAGGGCGTTGCTTTTTTAGTAAACGCTTTTGATTACACTGTTTTCGTTGTGGGTGGAGTAAGCGTCGGTGCCTTTTATTTGTTTTATTACGCATCTTTCGTATTTGCATCGGGTTATTTCAATTTTAAGAAAGTAACAAACGTTGTTTTAGCAACTGTATTGATGATTACGTGTTTAACGGGTTGTACTTTACTTACCATAAAAGATAACAACACTGTAAAAGGGTACGTGATAGGGGATAACTCATACGAGGCGTACCTTATGAGAGTTGAAAAAGAGGGCGTTCTCGTTGTATCTAATGCCACTTCTCGTTTTGGCAATAATAGAATAAATAGGGCGCTGAGTAAATTGTCGATACAAAATATCGATTATGTAATATTTTTAAATAACGAAACTGAAACCGACGTTATTAAAATAATAAGTAAACTCAGGTGTGATTATCTTCCAAAAACAGTTTATTATTACGCAACGGAAGAAAACGTAAATACAGCTGTGTACCTAGAAAAACTTTACGAGGGAACTAATTGTATCGCCGTAAGTGGAAATGAATTTATAATTAACGAAAAATTTAGTTTTTGTTATTTACAGCGTGGATTCGGCGTGTCGCTGACGCATAAAGATTTTACGACAAATGTGTTTACGTCGCTTTCTTACGATTTTGATTTCGTTAAAACTGAAAGTGGCAAATGCAATTTATTAATCGTAGACAATTATCACGAAGTTCTGTCGTCGTTTTATCAGACGGATAAAATCGTAACGTTTTTTCCGACATTAAGTTTTGACGACGGCTATACAAACGGCAATTTAGAGATAAAGTATAATTAAAAAGTTTTGTTATTATGCTTAAAATGATTATATTATCCCTTGCAAATATTAAAAATTTTTGTTAAAATAAAAAAGTAATGATATGGTTATAAAATTTCCCGAGTTTAACAATCAGTTAAATCAAAACAAAATAAATTCGATATATTTATTCGAGGGCGAAGATTCGTATTTCCGTTCTAAAGGAATAGAAAATTTAAAAGCAAAAGTCGTTTCTGAAATAGACTTAAATTTTGCGAGTTTTGACGGGGATAGCGTTACGGAAAATCAACTTGTAACTTCCTTGCAAAGTAATTCTTTTTTCGGAGATACGAGATTGACCGTCGTAAAAGAATTTTATCCCGACAAAAAGATAACTGAAGGATATTTAAAACCCTTTTTAACTGCGCCTTGCGATAAAAGTATTCTTGCAATAGTAAACGTAAAGCCGTGCGAAGCGTTAAAAAAATATCAATCGGTTGTAGTTGTCGATTGCTCTAAGTTGGACGTTGGAAATTTAACCAGAATCGTCAAAGGCGAGTGCGAAAGAAACGGCGTACAAATAGAATTGGAGTGCGCAAAACTCATTGTCGAGTATTGTTTGGCAGATATGTCTAAAATAAACAACGAACTTCAAAAACTTATCGCATACGCTTGCGACACGAAGGTGATTGACAAACAGACGGTAGAAATGCTCGTCTCTAGGGATACCGACTTCAAGGTGTACAAAATGACGGAGTACATTGCTAACCGCCAGATAAAAGAGGCTTTGACGGTTATTAACGATATGCTCTCTAAGGGCGACCCGCCACAAAGGATAATAAGTAGCGTTTACAATTATTTTAGGAAACTATTACACGTGTCGATAAGCACGAAAAGTCTTAGTGAACTCGGAAAAATTTTCGGAGCGAACGGGCAATATGCAGAATTCGTGATGAAGAAGACGAAAGAGCAGGCGAAAAAGTTTACGCCGAAATCGTTAAAAAAAGCAGTTGACGTTTTAACCGACTTCGATTATAAAAGCAAGTCGGGGCTTATAGATATGACAGAGGGAATGTGGCTTTCCCTATTCAAAATAATGTTGGAGAAGTAAAATGGCATCGTTAGGGCAAGGAATACAAGAATTTTTTCAAGATATGGCGAATTATCCCTTAAAGTTGGTATCCGTCATTATATGCATTTGTTTGTTTACGACGGTATATTTTTATCTTATCCGTTTTTTGCTCGTAAACAACTCAAAAAAATTAGTGATAATTTTTATAGGAGCAATGCTTGTTACAGGCGTTGCGTTGCTGTTTAATCAACATTTAAAAGTTTTGTTTTTAATCGTGCCGTTGTGTTTTGCTTTGGCAGTACTTATTTTGTACCCTGTCGAATTAAAAAGAATTATCTGGTCGAAAAAGACTTTAAACGGTGGAGACACCAAGCACGACGGAGGATATTACGACGACGATATGGCAGAACACGCCATTGGTGAAATAATAAAAGCCGTTCAAGGTATGTCTAAAAACGACGTCGGCGCAATAATAGTGCTTTCCAACAGAAACGTTCCGTCTCAAATTTTAGACAGTGGCGTGTCGTTAGAAAGCGATATAAGTAGCGAACTTATAGAAAGCGTTTTCTTTCCAAAAACACCACTTCACGACGGGGCGATGATAATAAGTGGAACGAAAATCGTGTCGGCAGGTTGTTTTTTGCCACTTTCTCAAAATATAAACAATATTCCTAAAGATTTAGGAACGAGGCACAGGGCAGGTTTAGGAATTACAGAAACGATAGACGTCGTGTCGATAATCGTTTCAGAAGAAACGGGCGTCATAACGATTGCCAAAGCCGGCAAAATGACAAGATACGCAGACACGGAAATGTTAAGAAAGACTTTGAAAAGTTATTATTGGCAAGACGTAAACAGATAGGAGAGTCGATATGGAAGATAAAAATTTACAACCCGTGCAAAAAGGTGCACCCGAGAGCAAACAAAAAAAATTTTGGAAAGATTTCGGCATTTTTATGTTGGCGCTCGGACTTTCTTTGTTAACTGTGTTCGTTATTAACGTATAATCGGAGAGGATATGAAAGACACGGGATTAAGGGCAAAAGAAATATTGCTTCCAAAAACTGACGACATGTCGTCGTGGGCGTGTATCGCTTGCGACCAGTTTACCAGCGAACAAAAGTATTGGACGGAACTTGAAAATAAAGTCAGTGGAAAAATCACGACGTTAGACTTGATTTTACCTGAAATTTATTTAGACGAAAAAACCGACGAAAGAATAAAAAAGGTTAACGAAAATATAAAAACATATTTGAATAAAGGCGTTTTTCAAAAGTTAAAAAAGGGATTTATCTTAACTGTCAGAAAAACTCCGTTCGTTGAAAGGCGTATCGGCTTAATCGGTGCAATAGATTTAGAAAAGTACGAGTATTCCAAAAAAAGCAGTGCTTTAATTCGTTCGACGGAGGGTACTATCGAGGAAAGAATTCCGCCTAGACTTAAAATTAGAAAAGATGCATCGGTGGAGTTTCCACACGTAATGATTTTATTTGACGACGAAAAACGCCAAATTACCGAAAAACTTTATGAAAACAGAGAACGCTTAGAAAAGTTATACGATTTTGATTTAAATATGAACGGTGGGCATATAACGGGTTATTTTGTTGAGGATTATCAAAGTGTGCTAAACGGCTTTTCAGAACTTTTAGATGATGAAAGGTTGATTAAAAAGTATGGCTCGTTAGATAACTTTGCTTTCGCAGTCGGAGACGGTAATCATTCTCTGGCAACGGCAAAGGCGCATTGGAATAATGTTAAAAAGGGTTTGTCAAAAGAAGAACAAGAAAATCATCCGTCAAGGTACGCTTTGGCAGAATTTGTTAACATTTACGACGAGGGAATATATTTCGAACCTATTTACAGGTTCGTTAACGGTGTAAACAGAGAAGAATTTATAAAAGGATTAAAAACCGTCGTAGGCGATTTCGGAATATACGACGGGCAAAAATTAGAGCAAGTTTCGTTCGATGTTTCTCTTCCCGAAAGCATTGCTAACGTAGACGAGTACGTTAAGGGGTATATAGAAAAAAACGGTGGCGCCGTCGATTACGTTCACGGCGAAACCAATTTAAAAGAACTTGTAAACGCAAACAAACAAAGCGTTGGAATAACGTTTGAAAAACTTGACAAAAAAGATTTGTTCAGGTATGTTTCTACAAAGGGCGCATTCCCCCGAAAGACTTTTTCTATGGGAGAGGGCGTGGAAAAAAGATATTATCTCGAAGGAAGTATGATTGTAAATGATTAAGGTTTGTAAATTCGGTGGAACGTCAATGGCAAACGCCACGGCGTTAAGACAGGTAAAAAGTATAATTGAGAGTGACGATTCGAGGAGATACATCGTCGTATCGGCTCCGGGAAAAAGAGAGAAGACTGACGTTAAGGTAACGGACTTGTTGTACAAGTGTTACGACGAACTTATGGAAAAAGACAACTGCAAAGAAACTTTTTCCTGCGTAAGAAAAAGATTTACCGACATCGCTTTCGATTTAGGGCTAAAAACCGACTTTACTGAAATTTTAGATAAAACGGAAAAAGATATTTGCGATAATAGAGACGCTGATTTTACTGCGTCTCGAGGCGAATATTTAAGCGCAATAGTTACGGCAGATTATTTGGGTGCAACTTTTGTGGATAGTTTCGATATCGTTAGATTCGATAGTCGTGGAAGACTTAACGAGGAGTACACGAACGACCTTGTTAGAAATAAGTTAGAAGATATTGATTTCGCCGTTATACCGGGCTTTTACGGTAAAGGCTCCAACGGTAAAGTAAAAACGTTTAGTCGTGGAGGAAGCGACATTACGGGCTCTATTATCGCTCGTGGCGTAAAGGCAGACTTGTACGAAAACTGGACGGACGTCAGTGGTTTTTTGGTTTGCGACCCTAGGATTGTTCCCGAGGCAAAAGTTATCGAAAAACTAACTTACAAAGAATTGAGAGAGTTGTCGTATATGGGTGCGTCGGTGCTTCATTCGGAGGCGATTTTCCCCGTTATGAAAAGCAGAATCGCAATCAATATTAAAAACACGTTTAAGCCTGAAGATAAAGGCACGATGATTGTTCCAAGCGAAAATTTTGTCGACGGAGAACAGCCTAGCGTAATAACGGGTATTGCAGGCAAAAAAGATTTTACCGTAATATTCATCGAAAAGTCGCTTATGAATGCAGAGGTTGGCTTTATAAGAAAGGTGCTTTCCGTTATTGAACATCACGGCGTCGGTATAGAACACGTTCCGTCGGGTATAGATACTTTGTCGCTTGTTATAGAATCAGAGCAATTGAAAGACGGTGTGCTTACAGATATAGTTAACGAAATAAGAGAAAGCGTTAATCCCGATTACGTTCACGTAATAGAAAACGTTTCCCTTATCGCAACGGTAGGACACGGCATGGCAAGGCGTTCGGGAACGGCTGCAACGTTGTTTACGGCGCTTGCAAACGCAGGAATAAATATCAAAATGATAGACCAAGGCTCCAGCGAATTGAATATAATTATAGGAGTTTCAAATTTTGATTACGAAAAATGCATAAAAGCGATTTACAATGCGTTCATAATGTAGTATAATATAAGTAATGGAGGAATAAATTTTATGGATTACGCAAAAGAGTCGTTAAGACTTCACGGGGAATGGAAAGGCAAGTTGGACATTGTATCTAAGGTGCCTGTAAGAAATAAAGAAGATTTATCTTTGGCGTACACGCCTGGTGTAGCAGAGCCTTGTATTGCAATTCAAAAAGATTATAACAAGTCTTTCGAGTTGACTGGTAGAGGAAACACCGTTGCCGTTATAACGGACGGAACTGCCGTTTTAGGCCTTGGAGATATCGGTCCTGAAGCAGGTATGCCTGTTATGGAAGGTAAGTGCGTTTTGTTTAAGACGTTTGGTGGTGTAAACGCAATTCCACTTTGTGTAAGAAGTAAGAGTGTAGACGAAATCGTTCAAACTGTAAAACTTTTGGCTGGAAGTTTCGGTGGCGTTAACTTAGAAGATATATCTGCTCCGAGATGTTTTGAAATAGAAAAGAGATTGAAAGAAGACCCGGAAGTTGATATTCCGATTTTCCACGACGACCAACACGGTACGGCAGTTGTTTGCGTTGCGGCTTGTATTAACGCATTAAAAATCGTAAACAAAAAGTGGGAAGACTTGAAAATCGTATTTAGTGGTGCAGGTGCAGCAGGTGTTGCCATTGCAAAACTTATGATTTCGATGGGTGCTAAAGACGTCGTTATGTGCGATAGAAACGGCATTATCTATAAGGGCAGACCCGTAGGTATGAACGCAAGTAAAGAAGAAATCGCAAATTTCTCTAACCCTTTAAATAAGAAAGGTTCTTTGAAAGACGCATTGGTTGGCGCAGACGTGTTTGTCGGCGTTAGTACGCCGGGCGCTGTAACGGAAGAAATGGTTAAGTCGATGGCAGAAGGCGCAATCGTTATGCCAATGGCAAATCCTGTGCCGGAAATTATGCCTGACGAAGCAAAGAAGGCAGGTGCGGCAGTCGTTGGAACAGGTCGTTCAGACTTCCCTAACCAAATCAATAACGTTCTTGCTTTCCCAGGAATATTCCGTGGCGCATTAGATTGCAGAGCAACCGATATTAACGAAGAAATGAAAATTGCCGCAGCAGAAGCAATTGCATCGTTGGTAACAAGTGCAGAATTGAATCCTGAATATATAATTCCCGCACCGTTCGACCCGAGAGTTGGCGAAACGGTTGCAAAGGCAGTAAAGGCAGCAGCAATCAAAACAGGCGTAAATAGAATTTAAAAAAATCGCCCTAAAATTTAGGGCGAAAAGACGGGGTGTAGCGCAGTTGGTAGCGCGCATGGTTCGGGACCATGAGGTCGCAAGTTCAAATCTTGTCACTCCGACCAAAAAAGCACTAGGAAATTCCTAGTGCTTTTAATTTTCTCTTAAAAGAATTTTAACTTTTCTGACTCAAGTTTAGCAAAATCGGGCAAAACATGACTATAAATATTAGCAGTAGTATCAAAATCAGCGTGACCTAACCAAAGCTGAATAGTTTTTAATGAAATACCACATTCAATACATCTTGTCGCAAAGGTATGCCGTAAATCGTGTAGTTTATGATTAGGACAATATTTTTTAAAGGCGTGAGTAACATAATTAGGCTTATGATGAAATATTTTTCCAGTCAATATACGCTTTGTCCAATATGAATTATGCATAATATCTTCTAACAAATTTTCTAAATCAGAATAAAGAGGTAAATACCTATTGCTTGTATCAGTTTTAGTACCTTTAATATGTATAAACTTTCTATTATAGTCAATATCTTCCCAAGTAACATTTAATGCCTCTGTTCTTCTGCAACCGGTAAGAAGTAAAAACTTAAAATAGTAGTAAATCAAATTAGGATAGGTATTAATAAATAAATCGTTTAACTCTAAAGGGGAGAGCGCTGTACCAATTTTCCTTTTGTGTTTAGGTTTCACTAAAAAGGCTGATAAATCTTTATCAATTAATTCTAACTTATATGCTAAATGTAAACTAGCATGTA
>CAYLUH010000002.1:0-24806 GCA_964386845.1 uncultured Christensenella sp.
TACGTTGCAACTCATAATTTTATTATACCATATATCCTTAATAATAACCATTATCACACAAAAAGATTTTTAACAAAACTTTTTAAAACAAAAAAAGGTCTCACTCACTCTTCTAACGGCTTGCACTGTAAAATCACACAAAATGCAAAACTAATCAATAATCCAAATTAACTTTATATAAATTTTATAGCGTAAAAAATTACCCACTTGACACAAATAAAATCTTTATGCTATAATTTACACTATATCAATATTGTTTAATTAAAAACATTTTAAGATTAAAACAAAAAAATTTCAAAATCATCATGGAGATTTTTATGAAAAACAACAAGCCAAGAGTAGTTTTCACTTTTGTAGAAGCCGGATTTGGTCATATTATGCCAGCCACTGCAATTTCAAACGCATTTGAAAAAAAATATGGGGACAAATGCGAGGTCATAAGATGGAATATTTTTTCAGATAATAACAATCCCATTATAAAAAAATATTGTAACGATATTTTTAGTTGGACAAAAAAAGTTGCCAACAACAAATTCTTATTTTTCTGCGAAAAAATATCTTATCTAATAGGCTCAAAAACAACATTAAGGATATTAGATAAAAAATTCAAAAAAGCAAAAGAATTATCAATGAAAGAAATAAAAAAAATAAATCCCGACTTAATTTGTAGTACTTATTATTCTCCTTCGCATTTTGCAATCGAATGCAAAAAAGAAGGCGACATAACTCCGATAGTGGCAACCTATACCCCTGACCCAATCATCTATCCAGCTTGGGACAGAAACGGAGACCTATATTTCGTAAATAATGAACAGGCATATAATGAAGCTTTAAAATCTGGTTTTAAAAAAGAAAACCTAAAAATTGTTCCGTTCGTCATAAGAGAAAACATCAAAAACGTACCAACAGATAAAAACATAAATCGAAAAAATTTAGGCTTAAATGAAAATAAATTTACCGTCTTGTTAGCAAGTGGAGCATATGGAACAAAAAAAGATAAAAAAGTTGTTGACACCATTTTAAAAGCCAACCTAGATATAAATTTGGTTGTGATATGTGGAAAAAATCAAAAGTTATTAGATTATTGTAAATCAATAAAGTTGCAAAACAAAAGTAAAACCTCGTTCTACCCCGTCGGTTTTACTGACAGAATGTTTGAATATAACGGTGCTTCAGATTTATTTATAGGAAAAAGTGGTGCGAATGCCATGGTGGAATCATATTATTTCGGCGTTCCGACGATTATAACTTCTCACGCAAACCCACTTGAAACCGAAATTGCAAAATTTTACATAAACAAGAAAAATTGTGGAAAACAAATTTTTAACACCAATTATTTAGTAAAATATATTAAAAATTATATGCAAAACATAGATTTACAAGAAGATTTCAAAAGTAAGTTAAGTCTATACAACGATGTTTCCGGAGCAGAAAAAATTGCCGACGAGTTGTTTAATGAATTAAAAAAACAAGGAAAAATTTAAGAAAATAATAATAACAAATATCTTTATCGTAACATTCAACCTACATCCAGCAAGTATTTTTTTAATGTTTATCACTTTTTTTACATAAAAATATGCACCTCCAAAGTGTCTAACTTTTGGGGTGATTTTCAGTTTAAGCGTCTTTTTAATTATTTTTATTTGTCTTTAGGAATATAGAGATTGTCAACAAAAAACGAG
Organism: uncultured Christensenella sp.; assembly: GCA_964386845.1. GTDB lineage: Bacteria > Bacillota > Clostridia > Christensenellales > Borkfalkiaceae > UBA1259. Next base: position 1,683 of record CAYLUH010000002.1, read on the forward strand.
ATTAAGAACGAACCTTCTGGCAACCCTGTACCATTAATATTGATTCCGTCGCATAAGCCTAACGTAGAGATAAAATCTTGTAAACTATTTTCGCCAGAGCCAAATATCAAATCGTTTTCAAAACGAATAGAGAGTTGGCAGGTTGATTTTTCTTTTTCGTTACGCAGTATTCAATTTTTGCATTGTTGTCATTTGCTAATTTTTTGCAATAATTCAACACACCAATTAGTTTTTCTGCTTTTGCGGGGTTAATCACGCATTTTGTTACGTCAATTTCATCGGTGAAATTTTTATAATGTTCTGCACCGATAATTTTGATAAATTGTTCTTTGTAGTCCATAAAAATATAAAAGAGAGTGTGATAACACTTTTGTTTAATAAAAAAAGTCCACGCCGTTAAAAAGCGTGGACAAAGGTGGACATGAAACATATTTAGAAATATCAATAATCAACACTTTGTATTAATGTGTAATAAAATACACTACATATCGTGGTTTTTACAAGTTAAAACACAAAGAGTTTCGATATGCTTGGTTTGAGGAAACATGTCAAATGGTCTTACCAAATTGATGTCATATCTTTGCTGATAATCTTTAACTTTCTTTAATTCTCCGTTCTCAAAGGTTAAAGAGCCTACAATCAGCCCCACGTCCCTTGCCAAAGTTGAAGGTTTGCACGACACGTAAATTATTTTATCCGGCAAATTCTCCGTTATTGCGTTTATAACTTTAATATCGACGCCTTTTCTCGGAGGGTCAAGGACCAAGCATATATCGGAACAACGCTCACGCTCGGATTTTATTATTTGAGGTAAAATTTCCTCGCATTTACCACAAATATTCGTCATTTTGTCTGCAAGCCCATTGTTTACGGCAAGTTCGTTGGCAGAATCGACAGCCTCATTAACTATTTCTATTCCGTACGCTCTACCCGCTTTTACGGCAAGAAGCGCAGTCATAAGCCCTGCTCCACTATAGGCGTCTATTACCGTTGTATTTTCGTTAACTCCACTATAATCCTTAACTACAGAGTAAAGTTTTAAGCAAACATCTGTGTTGACCTGCATAAAACTTTGTACGCCTATTTTATATTTTATGCCAAACGCTTCTGCAGAATATTCTTTTTCGCCGTAAACGAGATTAAAATCCTCTCCGTAAACAACGTTCGTTTTTTTGTTATTTTCGTTAATAAACAACGAAAACTTACATTTTAAAGCATTAGACAAAATTTCTATTAAACTTTGAATATTAGGTATCGTACTAGACAAAGAGACAACGGTTATCAGTAAATTGCCGTCGATTTCCTTAACGGTAATCTCCCTAACGTCGCCACTGTTTTCAACTTCGTTATAGCCTTTTATCTTGTTTAAAGCAAAGTACGTTTTGAAACATTTGATGATTGTAGTAGTCCAATCGGGATTTATCGGGCAACTATCTATCGGAACAATTCTGTGTGAATTGTTTGCGTAAAAGCCTATAACGGCTCCGTCGTCACTCATTCCCACGGGCAGTTGAAGTTTATTTCTGTAACCATATTCGTTCGTACTTCTAAACGTCGGCAAAACGTTAACGTCAAGTCCTGCGATTTTGCTAAAACATTTTTGTATATTATCTTCTTTAATCTTCAATTGATTTGCGTATTTTACATGTTGAAGTTGGCAACCACCACACTTTTTAAAAACGCTACACTTTGGTCTTACCCTTATTTCTGCAGGAGTCAAAACATCTAAAAGTTTTCCGTAAGCAAATTTTGAAGAAACTTTCAAAACAAGATATTCAATTTTTTCTCCAACTAACGCATATGGAACAAAAACAATAAAATTGTCTTTTTTTACTATTCCCTCTCCATCTGCGCCGATATCAGATACAACGCCTTGATATATCTGTCCCTTTTGTAACATTAACTTTCCCTCATTATCTAAAATTAACAAAGTTACTTGTTTATTAGTTTATCTATATATTTTTCAGCCATTTTCAACCAAAGGTCTATTAAATGCGAATATAAAAAAAATATCACCACACCAAACAATGCGACCAACGGTACTGCATAATCATTTAGCCATTCTATAGAAGAAAACTCGACTTGAAGCCCCATTAATAAAGTGTAATAGTAATAAAGCCCTATACTGACGGCAACACTCCACAATATTCCGATGAGATAAACAAGCCAATTTTTAATTTTTTTGTCCGTCATAATCTTTTTTATCACGGGAAAAATTCCAAAAAATAAAAAATACGACGGAAAAACAAGCGATAAATAATTAAAACCACTTATTAAAAAAGCCAGAATTCCACCTGCCAAATAACTTAAAAAACTTGCCAAATACCATTTTTTACATAGTGGCAAAATTATAAATGCAGAAGCGACCACAACTGCAATCATATCGACAATTTCAACGTAAGAGCCCAAAGTCAAAAACAGAGCAATAAACGAAGCCGATATTGCCGATAGTGCAATCATTTTACTTTTCATTATCTACAACAACCGTTACAGAGTAAATTCATACAACACATCGTCGTGCAACAATCTGCAAAAGCCGAACAATTAGAGCCCCCCATTTGCGCTCCGTTATTCTCATTTGCTTGATAGTTTGCATTTCCAGAATGAAAAGCCTCTTCCGTGTGTTTTATTTTTTTATTAAGTTTTGCAAGTTCGTCCTTGTATTTTGCATTGGTAGGGTCCATATCGACGGCAATTTCAAGTTGCTTTTTACTTTCGTTTGTCCAGTTTTTTTTGTAAAAGACAACCGATTGCAAATAATGCCAATTTGCCCCCCTGTCAAAATTATTGTCTAAAAGTTCTTGAGCACCTTCTAAATCGTCGTTCCTGATACAATCTTCGATAGCAGAAAAACTAATGTTTTGTTTGTTTGTAGATTGCTCGTGAACGTGCGCTTTAATTTCTTCGTACGCCTCTTCTATTCTGGTAAGTTTTTTTGCCGCTTCGTTACCTTTTTCGCCTTCCAAAAACCTGTCTTTAGAATATTTTGTTTTAAGTTTCTTGTAAGCCGATTCGACTTCTTCCATTGAAGCGTTTTCGTCAAGTCCTAAAACTTCGTAGTACTCTCGCATTTTTTATTCTCCATAATTAGTCTTGTTTGTTTTATTAACCCGTATTGAAAAACGTTACTTAATAAATCGTGGTTAAAATTATATTTTATTTGCTGAGATTTTTCAAAAATGTCAGACAAAATTACACTAAAAATCGCTTCTAATTCTCTGCCGTTTTTGTTTAACAACTCTACCTTTGACTTACAGTCGTTGTAACAATAAGAAAAAACGTTGTAATTGCCCTTTTTCAAGTCTTTATCAAAATCGTCCAAAGCGTCTATTAGATATATCCACTTCCCCAAATTATAAGATAATTCTAGCAACTCTTTGCTGGAAAAATCACCAACGATTTCTTTTACCAGCATTTTCATCATTTCGCCAAACGGGTCTGCAACAATATCTATGCTGTCGCATTTTTCACTTTCTAGAATTAAAAGTTTTTTATAAAACTTACTTACAATTTCGTCTAAATTGCCATAACTTTTAATTGCACTTTTATATCCTTTTTTTACGAGAAGCCTTTTAAATCTTCCCTTGTGTTCATCAAAAACGTCATCACTGATTTTGTGATAAGCAAGGATAACGTTAAGTGCGCCAACAGTTTTCGTAATATCGTCAACCTTTGCTATGGGGATTTTTTTTATCGGATGAATTATGCAACGTTCTTTATTTATTTCTACGTCAACGTTCATAACGTTATGAAGTAAAACAGACAAAAACGTCAAGTCGTAATTAAGCGTTATTCTTGCCGTTTGCCCTGAAACACTCTTTATTCCTTTACATAACCCACAATACATTGATTTATATAAAACCGTATCTTTAACGTATAAATTAGGATAATCAGTTTTTATATATCCAAACATTTTAGCCTCTTTTCCTTGGGACTAACCCGACTTTCTTGTAAACTTTATTAAGCGTTTTGTATGCGATATATCCGGCCTTTTCTGCGCCTGCTTTAAGCACCTCATCCAAATAATCTTTATTTGCCAAAAGCCTGTTTTTTTCCTGCCTTATCGGTTCAATAACGTCAGCGACAGCCTCTCCGACTCTTAACTTAAAATCGCCGTACCCCATACCGTCAAATTCTTTTTCTGCTTCTTCAATAGTTTTATCTGTAAACGCACAATATATTCCGAGGAGATTGGTTATTCCCTTCTTTTCGTCCGAAGCAATAATTTTATTGTCGCTATCCGTAACTGCCCTCTTGAATTTTTTAATAATCAACTGAGGGTCATCGTTCATAGAAATAAACGCATTCTCGTTTGCATCGGACTTACTCATTTTTCTTTCGGGTTCAGCCAAACTCATTACTCTAGCGCCCGTTTTACCAAAATATCCGTCCGGCACTTTGAAAGTTTCTCCAAAACGATTATTAAACCTTATTGCAAGGTCTCTCGTCAACTCCAAATGTTGCTTTTGGTCTGCACCGATAGGAACAATATCCGTTTGATAAAGCAAAATATCTGCAGCCATTAACACGGGATAATCCATCAATCCCATATTAACGTCGTCTTTATGCTTTGAACTCTTATCCTTAAACTGCGTCATTCTAGACAACTCGCCCGGATAACTAATGGTATTTAAAATCCAAGCAAGTTCTGCATGTGCGGGAACATGCGACTGTGCAAATAAGATAGATTTTTCCGGGTCTATCCCACACGCAATATACAAAGCAGTCAATTCATATGTATTTTTTTTAAGCGCCCCTTGCTCCTGTCTTACCGTTAAGGTGTGCAAATCTGCAATTGAAAAAATACTATTGTAATCGTCTTGCAATTTCTTAAAATTTCTAAGCGCACCGAGATAATTCCCTATCGTTAAAATTCCGCTGGGTTGAATTGCGCTAAATAAAACTTTCTTATCTTCCATAATATTATATCATTCCTACATTAAAAAAATATTGAATTATTTATCTATAAAAGCCAAAACCTCTTGACTAGCCTCGTCTTTACTTATCACTTTCGTAAAACGTTTTTCCTTATTTTTTAATTTCATTATTTGTTTAGGAATAGGCGTTGCCGTTTCGGCTTCTAATTTTTCACTTGCTTTGAAAGCATCTTTTTCAAACTTACCGACAATGGCTTTTAGCACGTTTTGTGTAAATTTATAAGGACTAGCCGTCGACAAAACGACGGAAACGCTATCGTCGCAAGTAAAACTTTTATACTCACTTTCAACATTTATTGCAACGGCCGTATGAGGGTCTAAAACGTAACCGTACTCGTCGAAAAATTTAGAAATGGTTTCCAAACATTCTTCTTCGTCACAAAAAGCACCGTAAAAATCTTTTTCTATTTTTTCTAGTTCTTTTTCCGTTATAGAGTATTTTCCGTATTTTTTAAGTTCTTCCATTCGCTCCGACGTAAGAGAAGCATCTCTATCGCTCATTTCAAAAATCAAACGCTCTAAATTGCTTGAAATTAAAATGTCCATCGATGGAGACATCGTTTTAAAGAATTCTCTATTCGTATCGTAAGTACCCGAAAGCAAAAACTCCGTTAAAACGTTATTGCTGTTTGACGCACATATTAACTTATCGATAGGAAGTCCCATTTGTTTTGCATAATAGCCTGCCAAAATATTGCCAAAATTACCCGTCGGAACAACGAAATTCACCTTGTCACCCATTTTAATTTGTTCTGCGGCAACCAAATCCATATATGCCGAAAAATAATAAGTAATTTGTGGAGCAAGTCTACCGAAGTTTATTGAATTCGCACTCGATAATACAACGTTTTTCTCTTTTAGTTTAAGAGCCATTTCCTTGCTAGAGAATATTTTCTTTACTGCCGTTTGGCAGTCGTCAAAATTGCCGTTTACACCGACAACGTTAACATTGTTTCCTGCTTGAGTGCACATTTGTGCCTTTTGCATATCGCTTACGCCTTCGCTAGGATAAAAAACCATGATTTTGATACCCTTTTGGTCTTTAAATCCCTCTAAAGCAGCCTTTCCCGTATCGCCACTGGTTGCAACTAAAATCAAAATATCTTCTTTAACGCCAATATTATCACTTCCCGTTCTCAACAAATACGGCAAAAGAGTTAAAGCGACGTCCTTAAAAGCAAGAGTCGGTCCGTGGAACAACTCTAATATAAAAAGATTTTCGTCAACCTTGACAACGGGAACAACGTTTTCGTCGTCGAAAAGCCCGTAAGCGTTTTCACAGGCTTTAAGCAAATCTTTTTCGTCATACTCTGTTAAAAACTGTTTCAAAACAAAAGTCGCCATCTCGGGATACGACATCGAAAGCATATCGTTTAACTTATCTTTTACGCTAGGAAAACATTCCGGAACAAAAAGCCCTCCGTCGTCTGCCAAGCCTTTCGATATTGCGTGCGACGCCGAATCAACTATGGATTTTCCTCTTGTACTAATAAACTTCATAAAAAACTCCAAAAAAATTAAAAGTCGGAAACAATTTTCCGACTTTTATTTTACACTATTTTAGTCATAAAAATCAAGCATATCAAACATACTTTACAACAAAGTCCGGCAAATCCTCTTTAGCAGCAGAACAAGTTACGACAAATTTAACGCCCGCATCTTTTTCAAGAGTCTCGATTGCATCGAACACGTCTTTCATATCTTTGAGTTCTTTTCCCGTAATTCTAGCGATACCGTCTATGTAAACGTACTCGTTATCTCCGTTAGAAGCAACTACGCCCTTAATAAATCCACACAAACCGTCAACAGTGTTTATGCCAAACTCTTTAACGTTCAAAAGTCTTATCGCATACTTTATGTCGTGATTATATCTTTTTGTATCCGTTATAAATATAACGTGGCCTTTAGCCGTGTCGATAACTTCGTTTGCGCTATCGATTATAAGTTTTGTTTTGCCTGTACCTTTGGGTCCGTAAATAATTTTCATTAAAAGGTATCCTCCTAATATTGTTATTTATATTTTATAACATTTTTTTTAGAATTTCAATACCCTTTTTAAAATTATTCTCCCAAAAGCAATAATTTTTTATGAAATTTCTTATCGCAAGACAAAAGCATATCGTCAAGTTCGTCGTCGCCGATAACCGTACATCTGCCGTTTGCATACTCTAAATCTATCATTTCCTTGATTTTTGCAACAATAGGATGTGATTTTTCAATCTTTTTATCTTCCGGAAGTTCATAATACTCGTTAATCCAGTAAGCAATTCCAGCAAGTCCACTTGCGTTATTTATTGAAACGTGCATAGGACGATTAAGCAATTTTTTCGTATCGAATATGTTGTAAATTTCTTCGTCCTTCAACATTCCGTCTGCGTGAATACCTGCTCTTGTAGAGTTAAAACTTCTACCGACAAACGGTGTTCTCGGAGGAATAACATAACCGATTTCTTTTTCAAAATAATTTGCGATGTCGGTAATTGCAGTGTAATCCATTCCGTCGTTCGTACCTCTAAACGATTCATATTCGATTGCCATTGCTTCCAACGGACAATTACCCGTTCTTTCTCCTATACCCAAAAGCGAACAGTTTACAGCCGAACAACCGTATAGCCAAGCAGTTGAAGCATTTGTCAAAACTTTATAAAAATCGTTGTGGCCGTGCCATTCTAGCAATTCGCTTGGAACACCTGCATATTGACGTAGTCCGTAAATAATTCCCGGAACACTTCTCGGCAACGTTGCTCCGACAAAGTTAACACCGAATCCCATTGTGTCGCAAGCACGAATTTTAATTGGAATTCCACTTTCCTTTGATAATTTCATAAGTTCCGAAGCAAAAGGCACTACAAAGCCGTAAAAATCTGCCCTCGTAATATCTTCAAAATGGCATCTAGGTTTTACACCTGCGCTAAGTGCATCTTTTACAGTGCCTAAATATTTATCTAGCGCTTGCGCTCTGGTTAAATTCATTTTCTTAAAAATGTGATAATCAGAACAACTTACCAAAATACCCGTTTCTTTAATTCCCATTTCTTTAACAAGTTCAAAATCTTTCTTGTTTGCTCTTATCCAACTGGTAACTTCTGGAAATTCTAGTCCTAAATCCATACAAGCCCTTGCGGCTTTTTTATCCTTGTCCGAATACAAAAAGAATTCCGATTGTCTTATAATACCTTTTTTACCACCGAGCCTACTCATCAATTTAAACAACTCAACGATTTGTTCAACGGTAAAAGGCGACGTAGATTGTTGTCCGTCACGGAAGGTCGTGTCGGTAATCCAAATTTCGCTAGGCATTTCCATTGGCACTATTCTATTGTTAAAGGTAATTTTCGGAACACTCGTATATTCGAAAATATCCCTGTAAAGTTGCGGTTCTGCAACGTCTTGCAAATTGTAATTATATATCCTTTCTTCTAAAAGATTATTTCTTTCGTTAATTCCTATCTTATCGTTCATTATTTAACCTCCTTAATGAAATCTTTAAGTCTGCTTAATCCCTCTTTGATATCCTCGATGGAAATTGCATAAGAAAGTCTAATGCAATTATCATCTCCAAAAGCAATACCCGGAATTAATGCAACGCCCTTTTCCAAAGCACAGTCTGCAAAGGATAAAGAGCCTGTGATTTTTTTGCCGTTGAATGATTTTCCATAAAGTTTAGAGACGTCTACAAACACGTAAAATGCGCCGTCAGGTTCCGTACACGTAATATTATCAACGCCTTTTAACGTTTCTATCATATACTTTCTTCTTTCGTCAAAAACCGTCTGCATTTTACTAATGAATTCTGCACCCCTTATGTCTGTCAAAGCCGTCACCGAAGCGTATTGCGCAATGGAATTTGCGTTACTTGTGGTATGGCTTTGCATACTAGATACGGCTTTTGCAATTTGAACGGGAGCAGCGATATATCCTATTCTCCAACCCGTCATCGAATAGGTTTTCGACATACCGTTTACGACAACTGTATGCTCGTACATATATGGACTTAACGAAGCAATCGAATAATGTTTTTTTCCGTTATAAATTAGTTTTTCGTAAATCTCGTCTGAAATAACATATATGCCGTGCTTTTCACATACGTTGGCTATTTGTTGTAATTGTTCTTTACTATAAACAGCGCCAGTAGGATTACTTGGAGAATTCAAAATCAAGCATTTCGTTTTGTCGGTAACTGCTTTGTCAAGGTCTTCTGCAGTCATTAAATAATTGTTTTCTTTCGTGCAAGTAACGTACTTACATTCCCCACCTGCAAGTTTAACCAACTCAGGATAAGTAAGCCAATATGGAGATGGAATTATAACCTCGTCACCATCATCGACAAGAGTTTCTATAACGTGGCAAAGTGAACTTTTTGCACCTGACGATATAACTATTTGCTCCGGTTTATAGGTAAGTCCGTTATCTACTTCGAATTTTTGAACGATGGCTTTTTTAAGTTCAGCCATACCAGATGCCGGCGTATACTTGGTAAAACCAATATCAAGTGCTTTTTTTGCAGACTCTATAATGTAATCAGGCGTATTAAAATCAGGTTCTCCAGCGCCGAAACCGATAACCGATATGCCATCTGCCTTCATTTTTTTTGCCTTTGCTGTAATTTCAAGCGTAATTGACGGTGCAATTTGGCTTGCTCTCTTAGAAATACTCATACGTTTCTCCTTTTTATTCTTCATCCACACCCATTGCGAGTTTTGCTTCTCTATCGGCTATGGCTAATGCCTCAACCATTTCTTCTATATCACCCATTAAAAAATTATCAAGCGAATAAAGCGTCAAGCCTATTCTGTGGTCGGTAACTCTTCCTTGTGGGAAATTATACGTTCTAATTCTCTCCGACCTATCGCCTGTTCCTACTTGGCTTTTACGATTTGCAGAATACTCTTTATCATATTGAGATTGATAATAATCGTACAGACGACTTTTCAAAACTTTCATCGCCTTTTCTCTGTTTTTTGTTTGCGACCTTTCGTCTTGACAAAGCACAACGATGCCAGTAGGGATATGCGTAAGCCTTATACAAGACTCCGTTTTGTTAACGTGTTGTCCACCTGCACCACTACTCCTTAAAGTGTCTACCCTTAAATCTTTTTCGTCGATATGAACTTCAACGTCCTCAACTTCGGGAAGAACGGCAACTGTTGCCGTGGAAGTGTGAACCCTGCCTTGAGATTCCGTTTCCGGCACCCTTTGTACTCTATGAACACCACTTTCGTATTTTAATTTTGCATAACACGACTTGCCGGTTATAGAAAAAACAACTTCTTTAATTCCACCTAATTCTGTCGAGTTATTTTCTATTTCCTCTGTTTTAAGGCGATTTTTTTCAGCATATTTTACGTACATTCTGTAAAGTTCGTACGCAAACAAACTTGCTTCTTCGCCACCTGCTCCCGCTCTGATTTCCATTATAACGTTTTTATCGTCGTTAGGGTCTTTCGGAAGCAACAAAATCCTTAATTCGTCAGATATTCTGCTTATATTTTCTTTACAATTTAATATTTCGTCTTCCATAAGAGCCTTCATTTCGGCATCGGTTTCAGACGAAACAGATTTTTCTAAATCTTCTTTTTCATTTACGTATTTTTTATACTCCAAATATTTTTCTACCGTTTCAGAAATATCTGCAAGTTCTTTTGTATACGCTTTCCACTCGTCCATTTTTGCAATAACTTCCGCATCGCCGACGAGTTGATTCAATCTATCATATCGCTCAACCATTTTGTCGAGTTTCTTAAACATTAAAGCACCGCCTTTATAATTCTGTCTATATTTTCGTAATCTTTAATTATTTCCACTTTTTCAAAATCCGTAAGTAATTCCTTTACCTTTTCTGCTTGGTCAAAACCAACTTCCAAAAGAAGAACGCCACCTTTTTTCAAAAAGTTTTTTGCATTTTTTGCAATTATTTTATAAAAATCAAGCCCGTCTTCTCCACCGTTTAATGCAATAATCGGCTCGAAGTCTTTAACCTCTGTTTGCAAAGACTTAATATCTTCAAGTTTAATATACGGTGGATTAGAAATTATAACGTCAAAATCTTTTTCTGCAAGGCTTTCAAACATATCACTTTGAACAAAGGATATTTCAGCATCTAAATTCCTTGCATTATCTTTTGCCAAACATAAAGCGTCGTCGCTAATATCCAAAGCGAATACCGTTGCATTTGTCTCTTTTTTCAAAGCAATGGCAATAGCACCGGTACCGGTACACAAATCTAAAACTTTACTATCTTTATTAATAAATTGTTTTGCATTATACACCAAAAGTTCCGTTTCTTGTCTTGGAATAAGCGCACGTTCGTCGACTTTTATGCAATATCCGTAAAAATCAACGTCACCGACACAGTACCAAAGTGGTTTACCGGTTATCCTTTCGGCAAGCAATTTATTAATTTTATCTACCCCGGATGCAGAAATTTGCCTGTCCACCGACAAATCGTCTCTCTTGATGTTTAATGGAATAGAAACAATCCATTCAGCCTCTGCTTCTTCCGTAATTCCGTGTTCGTTTAACGTTTTTTTAACGTTTTCAAGAATTTTTGATAACTTTTCCGGCATAACAAAACTTTCTTCGGGAAGATTTTCGTTCGCATCCATTTCTTCCACTTTCTTAAACGCCGTTATTGCAACTTCTATCATATCGTCCGTAGGCTCTTTTGTTGTAATTTTTTGAAGCAACATTCCAGGCCACTTAAGTGGCAAAAATACCCAACAATCGGTTTTTGCCAAAAATTTTAGTAATTCATAAGAAATACCAGCGACAATGGGCAACAAAGCAATTTTACACAAAACTCTAAGTGCACCCACGACGGCTCCGTTCGTGATAGACTCGAACAAAGCAAAGGTAATTATGCTTACAAGCATTACGAACACCATAAACGTTGTACCACATCTATCGTGAATTCTGCTACAAGTTTTTGCATTTTCGACCGTTAATTCAAGCCCACTTTCATAACACGAAATAGTTTTGTGTTCTGCACCGTGATACATAAAAGTTCTTTTAATGTCTTTAAGGAGAGAACACAAAAGAATGTAAGACAAAAATACAAGTAATTTTATTCCACCCTCTATAAAGTTTTTTGCCCAGACACCGAACGTTGTTCCTGCCAATAATTCAATTTGTCCACGCAAAAATTGAGGCAACCACATAAAAAGAAAAACAGCCAAAGCCAAACCGACGATAAAAGAAAGGGTCGTTACAACGCTCATAACGTTTATTTTGAGTTTTTGAGCGACCCATTTTTCAAATTTAGAAGGCTCTTCTTCTCCAAAAACCTCTGCCGAACGCATTAACGTTTGCGTCCCACCAACCAACGATTGAAGAAATTGAACACAACCACGAATTATCGGAAAACGCAAAATTTTGCTTTGTTTTTCTTTCGGCGTAAGGCGCTTCGTTTCCGTACGAATAACACCGTCTTGGTCCCTGACGGCAGTAGCCATACTTTTATCGCTACGCATCATAACGCCTTCTAAAACGGCTTGTCCACCTATGGAAGTTTTTTGTTTTTTACAACTTTTACCCATATTTTAATTAAAAAATGCTAAAAAAAACGGCTTTAAAGGTACACAAACCCTTAAAGCCTTTAATAAACTATTTTGCCTTGCTATATCTTTTGTTGAATTTGTCAACACGGCCGCCAGTGTCTACCAATTTTTGTTTGCCCGTAAAGAAAGGGTGACATTTACTGCAAATATCTACTTTTATTACGTCTCCTTTTTTAGTTGAACCCGTTTTAAACGTTTCACCACAAGCGCATACAACTGTCACTTCGTGATAATCGGGATGTATTTCCTGTTTCATAACGCACCTCTTTTTCAAATTTCTTTGATATTATATATTATTTTCGATATTTAGTCAACTTAAAACGCATACATTTTACAAATTTTTCAGTCTTTTTTTATTTGTCTTGCATATTCTTTTTTGCTTGATTTTTTCTTTTTTTTATTATATAATGCAAATTAGACGTTGTAAAAATGTCTATTATATTTTTTGGAGTCTATATGAAAGGCTTAAAACTCATAGAACCGAATAAATTCATCGAGGAAGACGTTGCAGATGTTATCGACGACGATTCTAACGAAACCGTCGACAATGCAGAACAAGATTTAACTTTCGAATCTGACTTGTCTAAAGTTAAAATCACGAAAGCAATGATTACAACCAGCGACGTTTTGCGCTATAACGGGGAAATTGACGTTAAAAACGTAATTTTGGGTAGTTACGGCGTAGGCGTAGTTTTAGAAACCGGTGCAAATATGTTCGGGTTGGAAAAAGGCAAGCACGTTTACGTAGAGCCATACAAATCTTGCAACGAATGTTACAACTGTAAAAACGGTGAAGAACAAAAATGTTCTAACCTGTTAATTGCAGGTGAAGATTACGACGGATTTTTGTCTGACTTCGTTTCTGTTGAAACATCTAAACTATATTTACTTCCCGAATCCGTTTCCGATTACGAAGGACTTTTTATCGGACATCTCTCCCTCGCCTTGTCGATAATTGATAAACTCGGCATTCAAAAAGGCGATTACGTTGCCGTGATAGGCGCAAACAACGTTGGTATTATTTTGTCGGAACTTCTTATTTATTACCAAGCCGTCCCGATTCTCATAAGCCAATACGAAGAAAATATTGAAATTGCAAAAAAATCAGGTATTTATTACACGTTAAACGAAAACGACAACTGGCAAAAAGAAGTTTCTTCTTTAACAGGTGGAAGAATGGCGAAACACGTCGTTTACATCGCAGAAAGTAACATTCCTGCCAACAAGGCGTTTTCTTTGGCGTCTTTTAACGCCGACGTCGCATTTACGGGTGAAGGTTACAAAACTTCCTCAATCACCTTTACGCAAGCAATAAAGAAGCAATTAAACATTCACTGCATTAACGCAAGTTACGGAAATACCAGTGCAAGCATAAACCTTTTGGTTAACAAAGCAATCGACTTATCTCACTTAAAATTAGATGCTTGCAATTATTCGGAAGCCGTTTCCGTTTTTGAGCAAAAGAATTTAGAAATTCAAGAAAAAGGACACGTTAGCGAAACTGTTGTCGACTTAATATAAAATAATTAAAACAAAAAGGTTTGCATTTTCGGTGTATTCACCATGCAAACCTTTTTTCATTTTTCCCTTATGTAAATCTTATCCTTTTGCAACCTTTTGTTTGCAATTAAGCAATAATTTAAGCATTTTTCTAATTATTTTGGGTGGTTTTATACAAATAATTTTCATATCTACCTCTCTACAAAATAGTATATGAGGATTGATTGTAAATTTGACATTATTACTAAATATTTCTTAAATCTTCGATAATTTTCTTTTTATCGGTCTCCTTAAAGACAGTACTTCCGGCAACAACCACGTTGATGCCTCGTTCTTTTACACATCTTACGTTTTCCTTCGTTATTCCCCCGTCGATTTCCAATAAAATATCTTTATCAATGCAATCGATTATCTTTTTTGCTTCAGCAATCTTCGGCAACACGTCGGAAATAAACTTTTGCCCGCCAAAGCCGGGATAAACGCTCATCAATAAAACCATATCACATTCTTCTATAACTTTAGTGATTTTTTTAACAGGCGTGTTAGGATTTATGGCGACGCCACATTTTACACCTAAACTTTTTATCGCTTTAAGAGTATCTTTTAACCTATTTTTACAAGCCTCGTAATGTACGGTTATATAATCGGAACCACTTTTGGCAAATTCTTCAATATATTTCCAAGGTTTTTCAATCATTAAGTGTGCGTCGAAAACTTTGCTAGAATACGGTCTTATATCCTTTATAAATTTGGGACCGAACGTAATATTTTTTACAAAAGCACCGTCCATAACGTCCAAATGAATAAAATCTGCACCACATTCTGACACGTTTTTTACTTCTTCGCCTATCTTTGAAAAGTTTGCCGACAAAATTGACGGAGCAATTCTAATATTTTCCATTTAATCTTCCTTTCTCCTTTAGTTCATTATAAATAGTAACGTATCTTTCGTAACGTTCTTTTGATATTTTATTACAACTTACAGCCTTTCTTATTGCACAATCAGGCTCTGAAAGGTGCGAACACATTCTAAACCTACAATCTTTTTGCAAATCCAAAAATTCCGGATAACAATTTCTTAAATCTTCAAGCGTTATAAACGCATCAAGCACGGCAAAGCCCGGAGAATCTATTATTTTCAAGCCGTTTTCCTCGTAAATTTGAGAATAAGTCGTGGTATGTTTGCCTCTACCGATTTTTTCGCTAATGTCTCCCGTCCTCAAATTGAGATTTAAAATACTATTCACCAGTGAAGTTTTTCCGACGGCGCTCTGTCCTGCAAAAACACAAAATTTTCCTTTGATTTTTTCTTTCAACTCGTCAATACCGACGCCGTCTTTTGCACTGACGGCAAAAATTTCCACGTTCGACTCGGCGTATTGCTCTTTTATTTTGTCTATTAGCCCAACCTTGCCGTCTTCCAATTCCGTTTTGTTGATAACGATAATCTTTTCAATCTCGAAAATTTCAGCGTTGACAAGTAATTTATCCACAAGCAATAAATCGGGCTCGGGTACAACGGATATAACGCAAGCAATCATATCAACGTTTGCCACGCTAGGACGAATAAACAAGTTTTTTCTTGTCAAAACCCGTGTTATCGCATCTTTATTTACTTCTACGAAATCGCCGACTACCAAATCTTGCCTTTTTAACTTTAATAAGCCACGAGCAGAATATTTTTTTAATTTTGCATTCTCTTCCGTAAAAACGTAATAGGCATTGGCATGTATTTTATATATCTGACCAATCATCGTTTTCCTCTATAAATCTTCGGCGTAATTGTCCACACGCTCCGTCTATATCAGAGCCCATAATTCTTCTAACGGAAGCAGATATGCCGTTCTTTGTTAAAATATCCATAAAAGCATATGCTTCTTTGTCGGTTATGCCCTTTAAGTTTCTCTCTTTAACCTCGTTAAGTCTAATTAGGTTAACGTGACAAGGTTTGCCTTTTAATATTTTAATTAACTCTGACGCACATTCTTTTGTTGCACTTTCCCCTCTTATTAAAACGTATTCGAAAATAAACCTTCGTTTTGTCTTTTCAAAATAATTATCGCAAGCCTTAAGTATTTCACTAATAGAATAAGCATTTGCTATCGGCATTATTTTTTTACGCTTTTCATCAAACGGAGAATGTAACGACACCGTTAAATTTACAGGTAAATTTTCGTTGGCAAGTTGGTACATTTTCGGAACAATTCCCGAAGTTGATAAACTAACGTTTCTGGGGCTAATATTTATCCCTTTATCATCGCTTAAATTTCTCAAAAAAGCAATCACGTTATCATAATTATCAAGTGGTTCGCCACTTCCCATCAAAACAACGTTAGTTACCTTCCTTTTATCTTTTAAGCCACCTTGCAAATACCTATTAACAAGTAAAACTTGCGACAAAATTTCACCCGAAGTTAAATTTCTTACAAGTCCGTTTAATGTGGACGCACAAAAAGTGCACCCCATTCGGCACCCAACTTGCGTTGAAACACAAAGAGTACATCCGTACTTATATTTCATCAAAACGCCTTCGATAATATTGCCGTCAAAAAGAGAAAACAAAAATTTTTCTGTTCCGTCTTTCGACTTTATAGATTTCAAAATTTTTAAGGGATTGTCAATATAATTTTCTTTTAATTTATCACGCAACGATTTTGACAAAACCGTCATCTCGTCGAATGATTTGTACAAGTGTAAATCCGTAAAAATTTGACCTGCACGAAAAGGCTTTTCACCCATTTCGACAAGCATTTCTTTCAAACTATTAAATTGACAATCTAAAAGTATTTTTTTCAATTATTTCTCTCTCTTTAATTTACAAACGTAAAAGCCTAAACCTTTCGAAATATCGGGTAAAAATTGCAAACCGTATTTTTGTTTTTCAAAAGGCAATTCACTTTCTATTTCACACACCGAAAAGTCCGTTCTGTCAGACAAAAACAATTCGATAATCGCTTGATTTTCTCTAGACAAAATCGAACAAGTGGAATAATATAAATACCCACCGACTTTAACATACTTCGAAAGATTTCTAAGTATCGCAATTTGGCTCTTTTCAATGCTCAACAAGTCTTCGAAAGTTCTGTTGAGTTTTATGTCGGGATTGTCGTTTATAACACCCGTTCCACTACACGGTGCATCGCAAAGTACAGCGTCGAATTTATCCTTAAAATCGGCATTATATACACTTGCATCCATAACCGATTCTATTATGTTTTTTACCCTCATCCTGTTTTTATATTCAGTAATTAAATTAACCCTATGAGGATAAACGTCTGTTGCATAAACGGTTTCGCATTTGAAAGAAAGTCTTACGGATTTTCCACCGGGAGCGGCACATGCGTCAAGCAACGTTTTGCAAGGTCTCACAACGTCACAAATGGCAACCGAGCCAAGCGCCTGATAGGTGTACAAGCCCAAATCGTAATCACTGTTTCTAACAAAATTTTTTACAGTGAACACGTTATTAAAAGGCGTTTTTTCAAAATCGTAATTTTTTTCTTTTAAATATTTTTCTCCGCCAATTTCATAAAAAGACAAACAAGTATTTTCGTTTACGGAAGAAATTATTTTTTCCGCCCTATCCTCTCCGTAATCTTTAACAATTTCATCAATCAAAAACAACGGATAAGAATATTTTACACTTAAATACTCTCTTTTGCTTTTAGGCAAAGCAATTTCTGTTTTTGCAAACTTCCTTAAAAAAGCATTAACAAAGCCACTGGCACCACTTTTTCCAAGTTTTTTTGTAAGTTCAACGGCATTTTGTATAACCGCATAATCGTGTTTATTCAGGTATTTTATGGCATACATTGAAATTTTTAATATCGTTCTAATCACGAGTTTCGGACTCTTCGTCGTCAACTGTTTTATGTAATAAGAAAGCTCGATATCTTTATCAAGCACGCCGTAACAAGTTTTTACAATCAGCGCCCTATTTTTTTCTTCTATGGGCGTATTATTAAGAGCCTGCTTAAAAAACGCTTTTTCGCTGTACACTTTGTTTAATATTGTGTAACAATCGTAAAAATAATTTATCATTTGTTCACGATTACGCCCTTTTCGATTTTATAGCCACGCAAAAAATCAGATATATCCATTGCTTTACCACCCGATTTTTGTATCTTTTTAACAATTATAGAGCCTTTTGCACATGCAATTTCCAAAGATTTTTCGCACTCAATAACTTCTCCAACTTTTCCGATTCCGTTTCCCTCTCTCGCCTCATAAACCTTAAAAGGTTCATCGTTTATTGTAAAAAAAGCAATCGGCGAAGGATTAAAAGCCCTTATTTTATTATTAACTTCAAAAGACGTTTTGTTAAAATCTATTAAGGCATCTTCCTTTTTTATAATTTTAGTAAGCGTTGCCAAGTTTTCGTCTTGCTTTGTAAAAGAAATTTCTCCGTCAAGAAGTTGTTCTAATGCTTTAATTATCAAATTTGCGCCAACGACGGATAATTTGTTAAACAACGTACCACAATTATCGTCTTTTTCAATTAAAACTTCTTCTTGTAGTATTATGTCGCCAGAGTCCACCCCGAGTTCGGTTTTCATTATCGTAACTCCCGTCTTATCCTCACCGTTTAATATAGCAGAATGTATCGGAGATGCACCACGATATTTCGGCAAAAGCGATGCGTGAATATTAAAAACCCCGTTTTTTGCAACATTTATAATTTCTTGCGATAAAATATGCCCGTATGCACAAGTTATCATTAAATCCGGCGCCAATTTTTTTAAGTCTTCAACCCCGTCCCTGCTTATTTTTTCATAACTAAATACCGGAAGATTTTTTCCCAAAGCAAACTGTTTTACAGGGCAAGCAGTTAAAATCCTTTTTCTTCCGAAAGGCTTATCGACATTTGTAACGACGCCGACGATTTCTATATTTTTATTCGTATTTGCAAAATCAACCAACTTTTGCAAAGGCTTAACGGCAAAATCTGGTGTGCCTAGGTATAAAATTTTCAAAATTTTAACACTCCTTAACAAATTCTGCTTTATCTATATATAAAATCCCGTCCAAATGGTCGTATTCGTGGCAAAATGCTTTTGCCAAAAAACCACTAGCCTTTACGACAAAAGGTTTACCGTATCTATCAAACGCCTTTATTTTCACTTTCATGGGGCGTTCAACAACTCCGTATTTTCCTTTCACAGACAAACAAGCCTCTTCACCCTTTTGAACGCCTTCTTGCGACAAAAATTCCGGATTTATACACTCGAAATATTTATCTTTATACATGACGATAAAAATTCTTTTTAAAATTCCTACTTGTGGGCATGCAAGCCCGACACCGTCGCTTTTTATAAGAGTTGCCTTCATATCGTCAAGCAACTGATGTGTTTTTTCACCAAAATCGGTCACGGGAAGACTTTTCTTTCTTAAAACTTCGTCTCCGACTTGCACTATGTTTCTAATTGCCATTTTATCTCCGTTTGCGTTAATTTATTTTTTTATGTTAAGTTGTTTGGATTTATTTCCAAAACAACGTTCACGTTTCTATTTCTAAAAGGATACGACGCATTGTAAATTTTGTTTAACAAAATTTTGTCGTTTGCCTTAACTCTCATTAAAACTTGAAATCTAAATTTATTTTGAAGACGTTTTAACGGCGCCTTCATACAACCGAAAAACTTAAATTTCTCTTTTTCTTCAAGGTGTATAAGATTTATATTTTCGTAAACTTTTTTTGTGATTTCCAAAGTTTTATCTTCGTCCTCTCCACTTATAAGCACCCTCACAATGTCGGTAAAAGGTGGAAATCCCGTTGCAGAACGAATCGATAATTCGTTTGCAAAAAAACTTTCGTAGTCATACTTGACGGCTTGCATTAAAACAGGATGCGACGGTGAATACGTTTGCAAAACGACTTTGCCCGTTTCTTCTGCCCTTCCACTTCTGCCGGCAACTTGCGTAATCAATTGAAAAGTCCTTTCCGAACTTCTGTAATCGGAAAAATGCAAGCTCATATCAGCGTCTAGTATACCAACCAATGTAACGAAAGGAAAATCGTGACCTTTTGCAATCATTTGCGTACCGACCAAAATATCGGCATTGTGATTTGCAAAATCATTCAAAATCTTAAAATGCCCTTCCTTTGTTTGTGTCGTATCTCTATCCATTCTCAATATTCTTGCAGAAGGAAACAATTTTTTTAGTTCAAAAACTACACGCTCCGTCCCCGTACCACCATATCGCAAAAATTTACTGCCACAGTTTGTGCAGGCTTCCACCATTTTATATTTTGCACCACAATAGTGGCACAATAAAGCATTTTCTTCTCTGTGATACGTTAGCGACACGTCGCACGATTCACAAGTCTCAACATGCCCACATTCGGTACAAATTACAGATTTCGAATAACCTCTTTGATTTAAAAACAAAATTACTTGGTTGTTTTTTTCTAAACAACTTTGTATTTCTTGTCTCAATGCTTGCGAAAACGGTGAGTTGTTTCCACGCCTTACCTCTTTACGCATATCGACAATTTCCACTTCGGGAAGAGGTTTTTTGTTAATTCTATCAGGAAGAACGACTAAATTATATTCGCCGTTTATCGCTTTTTGATAACTTTCTATCGACGGTGTTGCAGAGCCCAAAACTATTTTTGCATTGTTATAAGACGCCCTAAATTTTGCAATATCAATCGTATTGTATCTCGGAGCCGTTTCACTAACGTAACTACCGTCGTGTTCTTCATCAATGATGATTATTCCAACATTTTCTATCGGCGCAAAAACAGCACTTCTGGCACCTATCGCTATTTTTGCCTCTCCACTCCTTAGTCTCCACCATTCGTCAAAACGCTCTCCGGCAGACAAACCACTGTGAATTATAGAAACGTTTTCCTTAAATCTTGCCCTTAACTGCTTCAACATTTGTGGCGTCAAAGAAATTTCTGGCACCAACATTATCGCACTTTTGCCGTTTTTTATTGCGTTATCAATCAAGTTTAAGTAAATTTCCGTTTTACCACTACCCGTAACGCCATGCAGAAGAGTTACCTGTTTGTCCGTATCTTCAACGCTGTCAATAGCATCTAACTGTTTAGTCGTTAAGGAAATTTCCTTTTTATCTTCGACTAAATCTTTGTATGGCGAACGGATATTTTGTTCTAAAATTATTTTAACAAAGCCCTTTTCAACAACCGATTTTACACAAGACGCACCGAACTTTTCGTTAGCAAAAGAAAGTTTACACTTTTTTTCTTCAAAAATATAGGTCAAAAAATCTTTTTGTTTTGTTGCCGATTTTCTTAACGAATTTACAGCGTTTTCAATGCTTACATCGTCTACCAAACAGCAATATTTGATAAAACTTTCTTTTATTTTACCCTTACGCATTTCGCTAGGCAAAAAAAGACGTAAAGCCATCGCCCTCGTTACAAAATATTGATTTTTGATATAATCCATTAAAGCAACGGCTTCTTTCGTCAATGCCGACGTGTCTTCTAAAACCCTTAAAATCGGCTTAATTTTGTTAGGCGAAAACTCGCTATTAGCCTTAACCCTAATAACGATGCCCTCTATAATTTTATTTCCAAAGGGTACTTCGACCCTACTGCCAAGCGAAACTCCTAAATCATCAAAAGAATATTCGAAAATTTTATCTACTTCGGCGTTGGTTATATCAACAATTACATCTGCAAACATAAATCACAACAAAACAAAATATGTTCACCGAACAGATGAACACATTTGTTTACTAATCGTTAGACGAAATTAATTTACCATCCATAATCTCTTGCGCAGCAAGTGATAACGGCTTTTCTGCGTCTGCAGATTCAACGACTCTTTGTCCCACTGTCTGTTGTTCCATAATTTGCCTTGCACGCTTGCTTGCTACAACGCAAAGTTCGTATTTAGAACCGATTTTGTTTGCTAATTCATCAATTGGAGGTTTATGTATCATATTCCGTTCTCCTTTATTTTAATTTTTCTTTTTTAATAATTTCTAAGATTTCTCTTACACATTCATCTAAATCGTCGTTTATGACAACGTAATCGTACTGCTCTCTTTTTGCAATCTCAAAAGCAATCCTTTCCATTCTTAATGCGACCTGTTCTTCCGTCTCCGTATTCCTTTCAACAAGTCTTCTCTTTAATTCTTCTAGCGACGGAGGAACAATCATTATCAAAACGGCTTGTTCAAAATTTCTTTTTACGTTTAATCCACCGTTTACGTCTATTTCTAAAAGCACGTCGTTAGTTTTTAATTTACTAAGCACAAATTGCTTTGGCGTTCCGTAAAAATTACCAAAATGCTCTGAATATTCCAAAAAACCACCGCTTTCAATTTCTTTTTGGAAAGTGGGCTTATCAATAAAGAAATATTCTCTACCGTCTATTTCTCCCTTTCTTGGCGCACGAGTTACGGCCGATATGCTTAAAGCAACGTCTTTATTAAGTTCTACGACTTTTTTTGCTATGGTGCCTTTGCCAACGCCTGACGGCCCCGACAAAACGACCACTATATTTCTTTCGTTATTCAATGTTTTGTACCTGCTCTCTTACCTTTTCGATTTCGTTTTTCAGTGCAAGAGCATATCCCGTCACTTCGATATCGTTTGATTTTGAACAAATCGTATTGGCTTCTCTATTAAATTCCTGCATAAGAAAATCTAATTTTTTTCCTGCGTTCGGTTGTTTTACAACGTCGATAAATTGGTTAACGTGGGAATTAAGCCTCGTAAGTTCCTCGTCGATGTTAACCTTGTCCGTATAAAAAGCCACTTCGTTTAATAGTCTCGCTTGGTCAACGACAACGTCTTTCAAAGCGTCTTCTATTCTGTTTTTTAATTTTTCTTTATATTCGGTAGCAACAAACGGTGCTCTTTCGGATATTTTGTTTGCCAAACCTTTTATCGTTTCCATTCTGGCAAGCATATCAGAAACAAGTTTTTCGCCCTCTACCTTTCTCATAGAATTTAAATTTTCGCAAGCGTCTGCAACCATTTTTTTGATTACTTCCACAAATTCGTTTGCATCGGTTTTATAATTATCAGTCAAAATGTCCGGCATCTTTAATAAAGAAGTGACGCTTAAATCGTTTTCAATGTTAAATTCTTCGAAAAGTTGCTTTGCAAAATTATAATATAAATTGGCTTTGTCTAAATTTAATTCCAA
>CAYLUH010000002.1:24906-60453 GCA_964386845.1 uncultured Christensenella sp.
AAAGTTGCTTTGCAAAATTATAATATAAATTGGCTTTGTCTAAATTTAATTCCAAATCCCCTTCTTTTACACGACTATCCGAAAAATTAATAAAAAAATCAATTCTTCCCCTAGAAACAAATTTAGAAACGATTTTTCTAAATTCCGTTTCGAACTCCATAAAAGCACGAGGAATTTTGCAGTTAAAATCAAACATTCTGTTGTTAACGGTTTTAATTTCCACCGTTATGCTCACGCCATTTTCATTGTATTCGCTTTTGCCGTAACCGGTCATACTAAGCATAACAAACCTCATATGTAAATAATATTTATTATAATATCATATAAAAAAGATTTTTTCAAGTTTTTATCAACCTTTTAAAATCATCTTCGGAGATTATTTTTATATTAAGAGCCCTTGCTTTATCTAGTTTGCTTCCTGCGTTTTCCCCTGCAAGTACAAGCGTTGTGTTTTTTGAAACGCTTGACACGACTGTTCCACCCAACTTTTCAATTATTTTTCCCGCTTCGTCTCTTTTAAAATCGAAAAGCGTTCCGGTTAAAACAACCTTTTCTCCAGAAAATACGCCATCTCCTTTCGTCGAATTGAAAATCGGAGTAACGCCAAGCGAAAAAAGTTTGTTTATTTCTTCAATATTTTGTTCTTCCTTAAAAAATGAATATATGCATTTTGCAATTATCTCGCCAACGTCTTGCAATAGCGATAATTCCTCAATCGAAGCGCTCGTAAGATTATCAATGCTTTTGTAATTTTCCGCCAAATCTTTTGCCGTTTTTTTGCCGACGTTTTCAATGCCCAATGCGTAAATAAAATTAGCAAGCGACGGCTTTTTGGAATTTTCAATGGCGTTAAAAAGATTGTCCGTTTTCGCCTCCTTAAACCCCTCTAAAGACATAACCTTTTCTCTGTCTAGCATATATAAATCACTAAACTTTTCCACGCCAAAATTATCAAATAAAATCTCTGCAGTCTTATCGCTAAATCCCTCGATATTCATTCCGTTTTTGCTAGCAAAATTTACCAAATTTGCGACAACCCTCGGTTTGCAATGAACATTTTTACACACCAAATTAGCGCCGACTTCTGTTAAAATCGAATTACAATACGGGCAAACGAGAGGTTTTTCGATATCTAAATTTCCGTCGTAATATTCCGTTGCGCCCAAAATTTCGGGAATAACGTCGTTACTTCTTCTGATTAAAACACGGGCGCCGATTTTAATTTTCTTTTTTAGAATGTCTCCATAATTGTTAAGCGTTGCCTTTTTTACCGTTGCGCCACCAAGTTCAACCGGCTCTACAATTCCTAACGGAGTGAGTTTTCCCGTTCTTCCGACTTGCCAAACAACGTCTTTCAAAATGGTGGTAATTTCCTCTGCCTCAAACTTAAACGCAATTGCCCAGCGTGGAAATTTATCTGTAAAACCAAGTTCTTGCCTTAAAACAAAGTCGTTTATTTTTACAACTGCACCATCTGTCAAAATGTCTAGATTTTTCCTAGTGTTTTCAACTTCCGTTATTGCAGACATAACGGACTTAAAACCTTTGCAAACCTTTAAAAAAGGATGCACTTTAAAGCCGTTTTCTTTTAAAAATTCAACACATTCGACTTGAGACGTAAACTCCCTTTCGGAAGAATAATTAACGTTGTAAAACATAATTTCAACTTTTCTTTTTTCCGTAACTTTAGGGTCTAAATTTCTTATCGCTCCGGCAACGGCGTTCCTTGCATTCTTAAGAGGTTCTTGTGCTGTTTTGTTATAATTTTCTAAAACGGACAACCTCATAATAGCTTCGCCCTGCACTTCCATCGTTCCTTTCTCTTTTATTTCGAGAGGAAAACTTTTTACAGTTAAAACCTGAGCAGTGACGTCTTCTCCCTCAACACCGTTTCCACGAGTCGTTGCCCTTAAAAATTTTCCGTCTTGATAAGTCAAGCAAACAGTAAGTCCATCGAACTTATACTCGACGGTGTATTCGAGTTCTTCGCCACTTTTATTTATTCTTTTTTCAAACGCTTGCATCTCTTCCAAACTCGTCGCCTTGTCGAGGCTGTAAAGCCTTTGAAGATGCTTGTGCTTTTGGAAAGACGATATGGGTTCTCCACCAACCCTTTTGGTTGGAGAATTAAACAAAACGACGCCCGTTTCGGCTTCTAATTTTTTTAACTCGTCGTAAAGCTTATCATACTCTCCGTCAGAAACCGTGGGATTGTCGAGAACATAATACTCGTACGAATATTTATTCAAAATTTCAACTAATTCATTCATTCTATTCATATAAGTCACCTAACTAATAATGGTCAAAGGCGCATATTTTGCACTTAAAGATTTTACGCCGACGCCCTTAAACGCAACGTCTATAATTTGATTATCCCCCTCGCCCTTGACTAAAATAACGACACCTTCGCCAAACTTCGGATGTTTAACCTTTATTCCAGTTTTATACTTACCTGCGTTAGCATTTACCGTCTTTGACGTTTTCAAAGAATTTTGCAGGAAAGACTTTGCATACCCCGACGAATAGCCGTGCGTCGAAGAAGGCTCGCCCAAATCGTCGTTGTAACGAAGTTGTGGTTTAAAAGAGGTGTTTTGCGATTTTTTCTGTTCGACGGCAAAAGGATTTAACACCTTTTGTCCCTCTTTTAAGAAGCGTGACGCAACCATGTAATCACGCCTGCCGTACATGAATCTGGAAGTCGCACGGGTCAAATAAAGCCTCTCTTTAGCCCTCGTTACGGCAACATACATAAGTCTGCGTTCTTCTTCCATTTCGGAAATAGAGCCGTCTCTATCCAACGGCAGAATTTTCTCGTCAAGTCCCGATATGAAAACGCAAGAAAATTCCAAGCCTTTTACAGCGTGGATTGTGGCAATCGTAACGCAGTTACCGTCGGTAATCTCGTCGGTGTCTGTTGAAAGTGTCACAGAACTCAAATAGTCTGTCAAAGAAGCGCCTTGGTTGTTTTTTTCAAACTCTAGCGCCGTGTTTTTTAATTCGCCGATATTAAGTAACCTATCGTTGTTTTCGTCGGTTTTTTCGGCAAATTGTTCTAAAAAACTTGTCGTTTGCAAAACGTATTCCATTAAATCAAAAACAGAATTATAATGCGAATAAGAAATAAAACTGTCTATAAGCATCTTAAAGTTAAACAATTTCTTTTTTGCGCCTGAAGAAATGGTGCTGTTGTCGAGGTAATCGACGGCTTCGAACATAGAAAGCCCCATACCACTGCCAAATTCCCTAAGTTCAACAAGCGTTTTTTCTCCAATGCCACGCTTTGGCACGGAAATTGCACGGATAAAAGACTGGTCGTCCCTGACGTTTGCAATGAGTTTTAAATAAGAAAGCACGTCCTTAATTTCCTTTCTCTCAAAAAACCTAAAGCCACCGTACACCCTATAAGGAATGGCATACTTGGTAAATTCTTGTTCAAAAGCACGAGAAATTGCATTTACACGCATAAATACGCCAAAATCGGAATACTTAACTTCGGGATTTTTTGCCATTAAGTTTTTTATTTGTAAACATACGTACCCGGCCTCTCCGTTTTCGTCGCTCGCCGTAAAGGTTTCGATTTTTACGCCTTCTCCGTTGTCAGTCCAAAGTTCTTTTGGTCTTCTTTCGGTATTATTTGCAATTATGGTGTTTGCCAAACTCAAAATTTTCTTCGTAGAACGATAATTTTGTTCCAGTTTGTAAATTTTTGCGCCACGATAAATATCGTCAAAATGCAAAATGTTGTCAATTTGAGCACCACGCCAACCATAAATACTTTGGTCGTCGTCGCCAACGACAAAAATGTTGCCGTGCGTGTGTGCTAAACGCTGTATAATTGCAAACTGCACTTTGTTGGTATCTTGAAATTCATCAACGTGGACATATTCAAACCTTTGCGCATAACGGTCTGCAACGTCGGAACGCATAAGAAACAACTTGTAAGTTAAAAAAAGCAAGTCGTCAAAGTCGAGGGCGTTAGACTGCGCCAACACCTTTTGATATTCGCTGTAAACGGCAACAACCTTGTCGATTATACCAAGTTCTAAATTGTTTTCTCTAAACTGTTCGGGGTCCAAACACTCGTTTTTAGCACTAGAAATGACATTTTTAACGGGCTTTAACAGTTTGTCTTTTTCAAAACCCAAATCGTCTAAAATACGCTTTAACACCTTTTCTTTATCAGCTTCGTCATAAATGGTAAAATCCCTGCTAAAGCCTATTTTGTCGATATCGCTACGCAAAATTTTAACGCACATACTATGTATGGTGCACGCCCACATACTAGAGACGTCACCGACAAGGTTTTTCAAACGTTCTTTCATCTCGTTTGCCGCCTTGTTGGTAAAAGTTATCGCCAAAATATTGACGGGATTAACCTTTTTTTCTTTTATAAGGTATGCAATTCTAGTGGTTAAAACACGGGTTTTTCCACTTCCTGCACCTGCAATTACCAAAACAGCCCCTTCTGTATCCAAAACGGGCTTTTTTTGTTCTTCATTAAGTTTTTGCAACAATTCTTCCACAGTGTTATCCATATTCGCCTTAAAATGTTTTGGCAAAGTCTTGCCAATTTTAACTTACACAAAATTTTCCTTTTACATTGTACCATAAACGCAGTTTTTATTCAAGTTTAAAAATCTATTCAAAAAATTTTTTTGTCTTTTGCAAAAGTCAAAATAAAAAAAACAGGAGCGACAAAATTGTAGCCCTGCATTTTCCATACGATTAAAAATAACAATTGTATGTTTACAAAATTTTGGCGTTTTGAAAAAAGGTATCTCGTTTGATTGACAAAGGCACGGCGATAGTGTAATATTTAATCATAAAAAAGGTGCAAACAATACATACCTTGCGTGACTGACGGATTTTGTGGATAACCACAAGGGAACGCAAAGACATAAAATTTTTCTCGCCGACCGTCTGGGCAAATCAGTAACAACTGGTTTGCCCTTTTATTTTTTTTCAAGGAGCGTGTTATGGAAAACAAAAACTGGAACGGCTTTAACGCCGGAATTTGGCAAACGGAAATCAACGTTAGAGATTTTATTCTGACAAATTACTCTGAATATTTAGGCGACGAAAAGTTTTTGGCAAAAGCGACGCCGAGAACCACGGCGCTTATGGAAAAAGTGAACCAACTTTTTAAGCAAGAAAAACTTAAAGGTGGAGTTTTGGACGTTGACACGGAAACGGTTTCCTCTCTCACGGCGTACGAACCCGGATACGTCGATAAAGAAAACGAATTAATCGTCGGGCTTCAAACGAGTGCACCACTTCGCAGAGGCGTTAATCCGTTCGGTGGCATAAGAATGGCTAGGCAAGCGTGCGAGGCATACGGGTACACTCTTTCCGATGTGGTGGAAGACGAATTTAAGTATCGCACGACGCACAACGACGGCGTTTTTAGGGCGTACACCGACGAAATGCGTTTGGCAAGAAGATGCCACGTTATTACGGGACTTCCCGACGCTTATGGCAGAGGACGTATTATCGGCGATTACAGGCGTGTTGCCCTTTACGGCGTGGATAAACTTATCGAAGAAAAAGTTAAAGACAAAAAGGCGCTAGCGCTTGGAAATTTTGACGAAGAAACAATAAAACTCGACGAGGAACTTTTTAGACAAATAACCTTTTTGGGATATCTTAAAGATATGGCAAAAAGTTACGGCTTTGATATTTCTGCGCCTGCAAAAAACGCAAAAGAGGCAATTCAGTGGACATATTTCGGATACCTCGCCTCCATCAAAGAGCAAAACGGAGCGGCTATGTCGCTCGGCAGAGTGAGTACCTTTTTGGATATTTACATCGAAAGAGATTTAAAAAACGGGACTTTAACGGAAGAAGGCGCACAAGAATTGATGGACGATTTCGTTATGAAGTTAAGGCTTGCAAGACACTTACGCACTCCCGAATACAACGAACTTTTCGGGGGCGACCCGATGTGGATAACTGAAGCCGTCGGTGGAATGGCAGAAAACGGCAAAACTTTGGTTACGAAAAACAGTTATCGTATCCTCAACACCCTATACAATTTAGGCCCTGCACCCGAACCGAACTTGACGATATTATGGTCTAACGCACTGCCGGAAAATTTTAAGCGTTTTTGCGCAAAAGTTTCCAAGGATACCGATTCCATTCAGTACGAAAACGACGATTTGATGAGAAAAATTTACGGCGACGATTACGCCATTGCTTGCTGTGTTTCGGCAATGCAAGTTGGCAAACAAATGCAATTTTTCGGTGCAAGGTGTAATTTGGCAAAACTTTTGCTCATTGCCCTAAACGGTGGCTACGACGAAACGAGCAAAATTCATCTTGGCCCTCAAATGCCCGTTATAGACGCCGAGACGCTCGACTTTGACGCCGTTATGGAAAGATACGACATGTACCTCGAATGGCTTTGCAAACTTTACGTTAACACGATGAACATAATCCATTACATGCACGATAAGTACGCATACGAGAAAATTCAAATGGCGCTTCACGACACTTACGTGCATAGATTTATGGCGTTTGGCGTTGCAGGTTTTTCCGTTGTCGCCGATTCGCTTTCGGCAATAAAATACGCAAAAGTTAAGCCGATAAAGAACGAGAACGGATTTATTTGCGGTTTTGAAACGACGGGCGAGTTTCCAAAATACGGCAACGACGACGACAGAGTTGATTTAATTGCCAAAAATATGGCACACAAAGTGATAAATCAATTAAGAAAAACACCGACTTACAGAAATGCCGAACATACCCTTTCCGTTTTAACGATAACATCCAACGTTATGTACGGAAAACACACGGGTGCTACGCCCGACGGAAGACCGAACGGTGCACCTTTTGCCCCCGGTGCAAATCCAATGCACAATCGTGAAGAAAACGGCGCTTTGGCGTCACTTAACTCTGTGGCAAAAATAAGTTACGACGATTGCAGAGACGGAATTTCCAACACCTTTTCCGTCACGCCCGAAGCACTTGGCAAAAACGACGAAGAACGAATTTCCAACTTGGTGGCGATTTTGGACGGATACTTTAAGAAAAACGCACACCATATAAACGTTAACGTTATGAACAGGGAAACGCTTATCAAGGCTTACGAGCACCCAGAAGACTACCCCAACCTCACAATAAGGGTGTCGGGGTATGCTGTAAATTTTGTAAAATTATCTAAAGAACAACAAAGGGAAGTTATAAGCAGAACCTTCCACGAAAGCATATGAGTACAAAAGGCAGAATTCATTCATTTCAAAGTTTAGGCACGGTGGACGGGCCTGGCGTAAGATACGTCGTTTTTTTACAAGGTTGTAATTTGCATTGTAAATGTTGCCATAATCCCGACACTTGGGACGCAACGCAGGGCAAAGAATATTTTGCAAAAGAAGTGATTGAAAAAGCAGAAAGATTTAAAGAATATTTCGGGAAAGACGGTGGCATAACCGTTTCCGGCGGAGAGCCTATTTTACAAGCAGAGTTTGTTAAAGAACTTTTTGCTTTGGCAAAAAAAAGAGATATAAACACCTGCCTAGATAGTTCGGGGAGTATTTTAAACGACACAATAAAAGAATTGCTCTCTTTAACGGACAGAGTGCTTTTGGACGTTAAGTACACGACGGACGAACTTTATAAAAGCAACGTCGGTTGCTCTATATCCTCTCCCTTACGCTTTTTAAATTACTTAAACGAGCAAAACATAAAAACAACGATTAGGCAAGTGATTATCCCGACTGTTAACGACACGGAAGAAAACATCGAAAAATTAAACGAAATAATCTTAAATCACCCGTGCGTCGACAAGGTGGAATTGTTGCCGTTTAAAAAAATTTGCAAA
The DNA here is from genome assembly GCA_964386845.1 of uncultured Christensenella sp. Classification (GTDB taxonomy): domain Bacteria; phylum Bacillota; class Clostridia; order Christensenellales; family Borkfalkiaceae; genus UBA1259. The sequence goes on from CAYLUH010000002.1 coordinate 32,723, forward strand.
GTGAAGTACGACCAATTAAAAATACCCTTTCCTTTTGAAAGTTTAAGCGAGCCGACAAAAGAAAAAATGCAAAAGTTAAACCAACTTTTAATATTAAAAAATTGAAAAACACAAAGACTAACGCCGAGCATTTTGCTCGGCGGTTTTTAAGTTTTTATCGTTATTTTATATATTTTTTGTTTACGAAATTTACTTTTGTAAGTTCTTCTTCCGTACAGCCAACCTCTTTAAAAAAATCTTCCAATTCGATAAAGGTTATTTCCTTTTGAGAAGTGCTTACAGACTGCGCTTTCCGTTGCCGTACGTCCACGAAAGACGGCTTGTTTGCGACAATAAACACCTGACACTCTGTGGCGTTTGCAGTACAGATGGCGCCTAACGAAAAAATCTTTTTAACAAGTGCTAAATAAAGATTAAAGTTTGACTTTTGTAAATAATAACTTATGCAAACCTTTTTGCCTTTGATAAAATTTTGTTTTGCGCTTTTGTTAACCTTTAACCTTTTGGCAAATTTTAAGGCATATTCTTTTTTTGCGTTTCTGTTGCCGGCGTTTACTCTGTCGATTAACGAAAGCGTTTTCTCCTTTGCCCTTTCCTTTTCGTACGAGCCGTGCATTTTAAGAAGCAACGACAGAGTGTCCGAAACGCTTAAATTTTCTTTTTCACAAATGGCTTTTAATATTTTCATCGTAGCAAAAGAGTCGTCGTCGCTTTTGTGGAGCGTAACGTCGCTAATACCTAAAAGTTCCACCAAATGCTTGATAGACGTTACATTTTTCGATTTAGAATACGATTTATATAGTTTTTGCAAATCGTAATACTGAAAATTTATCATCGGTAACTTGTATCTTTCCGTTGCCGTTGCCAAAAAGCCTGCGTCGTTGTGCATAGAAAAGCCTATTATCGTAACGCCCTCTTGCTCTATAATGCCCTTAATTTTTTGGTAAACTTGAGGAAAAGAAGGGCTACTTAAATAACGCTCTTTGGAAAAAGCGAGACTCATATCGCTATCGTGAAAACGGCCCGAAAGCTTAAAAGGTTTTTCGGGATTTATCGTAATGCAATCACGCTGTAAAATATTAAATTGTTCATCGAACTTTACAAACCCGAACTCGCAAATATGTTGCCCGTCGGAACATTCGATATCGAAAATCAAATAATCCATACTAACGCTTTATATTTTATTATATTATAATTATAACATTTTGCTTATTTTGTGTCAATACGGCGTGACGGTTGACAATCGCATAATTTTTTGATATATTTTCAAAGAAGAAATTTTTTTGGGTGCATTATGGAAAAAATTGCAAGCTTTACAATCGACCACTTAAACTTATTGCCTGGTCTTTACGTTTCTAGAAAGGACGAAAAAAACAGCACCGTCGTTACGACGTTCGACTTGAGGTTTACCGCCCCGAATAGAGAAACGCCGATGGAAAATTCCGCAATGCACACGATAGAGCATTTGGGTGCGACGTTTTTTAGAAACAGTAAAATAAAAGACGACGTCGTTTACTTTGGTCCCATGGGTTGCAGAACGGGTTTTTACCTCGTATTATTTAATGACCTGCAGAGTAAAGACGTTTTTGATTTAGTGATTGACGCATGTGATTTCATAATAAATTTCGAAGGCGATATCCCCGGTGCGACGCCGAAAGAATGTGGCAACTTTTCCGAACAGAATTTGCCACTTGCAAAAGAATTTGCAAAAAAATATAAAAATGAATTGTTGACAAACAAAAGGCTAAAGTACTAAAAAAACAAGTCGAAAAATTCGACTTGTTTTTCTTTTAATTGGTTACTTATTTACTTTTTTTTACTTAAAATTTTTTCGTAAGGCGTGCCGATAAAAGCGCTTTTTTGCAAAACGGACGTTTCGCACAAAGCGTTTACGGTACGCAATCTAATACAATTTTCAAAAGCGCCGTAATTTATTTTTTTCAAAGATTTGGGGAGCGTTACGGAAGACAAATATTTCATTCCGTAAAAAGCCATCGACGCAATTTCTTCCACTCCGTTACCAAGGTTTATTGTGGTTACCCGTTCGCAAGAAGCAAAAGCACTGTCTCTAATATACTTTACATTATCGGGAATAACAATTTCCGTCAACGCCCCACAGCACAAAAAAGTGCTGTCTTCAATACATTCTACACTGCTACTAATACAGAGTTTTTTCAAAAAAGACGAATAGGCAAAAGCCGATTTGCCGATACAAGAAACGGTGGACGGAATAACAAACTCTTTAACGAGATTGTAAGAAAAGGCATAATCGCCGATTTCCGTTAACCCGTTTGGCAATACAATTTGTTTAAGTTTACTGCACTTGTAAAAGGCGTACGCCCCTATTTTTTTTAACGTGGAGGGAAACTCTATCCTCAAAATATGGTCTTTTCTAAAAAAAGCGCTCTCTTTAATTTCCGTTACGCCTTCGGGGATAATCACCACGTTTGCGTCGCTTTTAAAAGACACCAAAACGCCGTCTTCAATAAAAAAATCTATTCCCTCTTTTGCTAATTTTTCCGTCATATTTACTTCCCCTTTTTTTACGTAAAAATTATATCAAAAAATAAATGTAAAATCAACGCTTATGACAAACAAAAATTTTTTACGCAAACTTAAATGCGTTTAAAATACCAAAAGAGCCGTCAACAACGAGTTGACAGCCCTTTTCTGCCCCATAGTCTTGGAGTTTTTTGTAATTTTAATCTCGTTTTAGTTTTAACTTCATGCCTCAACTATTAAACAGTTGTCGTTGGTGCATTAATAACTACCGGAACTAAGAAGTAAACGAGGAACAATACCGTTACGATGATTGCAACGACGGAAACGTTGAATTTCGGTTTTTCGATTTCGACTGTTTCGCCCTTTTCGTTAACGGTTGTTTTGTTCTTTCTGCAAGCGTAAACGATGATTTCTACAACGTAAGCGATAAGAGACATAATCGTGTAAGAAACCATACCGATACCGATACCCTTTGTTATGGAGTAAGAAAGAACCATGATAACGATGGTGAGGAATGCAGACGTTGCGTTGATTGCATTTGAGAAATCAATCGATTTAACGTTGTTTTTCATCATCAAGACACCAACGTAAATAAGTGCAGAAGCCGTTGCAGCAGAAGGAATTGTTGCAAATAGCGGAAGTGCAAATATTGCCAAGAAGAACATGCAAGCAGTTGTAAACGCTGTAAGACCTGTTCTACCACCGGCAGAGACACCGGAACCGGATTCAACGAAGGTTGTTACCGTTGAAGTACCACAGATTGCACCTGCAACTGTACCGATAGCGTCACTCATCATTATTTTATCGTAATTGTGAGGTTTGTTGTTTTCGTCGGAAAGAATTCTGTTACCACCACAGCAACCAACGATTGTACCCATCGTGTCGAACATATCAATCATACAGAAAGTGATGATAAGCATTATAATTGTGAAGACGGAACCTGCGGGGAAGCCTTCTGTAAATACCGAAGTAAATGAACCGAAAACGCTGTTTTCTCCACCGGCAAAGTAATTTTTAAAGTTTTCCCAGAATTTCCAAGAAATACCTGCTTGTGTTCCAGTTATGATATTGATGTTTGTTACGCCGAGTGGGATACCCAAAACGGTTGCACCTAAAATACCGATAATAACGGAACCTTTAACATTCAACTTGTCGAGAATTGCAATTAAGAATAAACCGAAAATGCAAACTGCAGCACCTGCAACGTTAATGTCGTATGCAGTGAAATCAATTAAAGCAGAAACGGTGTATTGATTACCAACGATGATACCAGAATTTTGGAAACCGATGTAAGCAATAAACAAACCGATACCGACGGAAATTGCACCACGAACAGCGACGGGCATACCGTCAAACACAAGTTCACGGAACGTTTTACCCTTGATACTAACCGTTGATAAAAGAACGAAAAGTATACCGGAGATGAGAACCATCATAAAGGTTTGACCGATAGTAAATTCAAAACCATAACCGTAAGCACCAACACCACCACCGATTATAGAGCCAACCATTGAGTTAAGTCCCATACCCGATGCTTGTGCCAAAGGCATTTTTGCAAGGAATGCCATTAAAAGCGTACCGATAATTGCACCGAATGCCGTTGCCATAAATAACGATGACCACATTGCATTTTCCGTACCATTATAGAGTATCTGGTTGGGGTTAACCGTCAAGATGTAACACATTGCGAGGAAGGTAACGATACCTGCAACGATTTCTGTCTTGACACTGGTTTTCTTTTCCACCGGGTCGAAACCAAGTGCTTTGCCAAATTTAGACATAAAAACCTCCTAAACGCACTATTTGTGCAAAATTTATTTATATTGTAACACATTTTTTTAATCTTTACAATTTTTTTCAAGGTTTTTTCAATATTTTGTCGAAAAAAAATTTATTTTGCTTAAAACGTTGTTTTACTTCTTTTTTTTAGCACGATTTTCTTTTAAAAACAAAAAGCCCGTTACATTAACGAACTTTTTTGTTTAAGTCTTTTTCTCAATATTAAAGGTTTAACGAAACAAAACGTTACTCCGTATTTTACATAGAACTTTTTTCAATCATTTCCAAAAAATATTCGTGCACCGACAAGTCGTCGTTTAATTCGGGATGAAAAGCCGTAACGAGTTGATTGTTTTGTTTTACGGCGACGATTTTTCCATCGACTTCTGCCAACACTTCCACGTTTTTTTCCACGGCGCTTACGTAAGGCGCACGGATAAAAGTAAACGGAATATTGCCTATTCCTTTAAACTCGCCTTGCGTACTAAAACTACCGAGTTGTCTACCGTATGCGTTGCGCTTTGCCGTAATATCCATGGTGGCAAGGCACGGTTTACCACCTTCGACTTTTTTGGCTAATAGTATTAGTCCCGCACATGTTCCAAACACGGGCAAACCACTAAGAATTTTTTCTTTAAGCGAAGGAAACATATCAAGGTCGTAAAGCAATTTCGTCATTACCGTACTTTCGCCACCAGGGATAATAAGCCCGTCTAAACGTCTTTCTAAATCTTTTTTTTGCCTTATTTCAAAAGCGTCGACACCAAGTTTTTTTAGCGCTACGAGGTGCTCTACGAATGCGCCCTGTAAAGCCAAAACACCCACATTCATACTATTTCCCCCGTTCAGCCATCAAAAGTTCTATTTCTTGTTCGTTTATACCAATCATTGCTTCGCCTAAATCTTCCGAAAGTTCTGCAATCAATTTTGCATCGTTGTAATTCGTTACTGCTTTTACGATAGCGGCGGCACGCTTTTCCGGATTGCCCGATTTAAAAATACCCGAGCCGACGAATACGCCTTCCGCACCGAGTTGCATCATGAGGGCGGCATCTGCAGGAGTTGCCACGCCTCCTGCGGCAAAATTGACGACGGGGAGTTTTTTGTTGACGTGTACCCATTTAACGAGTTCGTAAGGCACCTGTAATTGCTTTGCCGTGTCAAACAATTCGTCTTCGGACAATGCGCCAATTCGACGAATTTCCGACTGCATCATTCTCATATGGCGAACGGCTTGAACGATATCGCCCGTACCGGGTTCGCCTTTCGTACGTATCATAGCAGCACCCTCGTTAATTCTTCGCAACGCTTCGCCCAAATCCTTTGCGCCACACACGAACGGAACGTCAAACTTTGTTTTGTCTATATGGTATTTATCGTCTGCCGGCGAAAGCACTTCGCTTTCGTCGATAAAGTCGATTTCTATCGCTTGCAATATTTGCGCTTCGGCAAAATGCCCGATACGACATTTTGCCATAACAGGAATTGATACGGAATTTTGTATACCTTTAATCATTTTCGGGTCGCTCATACGAGACACGCCTCCCGCCGCACGTATATCGGCGGGAATACGCTCTAATGCCATTACGGCACAAGCCCCCGCTTCTTCGGCTATTTTTGCCTGTTCGGGAGTGGTTACGTCCATTATAACCCCACCTTTTAACATTTGAGCAAGATTTTTGTTGAGTTCGTAATGATTTTCTGACATTTGTTTTTTCTCCTTGATTTTATTTTTGATTTACTATATAATAATTTTGGCTATGTGTAAATAATCAAAATAGGAGAATTTTATAATACCAGATGAAGTATATTATCGACGAAAACTCTAAAGAGCCATATTACATTCAGTTATACAAACAATTGCGTGAAGATATCGTAAAAGGCATTTATCCGTACAACGACAAACTGCCGTCCAAACGGACGATTGCAAACGAAACGGGTGTAAGCACGATAACGGTCGAGCACGCTTACGGGCTTCTTTCTGACGAGGGATACGTGGAGCCGAAAGAACGCAGTGGATATTTCATTATATTTAAAAAAGGCGACGGCTTTGCGCTGTTTAGCGAGAGCGACTACGTACAAAACAAAAACCTAGCGTTACTCTACCCCGACGACGCAACGAATAACAACACCTTCCCCTTTTCAGTATTTGCCAAAACGATGAGAAAAGTAATAAGTGATTTAGGCGACGGCATTCTCAAACGCTCGCCGAACCACGGTTGCGAAGAATTGAAAGAAGAATTAAGTTTGTATCTTGCACGAAGTCGTGGGATTTTCGCAAGCCCGCGACAAATCATTATTGGCGCAGGTTCGGAATATCTGTACGGACTTATCCCAGAACTCTTGGGAAGAGATAAACGATATGCAATAGAAAGCCCGTCGTATAAAAAAATCGAACAAGTATACAAGGCCGCCGATATTACGTTCGATACGTTACCACTAGGCAACGACGGTATAGAAAGCGTAGCGTTGCAGGCTTGTAAAGCCGACGTTTTACACGTTTCGCCTTATCGCAGTTTCCCGAGTGGTGTTTCGGCAACGGCATCTAAAAAACACGAATATTTACGTTGGGCAGAAAAAAACAACGCATATATAGTTGAAGACGATTTTGAATCGGAATTTTCGATTTCAAAAAAGCACGAGGAAACTTTATTTTCGCACTCGACAAATGACAACGTGATTTATATGAATACTTTTTCCAAAACCGTTTCGCCTGCATTACGCACGGGCTATATGGTTTTGCCAAAAAAACTTATCGGCGTTTTTGAAGAAAAATTAGGATTTTACTCTTGCACTGTGCCCACTTTTATCCAGCACGTACTCGCAGAACTCATATCCAACGGTGATTTTGAAAGGCATATTAACAGAGTGAGACGGCAGAAACGGTCTAAAAAATAACAATACCTTTTTTACTTACAAAAATTTTTTAATTAAAATTAAAAGCCTGCAAACGTTTGACTATGCAAAAAAACAGAGTATAATATGCGTGAAAGATAAAGAAGGGAAAATCTATGGAAAAAGGTGAAGTGGAAAATCAATCGGAGTTAGAATTAAGAGAGAAAAAAATTTATGCCGACATGCCCGTTACAAAAGCCGTTGCCACTATGATTATTCCGACAATCATAAGTCAAATCATTACGGTAATTTACAACCTCGCAGACACTTGGTACGTCGGCTTAACGGAAAATGCGGCGGCTGTTGCGGCAGTGTCGCTATGTCTTCCGATTTACAATATTATGACGGCTATTGCCAACCTATTCGGCATAGGTGGTGCCAGCGTTATTTCTCGTTCAATAGGCGAAGGGCACCAAAACCGTGCAAAGCGTGCTTTCGTTTTATCCGTTTTCGGAGCGTTGATTGCAACGGCGTGCTATTCACTCGTTATCGGGCTTATTTCCAGACCCCTCTTATTCGCCATCGGTGGCGACGCCGAAAATATAGATTACGCCGTTTGGTACACGATAATCACAATTGTTATCGGTGGAATTCCGACAATCCTTTCTGCCGTGTTTGCTCACCTCGTACGCTGTACGGGTCAATCTAAAATCGCAAGTTTCGGCATAACTTTGGGTGCAATACTCAATATGGCGTTAGACCCTCTTTTTATGTTCGTGTTACTGCCAAAAGGTAACGAAGTAATAGGAGCCGCAATAGCAACTGCCATTTCTAACGCAGTTTCTATGGTCTATTTCATCATATACATATTGAGACATAAAGAAGTGTCGATTTTTCGATTCACGCTCGAAAATAAAAGAAATATTCGTGCTACGCTTGGCGATATTTTAAAATCGGGTACGCCTAGTTTTTTGCTTCTTTCCGTCGGACAAGTTTCTAACTGCATCTTAAACGGAATGATTTCCGAAATGGGTGCAAGTTCTGCCGTAGCAGGTGTCGGCGTAGTGAGAAAAATCGATTCGCTCGCTTATGCCATAAATCAGGGTATTACGCAAGGCATTTTACCGATAGTCGCTTATTGCTATTCTTCTAATCGGCTTAAAAGAATGAAAAAAGTAATCGGTTTTTCCGCTATGCTAACCGTTATTTTCTCTTTTATATGTAGCCTTTGCTCGTATATATTTGCGCCACAGTTAATCACATTTTTCATCAACGATGCAGACACGATTTTTTACGGAACGAAATTTTTACGAGTTTTGTGCATTGCCGTTGCAATTTATCCATTGCTTTTTGTAATTATAGCAGTCTTTCAAGCAATCGGCGAAGGTATAAGACCTTTTGTTCTGTCGCTACTTCACAAAGGTTCTTTCGATATAGCGTTGTTTTTTATTATCAGAAAAATTTTCGGGCTCGATTACATTTTGTGGGCAACGCCGATTATGTCTTCGATTGCACTTATCGTCGGCGCCGTTATGATTTTGCGACTTTTCAAAAGGCTTAATACTAAACCTATCCCCCAGCAACCAAAAACTTTACAAGAATAAAAGCCGTTATTTTTTTAACAATATTCACTCGACGATTTCCACTATTTGCGCCCTCAAAGGCTTGTAAACGTCTTTACGAATTTTATTTATTTTAACAACTTTTCCGTCCTCGACGAATATTAAAAAGCCTTCGCTCTCTACACCCTCTTTTCCGTAACTTATCCATTTCCTTTCGCCAACGCTTAATTCGGGATATTCTTTTGTACTGCCCAAAATCACTTCGGGCGTGGGTATTTCCAGCGTCTTCGTAACAACGCTTTGTCTAACGTATTTGCCACTCATTTTTTCGCCGTAAATTTTTATCTCTATTTGCGAATCGTCTGCCGTGCAGGATATATATATCGGCGACTTCGTGTCGTTTACAAAACGTAGGTCAGCAGAACTGTAATTGACCATTGCGTCAAACGACGGCGCAACGTAACTTACCGGTAAAGAATGTGAGTGATATTCGGTAACCTTAAGTCCCGATAGCAACACGGCGTTATACAGCGTTGTAGAAACTTGACACACGCCTCCCCCTAATCCGTCTACGAATTTGCCGTCTACTATGATTTTTGATTTTTTGTATCCCCTTTCCTCACTCCTTATTCCGACCGTGCGATTAAATGAAAATTCTTGATTGACATCTAAAAAAATTTTATCAAGCGACTTTGAAGCAAGTTTTACGTTAAACTTCCTTTCCTCACTTGACGACGGGTACGACGTGAAAAATTTGCCCCTCAAAAAAAAGCCGTCTTCTATATCATATCTCGGAAAACTATATGCAAAATCACTATTTTTAATTGTAAAAATATTTTCGCAAGGCAAAATAAAGCAACACGCTATCACCACGAAAAAAAACAAACGACGAAACTTTTTCATTTTTAATATTATTATGCGCAAAAATTTCCCCTTCAATGCGCAAAAAAACCGTCGCTTTTTACACAACGGTTTAGTTTTTCGGCTTTAAGTTTTTTGCCGACGGCTTTATTCGTTACTAATTTTTTTAAGCGTTTTTAACACCTCTTTTTCAAATTCAATTTTATTTCCGTTATTATTTATCACAAAGTATTTTGAAAAATCAAAACTATCGTAATCTATTTGCGCATTTATTCTACTTTCGACTTGTTCTTTTGTGAGTTTTGAGCGTGCAATAACGCTTTTTATTCTCTCCACAATCTCCCTTTTTACCACGATAACACCGTCAAAATCGCCCTCGAATTTACCCTCGAAAAGTAACGGCACCTCCACGAATGCAACACCTTTTTTCTTCCCGTATTTATTGCATTTTTTTAAGGCACTTTCCAAAACTTTTGAGTGGGTTAAAGCGTTTAATTTTTCTCTCTTTTCGCCATTTACAAAAATTTCTTTTGCAATAATTTTTTTATCGACTTTAAGCCTTATTTTGCCCGACACGGCAAAGGGAAAAATCTTTTTTATCTCTTTTAAAAACCATCTTTTTTTATACAATTCTGCAACGATTTCGTCGCAAGAAACGGTGTAAAAGCCTGCGCTTTTTATAACTGACAGCGCCAAACTTTTTCCACTTCCTATTCCACCCGTTAATGCTATTACTCTTACTCTTTTTTTCTTATTTCGCATCGAACCACGTTTCCCCCGAAGAAACTTCCACCGTGAGTTTTACAAGTAAATTTACTGCGCCTTCCATTTCCTCTTTTAATATTTTTATTACTTCTTCTTTTTCTTCTTTATATGCGTCGATGATTAGTTCGTCGTGCACTTGAAGAATAAGTTCTGATTTTAATTTTTCTTTTTTTAGTCTATTGTAAACGTTTAACATTGCTATTTTTATTACGTCTGCCGCAGAGCCCTGAAGTGGCATATTCATTGCGACACGCTCCCCGAAAGAACGCAAATTATAATTGGTACTTTGCAATTCTCTGATATATCGACGCCTTTTTAACAGCGTTAACACATAACCGTTTGCTTTTGCAAACTCAACGTTGCGTTGCATATACGCCTTGACTTCCGGAAATTCCAAAAAGTAAGAATCAATATACTCTTTTGCAAGTTTTGGAGAGGTTTTTATGTTTTTCGCAAGCCCGTATTCGCTCATTCCGTAAATTATGCCGAAGTTGACGGCTTTTGCATTTCTCCTTTCCAATGGCGTAACCTTATCTAATGGAACGTTAAACACCTTCGATGCCGTCGTTGAGTGCACGTCCTCACCTCTGTTAAACGCTTCTATGAGGTGGCTACAATTCGAAAACGACGCAAGCAACCTTAACTCTATTTGCGAATAATCTGCACTTATAATCAATCTATCCCTGCCCTTTGGTACGAAAAACTTCCTTAACTCTTTGCCCATTTCTTCTTTTATCGGTATATTTTGCAAGTTTGGTTCTTTGCTTGAAAGTCTGCCCGTCGCTGTTAGAGTTTGATTAAACGAAGTGTGTATCAACCCCGACGACTTATCTATTAACGGCTTAAAGCCCTCGATATACGTCGATTGTATTTTTTGAATTTTTCTGTATTGCAAAATAAGTGGTACGATTTCATGCGCATCTTCAAGAGACTCCAACACCTCTGCCGATGTCGAGTATCCCGTTTTTTTCTTTTTGCCTTTTCCTATTTTTAATTGTTCGAAAAGTAGTTCGCCAAGTTGCTTCGGAGAATTGACGTTTAAGTTTTCGTTACCGGCAAGTTCACATATTCTGCCATCCAACTCTTTTATCTTCTTTGCATAAACCTCGCCCGTTTTTTGCAAGGCTTCGTAATCGATTTTAAAGCCCGTCCTCTCCATAGAAAACAAAACGTCTACAAGTGGCAATTCAATTTCGTAATATAATTTTTCTAACTCTTGCGACTTAATTTGCTCTAACAACTCCGTATAACGCTGATTGAGGGTAAAAGCAGGATTATCTAAAGTTCCACCGTCTTCGCTTAAAAACTCCTCTATCGTTTGCGCACCACCAGAAAAATCGGCAAGATACTTCATTATGGAAACGTCTTCCACGCAAAGCCCCTCAAGGCTTTCTCCCAATTGACTGTATAGGTGATACAACTTCTTTTTGTCGTAAACGACAACCTTGCCGTTTTTTTTGAAAACGGGATACAAAAATTTTAACGCTTCCGACAAAAGAACGCCTTCGTCTAACAAATTTGCACCCTTTATTGCAATTTGATACTCTTTTTTTGCGCTGTATACACATATTTTTCTTTCTAAAATCGCAATCGTATATTCGTTATGCCCGAAAAAATCTGTCGGAAGACTTAAATCTGTATAAACGTTTTTTTCTATCAACTCGTCTTCTTTTTCTTGCGTTTCCTCTAACGATTGCTCCATTTTTTCAACTTCTTCATCATCGGCATCTAAAAACAATTCTTTTCTAGACGCAAGAGACTTAAACTCTAAATCAATAAATTTTTGCCTTACCGACAAAGAAAACGGCGTTTTTATTATCATTTTCGTAACGTCGGTATCAACGTCGCACGTGGTACAAATGGTGGCTAATTCGTAAGACAAATAAGCCTGTTCCCTTCCCGATATCAATTTTTCTTTAAGTTTTCCCGTTATCTTGTCAATATTTTGATAAACACCGTCTAAAGACCCGTATTTTTCCAAAAGAGAATGAGCAGTTTTCTCCCCTATTCCGGCAACGCCCGGTATGTTGTCGGACGCATCACCCATAAGAGATTTTAAATCTATAATCTGCTTTGGTACTAAGCCTGTTTTTTCTTTAAAATTATTTTGCCCGTACACCTCTAAATCGGTTATACCACGCTTTGTAAAACACACGTACGTTTCTTCGTCGACAAGTTGAAAAGAATCTTTGTCGCCCGTGTAAATATAAGTCGGCACGCTGGTGTTTTTCGCTATTGTTCCAATTATGTCGTCAGCCTCTATTCCTTCTTGCTCTATTACAGTTACGTTCATTAAACGCAAAACGTCTTTTAACAAACCTATCTGTGGTCTGAGTTCCTCCGGCATAGGCTTTCTTTTCCCTTTATACTCTTCGTACATTTTATGCCTAAAAGTTTTTGCGTGCACGTCGAAAGCAACTGCACAGTAAGTGGGTTTTTGTTCGGATAACATTTTAAAAAACATATTTAGAAAGCCGTAAACGGCATTTGTGTAAACTCCGTCCTTGGTAATTAAAAGAGGCATTGCATAAAATGCTCTATTTATTAAACTGTTTCCGTCAATTAGAACTAATTTTTCCATAAAAATTCCTTTATAATGCTTGCTTTATTAAAAAAAATGTGATATTATCTTAAAGTAGTTGCGAAAAAGAGTTTATCTTTTTCCCTTACTCACACTATTTTACCAAAAATATGAGCGTATTGCAAGAATATTTTTGACAAATTGTGCCGAAGTGGTGAAACTGGCAGACGCGCTGGACTCAAAATCCAGTGGTAGCGATACCGTGCGGGTTCAAGTCCCGCCTTCGGCACCAACGAAAAACAAAAACGAACCTTGAGTTAATTTCAAGGTTCGTTTTTGTTTGCCTAAAAAATGTGAGTACAACGCTTGCAATTTTTTTTGCGTTGCTGTAAAATTACTGAAAAGGGGATTAATTATGAAAAAGAAAAATCATTTATTTGGAAAAACCGTCATTATTACGGGTGCAAGTGGTGGCATCGGATTTAACGTTGCGAAACTTTTAATCGAAAAATACGATTGCAAAATCATCGGCATTGCCAGAAACGAAGAAAAACTATTAAAAAACATTGAAACTTTGGGAGAAAAAAAAGATAATTTCTCCTACAGGCTTTTTGACGTTTCCGTTAAAGAAAATTGGAAAGATTTTTACGATTATTTGGTAGAAAACGACATTCATCCCGACATTTTAATTAACAACGCCGGATTTATGTTGCCGTTTGAAAAGTTTGAAAATTACACCGACGAAGAAATAGAAAGCATAATTGCGACCAACTTTTTAAGTGTAATTAACGCAACGAAAATTTTGATACCACTTTTAAAACAATCTTCCTCTCCTACGATTTGCAATATTTCAAGTTCTGCGGGAATGTGCGCCGTTGTAGGCGAAAGTATGTATTGCGCCACAAAGTTTGCAGTAAGGGGCTTTACGGAAACTTTGCAACAAGATTATAAAAAACAAATTTATATTGCCGGCGTTTACCCCGGATTTATAAGAACAAATATTTTACACAAGATGAGTGTTACGGACAAAAATAACAAGTTAATAAACAAACTTATGATGCCCGTCGAAAAAGCTGCTAAAAAAATCGTAAAAGGGCTTGCAAAAAAGAAAAAGAGAATCGTTATGGGTGTCGACGGATGCTTTTTAACCTTTTTCGGAAGAATATTCCCTCGTCTTGCACCTAGCGTTACAACAAGCGTTTTGAAAGCTTCTAAACTAGAACTCTTCGACAACGTTTTTAAGGAGGACTAAATATGAAAAGAGCATTATCAATACAAGACATTTCGTGCGTGGGCAAATGTTCGCTTACAGTTGCACTACCAATCATTTCCGTTTTCGGAGTGGAAACGGCAGTTTTACCGACAGCCGTTTTGTCTACACACACGGCTTTTAAAGGTTTTACTTTTAGAGACCTTACTTGCGATTTAACCGACATTGCAAATCACTGGAAAAAAGAAAATATTTCTTTTGACGCTTTATATTCGGGATATCTTGGTTCTTTTGAACAACTAGACATCGTTTCCAAAATATTTAAAGACTTTAAGACAAAAGACAATTTTGTTTTGATTGACCCCGTTATGGGCGACAACGGAAGTTTGTACGCAGGTTTTAACAATGAATTTGCTCTGCAAATGGCAAACCTTTGCAAAAAAGCAGACATTATCGTGCCCAACTTAACCGAAGCGTCTTATATGCTTGATATACCGTACGTTGACGAAGGATATTCAGAGGAATACGTAAAAGATTTATTAAAAAAATTGGTGGCATTGGGAGCAAAAAAAGCAGTTTTGACAGGCATATCGCTTGATAACGGTAAAACGATTGGCGTTTATGCACTAGACGGACAAACGATGCAATACTTTTCCTATTACAGAGAAAAGTTACCGACTTCTTTCCACGGTACCGGAGACGTTTTTGCAAGCACGCTTTGTGGCGCTTTAACAAAAGGAAAATCATTTGAAGAAAGCCTTAAAATCGCCGTTGACTACACGGTTGAATGTATAAGCATTACAATGAACAACAAAAATCACAACTGGTACGGCGTCGATTTCGAAAGTGCTATCCCCTACCTAGTTGAAAAAATCAAGTAATATCTAAAAATCTTTTTCGATTATTAAATTTAATTTATGACTTAAACAGCCCGTGCAATTGGAGTTTTTAAACACCAATTGCACGGGCTGTTTATCAATGTAATAAAACGTTTTATTTTGTTTTGACTTTATGAATTTACTATTTTATCTTTATCCTTGTCGGCTTGAGAAAGTTCATCGAAAGGAATTAAATCTTTATGGATTTTTGCTATCAAATCTTTTGATTTACCACGAACAAAACCTTCCGAGCGCATATAGGCATTCCACCTCTTATGCTCCAAAACGTCCACCGTCGTATTTTTATAACTATAACGCTCCAACCTTTCGCCCTCTTTGATATTCAAAGAGTGTCTACGAGCCTTGTGAATAACCTCTGCCATGGAAGAATTTCTGTAATACTCGTGTCGGTAAAATTCTCTCCTTGAGGCTTCTTTTGTACTTTCGTCGCAAGTGGACACCCACTTTAAGTGGCAAGCAAGCGCCATTTCTTCCTCTTTTTGCATGACTATACTATCATAAGAATAACGAGATAAAACGTCGCCTATCAAAGTAACGTTGTACCCCTCTTTGCCAGCAATGTACGAAAGACCACCGTTATCTTTTATGACACGATTTTGCGCAGTGTTGTAAACGACGGCAAACATGTCTAAATTCTTTAACTCTTCTTTGCCGTAAACACGGGCGTATTCCGTTGATAATTTAATAGACGTTTCCAAATTCAATTCGTCGTCGCCAAGTAACACGAACGCCGTTGTAATTTTGCCGATTTCTTTAATTTTTTCAAAAAATTCAGAACTTTCAACATCGATTCCGTCGTAAAAATTAATATTGTAATAAGGCTCTCCGTCCATTTCCACGCCGTTAAATTCGATAATTTCCGGCATAACTGCTTTTACCTTTTCCTGCAAGTCGTCGGCAGAATCGAAAACGTTAATATTAAGTTCGTAACCAATCATCTGTCCGTACCAACAAAGTGCTTTCAAAAACTCAAAGCCTTGTTTTCCGAGCCCGATAATCAATAGGTTTAACTTATTGCCCCTTTGACACTTAACGTTGTCTTTGAATATGGAATAATCGCTTAAAAATTTATAAACGAGATTTCTTTGGGTGTTTACACGGCGAATTTTAATATCGTTAAAATCTTCGTTCCCCGTATCGTTTTCGTTTGATGCGCTAACGGTATCTAGCAATGCCTGACTGCTGGCTGTGGTCGCAAAAACGAAACACTCTGTATTTTTATTATTTAATGCCGAGTTTGATTTACAACTTTTAATTACTTTTAACGCCTTGTTAACGTTGTCGCTTTCATCTTCGGCGATAAAAAACATCTTTCTGTTAGTGCTTTTTCTAGATTTTAGCTTGACGGCAGTAATATCCTTTTCAAAACATATCGCCCCCATTCGTTTTGCGTTGTCAATTAAATCATCATTGTTTTCGTCGTTACCGTCAACGCCACAAAAAACTATTAACGCTTTTTTGCGTTTTGAAGTTTTTTCGTCTAAAATACCGTTTTTTGCAATATCGTAAGCGAGGGCAAAAGACTTTTCGTTAAGTTCTGAAAAATAACAAACGAATTTTTTCAAACTGCAAGCGTAAACGACGTAATCGACGATACTCTTAAACAGCGACAAAACAAAACCGACAAGAAGAATTGGAGATGCAACGGAAAAAATAAGCGTTAAACAAGCGTAACAATTTGCAAAAGAACATTCGCCTAAAAATCCGTACACGCTTTCTTTAACGTCGTAATACCCTAACTCCCCTGCGAAAGAACGCATTGCGTTGTGCAAAGAAAGAACGACAGCCTTAACGCCTCTTCCAAAACTAACGTCCCATTCTACCGTTTCGGTAACTTTAAGAAACCCGTCTGCATAACTTAACGGAAAAAACATACAGCAAGAAGCGATAAAGCACCCTGCTATAAAAAAGTAAAAAGGCGAAATCGAAAAATTGTCGCAAGACTCTCCGTAAAAATCTATGCTGTGCCTTTTTTTTGCAATTAATATCGTTCCTATAACCGTTGCAACGAATATAACTATGGTTAAAATAAAACAAGTTACAAAGCAGTTGCTTAAATGTACAGATTCTCCAAACATACTTTCCCTCGTGAAATACGAACCTTAAAAAATTTTTTTAACTATATAGTTTTTATAAAAACCAAATTTTTCTACATTGTAACATCTTATTAAAAAAAAATCAATAGTTAAATTGACAAACACGCAAAATAAAAGAGTGCGAAAGGACAACTTCGCACCCCCTTTTACAACAAGTTTACTTCGGGAACAGAGGTAAAAGGCTTTATTTCGACGGCGCAAAACGTTATTATGCCGTTAACACCGTTACCGTTTTTTTCTAAATTCACTTGTACCCCCTCAGGATTAACAAAATAATCTGCTAACAATTTGCTTAAATCTATCTTGAAAAGATTTATAAAATTATCTGACGTTACGTTTCTGTCGTTTTTAAGCATATTCATTACTCGCTCTAATTGTTTTTTTCTCATATACTCCTTTTTATACTCCTCCTTATACTACCGAAAAAGCCCGTGTACTTATCCGTTATGTCGTACAACTTTTTTGTGCCTTTTACAATATTCTCTGCGATAAGTTTAAAGGCTTTGTACGTTTGACTCTTTTTGGGCAGTTCGTTACCTCCCGACAAAAACACTTCATCTTCCTCCGGAACAATGCCGATTAAGTCTGTTTTTAACATATCTTGTATATCGACGGGAAGCATCATTTTACTTTCCATTATTAGGTCGCCCCTAGCCCTGTTTACGATAAGCGACATTTTTTGCATTTTGTAACTTTTCAGAATAGCGATAACTTTATCTGCATCTCGCAAACTGGTGAGCGACGGCGTTGTTACAACGATACTTTCATCGGCAACCGAAACTGCTCTATGAAAACCAACGTCTATTCCCGCAGGGCAATCGAGCAAAACAAAGTCGAAAACTTTTTCTAAACTTTCTATCATTAGTTTTAATCCGGAACCTGTAACGCTTGACGAACTTTTTAAATTGTCCGACGGCAATACGAAAAGATTTTTTTTACTCCGATGTTGTACAAGTGCTTGTTTTATTCTTGCCCGACCGTTAAGCACGTCCGCCATATCAAAAACGACCCTGTTTTCAAGTCCCATCACAACGTCTAAATTATTTAGCCCGAAATCTATATCTATTAAAACAACGCTAAAACCCAAACTTGCAAGCATTAAACCGACGTTTGCCGTCACAGTGGTTTTCCCGACGCCTCCTTTCCCAGACGTTACAACTATCTTTCTTGACACCAACAAAACTCCTTTTGCGATATTATAACAAAAAAAATATCGCACCTTTTGACTAATTCAAGTAAAAAGTGCGATTTTATGTCTTTTTTTATTAAACTTTTTAACGCTTTATTGCAAGTTTTTTTAATAGTGGCAAGTTAGATATTATGTCTCCACCACCTAAAACGACGCTCATCATTCCGTTATCGCTAACGCTGACTTTCATTCCGAATTTTTCCGTTAAGTATTTTTCTATCCCGTAAACGCTCGTCGATATGCCGGAAACATAAACGCCTGCGTGACGAATTTCTGCACTGACTTCGGGGGGAAGTTTTACCAAAACGCTCATAGCAAGCGAAGCGACTTTGTCAAAATACGCCTTAACAGGTTCCATAATGTCAACGGCTTTTATGGATATCGCCCTCGGCGTACCAGTTTTTATATCTCTACCGTTTATGACTGTTGCCAACCCGTCCCTTTCGTCTAAACTTCCAATCTCTTTTTTAAGCCTTTCTGCCGTTAAAAGACCTATTTGAAGCCCGTACACCTCGGCAATATAATCTATTATGTCGACACTTATTTTGTTTGCGCCGAAATTTACCGATATTCCTGCAATAATTCCGTCTAGCGAAAGTGCCGATATATTCGTCGTAGCCCCAGCCATATCTATTAAAAAGCACGGTGCAGAATCTGACAAAGGAACTCTTTGCCCTAATGCAGACAATATGGGTGCTTCAACAAAATATACTCTATTTACGCCTGCGCTTTTTACGACTTGCTCGTACTTGTCTATCATCTCTGCCGTCGCTCCACACGGTATGCTAACGACAGCCTCCACGCTTTGAAGCCTACTTACAATGCCTATTTTTTTCAAAAAAGCAACAAGAAGTTTTGTTGCAACTCCTTCGTTAACAATCTCGCCTTCGAATACGGGAAACACAATTTTTGTATTTTCTGCAGTTTTTCCTATCAATTTTTTTGCTTCTATGCCGACTGCCTTAACATCGTCTTTTTCTCCAATGCCGACTGCGGCAACAGTTGGCTCGCTCAAAACGACGCCGTACCCTAACTTATATATGTTTGTATATAGTCCGTCAAAATCTATTGCTATCTTTTCCACAACATTCACCTTTTATAAACTAAAATCGCCGTGCTTAATTAAACACGGCGAAATCGATTAAAGTATTTCTAAATTCTTTTTGAAAATTCTTCTAAAATCGTTGCCTATTTCCATTGCAGAGTTAATTTCCAAAGATGCATCGCCCTCTACTTCCGTCTTCATTATTACGGAATCACCCAAAATATCGCAGTTTATTCCCTTTACGACACCAGACATACTTCTGTCTAACGCATTGGCAATCCTTAACATCGTACCCATCTTCTTAACTGCTTCGACGTCTTCATCGCAAACAAGGTCTTTATACTTTGCCCACTCGACAAGATTTATGTCCTCTATCGCAGTGTTTGACGCAACAAACGACGCAAGCACTAAATCTCTATGGCTAGCACCGTAAATGTTTGCCGAAAGTATTACGTGCCCCGTGTTTCTCTCGAAGTTGTAAAAACTTACCTTTTTACCAGTATCGTACAAATATGCCGCTATCTTTAAAATCTTTAAGTGTTGTCTGGGGAATTTATGCAGCACCCTCAACTGCTTAAATAATTGTATCGATAAATTTACAACGTGCTCGGTATGTTCTTGATTGCACTTATAAAAGTCCGTTATAGTGGCAAGACTATGAGTCAAAACATCCGATACAGGTTTCTCTATCGTAAACGGCATTGCGTAATTATAAAGAATTCCCGTCCTTAAACCACTGCCACTTATTATAATGTCTTTTAAGCCCGTATATCTTTTGAACGCCGTTATCGCAGAGAGTGCGCTCGGTAAAATGTCTACCCTGTCACCCGACAAACCTTTTATTTTCTTTTTCTTGTCTAAATCCAGCCCCTTTAATAAGCCGTACACGTGTTCGAAATCTTGCTCGTTAACAACGTAGTTATGTATTGTCTTTAACGGATACTTTTTCATTATCTTCGTTATACGGCACAAATTCCTAAACGAACCTCCGACACCGATAATGGGTATCTCCGGGTCTAAATCCTTTAACCAGTCTATGTCTTTTAATTGCTCTGTGAAAAATTCTTCTATTTTTTCCGATTGCTCTTTTGCTGATAATCCTTCCGACGCAAATAAATCCGTAAGCGTTATCGCACCGAACGGAAGCGTTGCGTAATTCAAAATCACCCTTCTGTTGTAGTAAACGATTTTGGTACTTCCTCCGCCGATTTCCAAAATTACGCCCTTCGGCACGTCCATCGTGTTAATTACACCACGATAAACATACATCGCTTCTTCTTCGGAAGAAAGTACTTTTATTTTTAATCCACAAGTTGCGCTTACCTCGTCGATAAAACTCCTTTGGTTTTTTGCGTGCCTTACGGCGGCAGTCGCAACCGTTATTATTTTGTCAACGTTGTTTGCATCGCACAACCTTTTAAACATTTTTAGCGTTTTTACAGTACATTGAATTCGAGCCGGCTTCAAAAAACCGTCCCTTTCCATTCCTTCGCCTAGTCTCGGTGCTTCTTTCAACTGGTCGATTATTTGAAAATGACCGTTATCCGTTATGTCCACCAAAAGCAATCTTACCGTATTTGAACCTAAGTCAATTATTCCAATTCTTTCCATTTGCTTCACCTTTTCTATTTTGTACACGTAAATTATAACACAATAAATTGTGTTTGAAAATACCTTTTTTGATTTTTGTGTAGTTTTTATATTGCTTGTTTTTTTAACCGTTTTATAAAACTTTTTTATTCGACTGAATTATTAGTTTTTTTTGATAACATGTCGTTTTATTTTACTTTATTTCATATTTTTAACATATCAAATTTTTTCAAGTTTATGTGCAGTTTGCACAAATATATTGCCGAATTTTTATAACTTTTTGTGCTTTATCAAAATAATTAACTGAAAAATCGACAAAAAAATTAAAAATCCACCAAAAAGTTTTTTAAGAATTTCTCCTTTTAACAAATTCGCAACGAAAAACCCCAAAACAGCAGTTAAAACACCTGCCAAAATTATATAAATAACTTTGTCGAATTTAACAAATCCGTTTTTTACGTGCATAACGAGAGCCACAACTGCCATCGGAACGAAAGCAAGCAAATTTATACCTTGCGCCATATGCTGATTTACGCCAAAAAAAATCGTAAGAAGTGGAATTAAAACAGTTCCGCCACCCATTCCCATTCCACCGAGTACGCCTCCCAAAATTCCCGACAAAGCAAACCATAAAAAATCCATTTTACACCTCTAAAAGAATAACATTTTTGCGCCTGCCGCCGCCATAACCAAGCAAAAAATCACACTTACCCATTTTGCAGAAAGTTTTTTTAGCAACAACGCACCGACTATTCCACCCACAACAACGCCCATAGCGACAGGCAAAAAGACGCCGACATCGACTTTCCCGTAAGCAGAATAAAACAAGCCACTGGCTATCGACAACGGAAGTATTATTAAAATCGCCGTCGCATGTGCTTGTTTTTCAGAATATTTCAATATAAATCGCAACATAGGAACGACAACCATTCCTCCACCACCACCAAACACTCCGTTTATAAAGCCCGTTATCGCTCCAACAAGTATTGACAACCAAAATTCTTTCGTTTGATTTCTTTTGGCGTTTTCTTCGCATTTCTTAACGTTAGCCTTTCTCATAGGGTTAGTTTCGGCAATTTTCTCCTTTCTAATATAAATATTTAAATATTTTTGTAATTTATTTATTGTTTTGCCTTGCAATTTTGTCGATTTTACTCTATAATGTTTAAGTATATTGCTTTTTTGAAAATGCTTATCGGCATGCGCTCAAAGGCAATTAAAGTAAACAACAAAATTTTACAACTTAAAAAGGTGAATTTATGGCAAAAAAAGGTATCATTAACAACATTAAACGTAAACTTTGCGTTTTGCTTTCTATGGTTTTACTTGTATGCACTGCAGGTTTGGTTTTTGTTGCTTGTAACGACGACTCGTCTTCCGACTATACGGACAAATCCTATTCTCACGAATGGTCAGACGAAGCCACTCTTAAAAACGGCTCGTTCGAATTCGGTTCCGACGACCTCGAAGACAAAGAATTTCCTCAATCGTCTTCCGTGGACAGTTGGTCTTTCTCGACTGACAACTCGGCACAAAGTTCTTTGGTATCTTCGGGTATAATAAGAACTAACGACGATTCTTGGACTCAACTTATATCCAACCTTTACGACGACACCGATTTTAGAGCATACGCTCAAAAGAAATGGGATTTTTCAAGCACGGCAGAAAAAACCGACGCCATTGAAAAAATTACCAACGGATTACAAAATCCAAAAACTCCGGTAGACTCTAAAGGCGACAAAGTTTACATGATTAACAACTACCCCAGCGTTTCCTCGCTCGGCGGTATCGGCGTTGGCACGGCGCAAAAATTAACATCGTCAACGACAATTACTCTCACGCCTGCCTCTTACGGTAAAATTACAGTTTACGTTAAAACGGCAAACCTCGCACACAACGGTCAATCAACCGAAATCGGCGCAAACATCAGAATTGCAAACACCGTCGGCAGTACTTCTCAAGCAGAATACAGAATCAACGGAATTAACACCGAAAACGGCACGACGACAGTTGACGCCAACGGTTGGGCTAAATACGAAATTTACATTAAGGCAGACGGCTTTATTAACAACTCGGTTGTCGTTTCGGTCGGATTAGGTTACGGCTCCGGTTCTTCTACCAGCGCAAAATATTACTGCGAAGGCACGGCTTTCTTCGATGATATCACTTTTGAAGAAGTTGAAGAATCAGAATTCAACGAGGCTTCAATGGACGTCGTTAAGTACGAAACTTCTGCAAAAGACCACATAGAAAAGTCTGCATCATCTCAAGTTTTCTACTTCAGCATGGATATTGACGATTCTTTAAAAACTTACGCTCCCGAATATTTCAAAAAGGCAACGACGGAAGCAGTTGGCTCTTTCGTACAAAAGTTTAGCGACAGCCAAGGCTCTTTGACAAAAGTTGCAAACTCGGGCGAAAACGCTTGCAAATATTCTAGTAATACGGAAATTTACAAGGTTGACGTTGCAAACACCTCTTATACTTTAAATTTCGGTTCTAAAACTTCGCCGTTCGGCACGTTGGCACCTGAAACTTACAATCAAGTTACCTTCTATTTGAAAAACAATTTGAGTGAGTTCGACGTAAACGGCATAAGCGTTTTAGTTTACGACGTTTACTCCAAAAACTCCTCTACCCCAATCGAAAAAGCAGGTGAAATTATCACTCCGACTTTCGAAGAAGAAGGCGAATGGGTTAAAGTTTCTTTCAACGTAACAAACAACTTCCCCGAAAAAAATATCGACAACAAGTTTAACGGCGACGTTCGTTCATACTTCTTTAAGGTTATAATCGGACCAACGGACCCAAGTTCGACGGCACAAAAGAACGCATACGCAAACGGCTCTGTTTTAATGACGTTCCCTTACGTTGCAGAAGGCTTTACTTACAACTACAATAGAACCGATTATATCGGTGAAAACAAACAAACTTACTCTTCTTACAAGGATACGATTAATGCAGGAACGATGGTTACGTCTTACACCGTTTCGGAAGCATTACCCGAAAACAGAACGGAAAACAATTCTTACTACTCTTTATTCTTGAGCGTTGCAGACAAGAAGTTTGCTCTTTACAACGGTCTTGACGCAGACTATTCGGACGACACACAAGAAGATTCTTACGACTTAACGACGTCGCCGAGCAATATAGGTTCTATACTTTCTAACCCTGCAGACCCGGACGGATTTACAGGCGTTAGTTACGACCACGCATACATCAAAGGCGACAGCACTAACTTTAGCGTAAACGACAGAAGCGGAAACGGCACGGCTCAAGGCAATGCCGGATTGGTTAACACAAAATACCTCTCCTCTTACACTAACGGTACAAGCATCGCCTCTGCCCTCGGACATAATTCTTCGACGGCTAGACAACCTCTTATGATTTACAACAGTGCGTTAGATTCTTACGGATATATCGGCGAAGAACTTACCGTATCGGCTAACAACACCTTAAACGTTTCTATAAGAGTAAGAGTCGTTGGCGACGCAAACGCATACGTTTATTTGGTTGATACTTCAAAAGCAAAGAAAAACGTTATGTCCATCACCGTTCCCGTTAACACAGACGGAACAAATTATCTCGACAGCGATAAAGTTACGACTTATACAAAAGAACTTGCATTCAAGGTTGACAGTTCGATGATGAGAACCGACGAAGACGGTTGGGTAACCTTAAACTTCTATATTGCGGCAGGTAACAAAACAAAAACGCTAAGATTAGAATTATGGAACGGGTCAAGAGACGGCGTAAACAAGTCTACGGGATACGTTTTCTTCGATAATATTTACACGTCAGGCTCTTTCAGTGAGCCGTCTACGGACAATTATCGTGAACAATTCACAACGGCGGGAATATTGCTTAACGCTTCTATTTACGACAAGAACAGCGACCTTAAAGACAGCGCTCTCCTCCACAAGAGAGAATTAGACGAAACGGAAATTAAATACAACAGTGACGACAGCCGTAAAAACAGTGCAGTTACTTACGATGCAAAATACATCTTTGCTCAATCGAAAACGACCATTTACGCAGTTTACAACACATTGGAATACGATTCCGTTGACCCCTACCTCTCCGAAACGACAGATGACGACGCAAGTTCCGGTTGTGCCGCTGAAACAGACCCGTCAACATTCTGGTTATCATTCTCTACCATAACGCTAGGCGTTGCACTTGCAGTTGCAATCATCGCACTTATCGTTAAAGGAGTTGTAGCAAGACGCAAGGCAAATAAAAACGACGCTAAATCTCACTACAACGTTTCTAGCAGATACAAACAAAAGAAAGACAAGAAAGATAAGCCAAACGAAGCAATCGTAGACAACACGGAAAATAACGACAACACCGTTGACGATGCAACTGAAACGGAAAACGTTACGGAAGAAGTTGCAAACGAGACGACTGAAAACGCTACGGAAGCATCTTCTGAAGAAAGCGTTAATATTTACGGCGATGTTCAAGACTTTGGTTCTGACGACGAAAATAAATAATGTAGATTAACAAAAAGGAACGATTTTACGAAATCGTTCCTTTTTTATTTTTGTATAACAATATCCTTTTTTTGCATATTATATTAATATGAGTTCCATTATATTGACGGGAGGTGGCACGGCAGGTCACTGTGTACCCCACCTTGCCCTACTTCCTTATTTAAAAAATACTTTCGATAAAATATATTATGTAGGTAGCGAAAAAGGATTAGAGCGTGAAATTATCCAAAAAGAAAATATCCCTTACTTTCCCATTGCGTGCGTAAAATTAAAAAGAGGATTTTACATTGACAACCTTAAAATCCCCTTTACCTTATTAAAAGGCATAAAACAAGCAAGAGAAATTATCGACGATATAAAGCCAAACGTAATTTTCTCTAAAGGTGGATACGTTGCCTTGCCGGTCGTTATCGCGTCAAATAAAAAAATCCCCGTAATATCGCATGAAAGCGACTACACGATGGGACTTGCAAACAAAATATCATCAAAATTCAGCCAAAAAGTGATAACTAGTTTTCCAAGTACGGAAAAAGGCAAGAAAAACGTTACCTTTATAGGCTCTCCTATAAGGGATTTGACAAAAAACGTAAGCAGAGAAAATGCTTTGCGTTTTTTTGGCTTTAACGATGAAAAACCCGTACTTCTCGTTATGGGTGGTAGTTTAGGTGCTAAAAGCATAAACGATTGTTTTTACAAAATCGCACATAATATCGCAAACGATTTCCAAATAATTCATCTCTGCGGAAAAGACAATTTAAGAAAAGACTTAAAACTTGACGGCTATTATCAAGCCGAATTTTTGCACGATATGGGATTTGCTTATAAAATCGCATCAGTCATAGTTTCAAGAGCAGGTGCAAATTCCTTGTTTGAAATTTTAAATTTACAAATTCCGTCGGTTATAATTCCACTTCCCAAGGGAGTGTCTAGAGGCGACCAAGTTCTTAACGCAAAATATTTTAATTCTTTGGGACTTTGCAATTATCTACCACAAGATTTATTGACGGAAAACTCTTTAACAAAAGCAATATACGACGCTTACTCGGGAAGATTTTTTTTGAAAAAAATTTTCATTAAAAATCCGATTAGCGATAAAAGTAGGGAAATTTCTCATCTTTTATCAAATTACGCTCATTAACGGAACTTCTGAATTTAATAATCTCCGGTAGACCTACAAAATCCTTAAACAAGCGCCTCAATTCGCTTTCCTTTAACAGGCAAACGTTTGTATCGTCTTTTAAAACACAATCTAACTTTGCCGTTTTTTTGCTTACCTTTTTTTCAAAAAAGAAATTTTTGATTTTCTCCATAATCATATCTCTATCCCCCTTTTACGACAAAATTTTACCACTCTATTTTGACATACCTATGTCATATTAAAATGTTTTAAAATTTGCTTGCATTTTTTCCTTTTCTTATTTACAATATGAATAGGAGATAAATTTTATTATGAAATACGAAATAATGATTGGCATTTTAATTCAACTTTTAGGCAAAAAATGCGTTAGCGCAAAATACCTTGCCGAAAAATACGGAGTTAGCGTAAGAAGTATTTACAGATACATAGACGCTATCGATATGGCCGGCGTGCCCATTTACACGGTTCGTGGCAACAACGGAGGTTTTTCTATAATCGACACGTACAAACTCCCCTCCACATTTTTTACAAGAAAAGAATACGACGTTACGATTAACGCCTTAACGGGGCTTTCTGACGGACTTGCAAACAACACTCTACAAAACGTTATAGACAAACTTAAAGCCGTTTGCAAAACGCAAATTTCCGGCTTCGATATTTCTAGTGGCAATTTAGTTATCGACGGAGGTTGCTGGGGCGATACTAACGGCTACAAGTTAAAACTTCAAATCATTCAACAAGCCATTGAAAACAATCAAAAATTATTGATAAAATATCACGACAGAAACGGCACGAAAACAGAGCGTATTATCGAACCACATATCGTTGTTTTTAAGCAAGGGCTTTGGTACGTTTACGCATTTTGTAATTTGAGAAATCAATTTAGATTTTTTAAGACGGGAAGAATCGAATACGCAAATCTTTTAACGGAAAAGTTTGAAAAAAAGTTTATAAAAAAAGAAGATTTACCCTTCGATTATTGGCACGATAACATTGCTTCGGAAGAAGTGGTTATGGAAATTTCTAATGAATATCTATCCGATGTTCAAGAATGGATAGGCGTTGAAAACGTATCTATCGAGGACGGTAAATACGTCGCAAGAGTTTCTCTACCCTACGACAAAGGCTTGATTACAAAAATAATGAGTTACGGAACGGGTATTAAAGTTATTAGCCCTCAAAAACTTATAGACAGCCAAAAGGAATTTGCAAACAAAATTTTGGAAAATTACAAATAAAAAAA
>CAYLUH010000002.1:60553-82642 GCA_964386845.1 uncultured Christensenella sp.
GTAACCTTTACACCGAGAGGTTTTATCAGATTCATTATATAAAGAGCCGTCGCTTCCCCCTCTACGTCGGGATTTGTTGCCATTATGACCTCGGACACGCCACCTTCTGCAATTCTATCTAAAAGCCCCTTTATATTTATATCGTTGGGACCTATACCGTCCAACGGAGAAATGGTGCCGTGTAAAACATGATAGACGCCGTTAAACTCGTTAAGTTTTTCTATGGCTATTACGTCTTTCGGTTCTTTTACGACACATATCGTGTCGCTCGACCTGTTTTTACAAATATCGCAAATTTCATCTTCGGAAAAATTACCACATATTTTACAATACTTCACCTTTGCTTTGACGTCTAAAAGACATTGTGCAAAATTTTTAACTTCGCTTTCCGGCATATTTATTATTTTGTAAGCATACCTTTGCGCCGTCTTTGCACCAACTCCCGGAAGTTTGCTAAACTCGTTGATAAGTTTACCGATAGGTTCTATAAAAATTTTCATTTATTATAATCCCATTCCTGCAAATGCGCCCATTTTTTCGCTATAAGCCTTTTCTGCTTTAGCATAACCGTCGTTTATAGCGACGATGATTAAGTCTTCAAGCATTGTCATATCTTCGGTGTCAACGGCATCAGGCGAGATATTTACTGCCGATATAACTTTTTTACCGTTCATTACAACCTTTACGAGCCCGTTCATAGCAACTCCCTCGATTTGCATTTCTTCGAGTTCTTCTTGCGCCTTTTTCATATCCTCTTGCATTTTTTGCGCTTGACGCATCAATGCTTGCATATTGTTTCCACCACCAAAGCCTCCTCCGAAGCCTCCTCTATAACCAGCCATTTTTTATTCTCCTTTTAATTTTTTATTATTACTATGTCACTGCCGAATATCTTTTTTACAAGTTCGGTTTCTTCGTCTATTTTATCAAGTGCCACTTCTTCGGGACATTTTCTGACTATTATTTCGTTATACTTAAAATCTTCAAGTCCTTCTTCGAGTATCGCCATATTGTCGGCACGAGATAATAAGTCATCGTCGCCTTCGTTTACCGTGTTAAATATTAAGTTGGAGTTTTTAATTTCCATCTTAACCGACTGTAACAAATGCCACAGCATTTCGTGACCGTTTTGACGAATATTAAACAAAAGTTTACCACGCAAAGTTTGCATATCGCAATTATCCACTTGGATTTTTTGATAAGTTGTCTGCGAGGGCGACAGAGGAGCATCTTCTTCTTTTTTCTCCTCTTTTACTTCCTCGTTAATTTCTTCTTTTTTTTGCGCCACGATACAACCATTGCTGATTTTTTCTTCTAAACTTTTTAATCTTGACATAATCGCCGTCATATCAAAGTCACTATCGGGGAAAGTTGCTTTCACGGCGTAAGTTTCAAACAAAACTCTGGGATGATTTGAATATCTCAACGCATTTTCGGCATCGGAAAAAATTTCTAATATTCTTATCAATCTATTTTCGCTTGCAAGTTTTGCAACGCCACTGATTTCTGCAAACTTTTTATCCGGTAAAGACAATATTGCATTAGGATTAGAACAAGTTTTTGCTATCAACACATTCCTTATATACGACGTTACGTCTTTAATCAAAACGCCTGCGCTTTTACCTTGCGAAAACAAAACGTCTATCGTGTCTAAAATTTTGCCAACGTTTCCTTCTATCAAATTAAGTACAAAACCGTTCAAAATCTGACTGTTGCACGAGCCTAAAATATCGGTAACGTCGTCGTACGTAAGTTTACCTGAATTTATAGACAGCGCCGTGTCTGCTATACTTAAAGCGTCTCTTATACTTCCTTCGCCTGCCGCCGCAATTGCGTTTACAGCCTCTTTTTCGTACTGTTTACCAACCTCGTCGTATATGCTTGATATTAAAGATGCGATTTGCTCTGTGTCGATAAGCCTAAAATCAAAACGCATACACCTTGAAAGTATAGTCGCCGGTATTTTATGCACTTCCGTCGTCGCCAATATGAACACGACATGTTTGGGAGGTTCCTCCAACGTCTTTAACAACGCATTGAACGCCGCACCCGTAAGCATATGCACTTCGTCTATGATATACACCTTGTATCTGCACACTACGGGTGGATACTGAACGCTTTCTCTAAGTTCTCTTATCTCGTTAACGCCGTTGTTCGATGCGGCGTCTATTTCCATTACTTCTATATTGGACGGGGAATTTAACGCCAAACAACTTTCGCACTTTCCACAAGGAGAGCCGTTTACGGGATTTTTACAATTGATAGCCTTGGCAAAAATTTTGGCTGTCGACGTTTTTCCCGTACCTCTACTACCCGTAAAAAGATAAGCGTGCCCGATTCTATCCGTCTTTATTTGATTTATTAACGTTTGAACGATATGGTCTTGTCCGATAACCTTATCGAAGGTTGTCGGCCTATATCGTCTATACAATGCAAGTGTCGACATTATATCACCTTAATATTTTTTCTATCTTTTTCTTTATGCGCTGAACGGCGTTATCCACCGTTTTTACCTCTTTACCTATTTTAGATGCAATCTCTAAGTAAGAATATCCACTTAAATAATAGGTGAAAATTTCGTACTCTAATTTACTTAAAGAATCTTTTATTTTGTTGTTTAACTCTATTTCCGATTCTTCGTTTATGTATTCTGTTTCAGGGTCGAATTCCGTTGTCGATGCAATTTCCGATTTGTCTACATCGTAATTTTCATCACCCGAAAGAGAAACGAAATTTTCTAACGGCTTATTCTTCTCTCTCTTTGATTTTCTTATCGTGGACACTATTTCGTTTTTAACACAAACTTTTGCATACACCTTAAAACTTTTGGCACCGTTATAACTTAAAACTGCCTTAAAAACAGCCATTAAACCTGCTTGCGCCAAATCTTCGGTGTCGCCGTCACTCAAGTAAAAATTTCTGGCAAAGGCATTGACCATTTTCCTATATCTTATCAAAAGTGTTTCCAATGCTAATTTATCGTTTTCTTGCGCACGATAAACTAATTCTTCGTCGGAAAGAGTTTCTAAATAATCTTGCATTAATTTTTCATTTTCCTTTGTCTTACAACTTCGAAAACGGCAACGCCACAAGCGACCGATGCGTTTAAAGAATTAACCTTGCCGAGCATCGGTATGCTTACCATACCGTCGCATTTTGACCTTGTTAATTTTTTTACGCCACTGTCTTCTCCACCTACAACGAGTGCAATTTTACCCGTTAAATCGGTTTTGTAAATTTCGCCACCGTCGGCCTCTAGCCCGTATACCCAATAACCGTTTTGCTTTAACTCTTCTATAGCAACGTTTACGTTGGTTACTTTTGCAACCTTTACGTGATTTAACGCACCGGCAGAAACACGCATAACGGTGTCCGTAACACCGACGCTTCTATCTTTACCTATTATAATTCCGTCGGCACCGGCACATTCGCACACTCTTATGATACTGCCAAGATTGTGTGGGTCTAAAATTTCGTTTAACACAATAACCAAACCGTTTTTATCTCTTGCAGAATTAATTACGTCTTCGATATCAAAATATTTGTAGTCGGAGACATAGGCAATAAAACCTTGACTGCGTTTACTTTCGCTTTCCTTTTCTATTACGTATTTATCGACTAATTGCGCCTTAACCCTTTTGCTTTTAATCGTATTGAGCAAACGTTTGCTTGCATCGTCTTTTAAATCTTTTTGCACTAAAATTTTTTCTATTTCTTTATCCGTTTTTAATAATTCGTAAACGGCGTTTCTACCTTCAACCTTCATTATCTTCTCCTAAGTTTAACAAGTAATTCATTCTGTCCAAATCGCAAGTCAAATACAAATATCCGATTACCGCTTCAAAGCCCGTGCTCATATTGTATTCTGCAACGCTGGCTGTTTTTGCCTTTGCTCCTTTTTTTGCGTTCCTCGCTCTTTTGTATATGGCAAGTTCGCTTTCGGATAAAAAAGGAAGCATCGACTGAATGAGTTTTGCTTGCGACGTTGCCTTTACCCTTTCTACTGCAAGCCTGTTAAGTTCACCCGGCTTACAATCTTTTTCAAACACGAGTTTTTCCCTTATAAATAAGGAATATACTGCGTCACCGACAAAAGCAAGCACCACGGGACTTAAATTATTGGCTTTTGATTTATCCATTTTTTCGCCAAAAGAAAACAAGTAACTATCTCCAAAAAAATTTATACTTATATATTATATATTATTTTAAAAAAAATTTCAATAAAAAAGTTGGAATATTTACTACTCCAACTAACCTTTTTTACTTTTAATCCTTTAATCGGTAAACACAAAGGAATTTACCGACAAATAACTTACTATCCCGTTATAAATCGAATACGCCACCTCGTTTTGATATTCATCGGAAATCAACAGCGCTTCATCTTCGGGACTTGATAAAAAGCCACACTCTGCTATCACCGACGGCACGGCGCTACAATTTAATATGTAATAATCGCCCGACAATGCCGAATAATCTTTTACGCCGTCGTTCAAGTCGTTTAAATATCCTTGCACGTTATCGGCAAGCGACTTTGACAAGTCGTCTCCTTTCTTAAAAAAAACTTGCGCACCTCTACGGGTTGACACGCTGTAAGTGTTTAAGTGTATGCTAATTACCAAGTCTGCGTTAGACTTTTCTATTATCTCTTTGCGTTTTTGCATATCCTTTTTCTTTCTGTTTGATGTTGCCACGCCATAAAGCCCGTTTTCCGAATTGCGAGTAAGAATAACGTTAAAGCCACCGACGACTAAATAATTTTCTAGTTTTTTTACAATTTTTAAGTTAATATCGCTCTCTGCCACACCTGTTTTTACGCCACTTGCACCTTTATCTATTCCACCGTGTCCCGCATCTAAAACGACGGTGTAAGACTTTGCATTACTTTTGTTTACTTGCACCCCCGTTATACCCGTGATACATATAATAAAAGTTATTACGGTAAGCACCAATGCCGTACATATCACAATGGTGCTTCTTTTAACAACAAACATACTTTCACCCCCGAAATTGTTGATAACTGACGGGTTATCAACAAGGTTATCAACATTTTTTTGCTTTTTTACTACTTTTCCACACTTTATTTATATTGGAAAAGTTGTTACTTTATAACAAAAAACGCTCGTTCTCATATAAAAAAACACTCTCGTATGACTTTACGAGAGTGCTAATAAATTTAATTGTTATTCTTCGTCATTTGCAGTGGTGTTTTCAACACTTTCAACTGTTTCGCCGTTTTCTACTTCACCGTCTTCCGTGACTGCCGTTTCGTCGCCTTCTTCTGATTTTGGAGCCAGTGCTATTTTCGATACGACGGAATCGTTTATCTTCATGATGCGAACGCCTTGCGTATCTCTGCCTATTCTACTAATATCGCTCGACGCAACTCTGATAATGGTGCCTGCAGAGGTTATAACCATAACGTCGTCATCGTCTGTGATGAGTTTAAGAGAAACTAGTTTACCAGTTTTTTCGTTAAAGTTACCAGCCTTTATACCTTTACCACCACGCTGTTGCAATCTGTAATCTTCTATGTTAGAGATTTTTCCGTAACCGTTTTCACTCATCGTTATAACGTTGACGTCGCTATTGATTACAGACATATCCACGATATAGTCGCCCTCGTTTAGTTCCATACTCTTAACGCCTTGAGTGTCTCTACCCATTGACCTAACGTCTTTTTCGCTAAACCTTATACACTTACCTTCGTGCGATGCGATTATTATTTGGTCTTCTCCACTACTTAATTGAACGGAAATAAGTTCGTCGTTATCAACTATGCTGATTGCAATCTTGCCCGTTTTACGAATGTTGGCAAACTCTGAAAGCGCCGTCTTCTTAATCAAACCGTTTTTAGTTGCAATAACTACGTAACCTTCCGTGCCCTCTTTCAAAGGAATCATTGCGCAAACTTTTTCGCCGACTTCTATTTGGATTAAGTTTACTATTGCTCTGCCACGAGCCGTCCTTTGCGCTTCGGGTATCATATAACCCTTTGTCGAGTACACTTTACCTTTATCGGTAAAGAACAACACGTCGTCGTGCGTGGAGGTTACGAACATATTGTCAACGTAATCTTCTTCCTTAGGCTTATGTGCCGTTACGCCTCTACCACCACGGCGTTGCGTTCTGTATTCTGCAATAGGTATACGCTTTACGTATCCTGCATTCGTCATGCTGATAACAACGTCTTCCACAGGTATCATATCTGCAATGTCTATATCGCCGTAATCGTAAGAGAGTTCGGTTTTTCTTGGCGACGGATATTTTTCTTTAATAAGTTCCATATCCTTTTTGATTATTTCCTTTACTCGCCATTCGTTTGCCAAAATATCTTTTAAATCTGCGATATAAACGTGCAATTCTTCTAATTCCGTTCTTAACTTTTCAATTTCCATTGCAGTTAAGCGTTGCAACTTCATTTCTAGAATTGCATTTGATTGCCTTTCCGACAAGTCGAACCTTTCCATCAACGACACGATTGCCGAGTTTTTATCGCTAGATTTTTTAATTATTTCTATTACTGCGTCGATATTGTTAAGCGCAACAATTAAGCCTTCTACCAAATGGCATCTTTCTTCCGCCTTGCTTAAATCGAACTTTGTTCTTCTTATTATAACTTGTTCTTGATGAGCGATATAATGCGTTAATATTTCTTTTAAACCGAGTACCTTTGGCTCTCCGTCTACAAGCGCTAACAGAATAATTCCGTCCTTAACTTGAAGATTGGTGTGCTTAAACAACATATTGAGTACGACTTGTGCGTTTACGTCTTTCTTTAAGTCGACTACTAAACGCATACCGTGTCTATCAGATTCGTCTTTAATATCGCTTATACCTTCAATTCGTTTGTCCTTAACAAGGTCTGCAATAGTTTCGGTAAGTTTTGCTTTGTTAATTTGATAAGGAAGTTCGGTTATAACGATTCTTTCTCTGTTGTTGCCGAATTCTTCTATTTCCGTTTTAGCCCTTAAAACAAATCCACCTTTACCTGTCCTATACGCTTCCTTTATTCCTGCTCTACCCATTAAAACGCCACCGGTCGGATAATCGGGCGCAGGGATATATTCCATTAACTCGTCGACGGTTATTTCGGGATTGTCTAAAAGAGCGATACAAGCGTTCAAACATTCTGCTAAATTGTGGGGAGGAATATTCGTTGCCATACCAACGGCAATACCGTCCGAACCGTTTACCAAAATATTAGGAATTCTCGACGGCAACACTACAGGTTGCATTTCCGTATCGTCGAAGTTAGGATAAAAATCAACGGTGTCTTTATCTATTTCTTTAAGCATTTCGTTGGCAAGTTTACTTAGCCTTGCCTCCGTGTACCTATATGCGGCGGCAGGGTCCCCGTCCACGGAGCCAAAGTTTCCGTGTCCGTCTACCAACGGAAAGTTGATAGAAAAGTCTTGCGCTAATCTTACTAATGCGTCGTATACCGAACTGTCGCCGTGAGGGTGATATTTACCCAAAACTTCACCGACTATTTTTGCGCATTTTTTGTATGCTTTATCGCTCGTTAATCCCATATCGTGCATTGCGTACAAAATTCTACGGTGAACGGGCTTCAATCCGTCCCTAACGTCGGGAATGGCACGTGATACGTTTACCGCCATTGCGTATGCGATAAAGGATTTTTTAACTTCGTTGTTTACTTCTATATTTATAAGTTTCGTCTTTTCAAGCGTTTCGGCAAAACTTGCCGTGAGTTCTTGAGGGGCTTCTCTCTTTGCCATTTGTTATCTCCTTAAATTAAATGTCGAGGTCGGTTACAAGCTTTGCGTTTTGTTCGATGAACGCACGCCTTATGTCTGGGTCTTCGCCCATTAAGTCTGTAAACGTTTGGTCGGCTGCAACAGCGTCTTCCATCGTTACCTTGAGCATTGTTCTCGTTTCAGGATTCATCGTCGTTTCCCAAAGTTGTTCGGGGTCCATTTCGCCAAGACCTTTGTATCTTTGAATGTCGCACTTGCCGACTTCTGCAAGGTAATCTTCTAATTCTTTATCGCTATACAAGTATTTGTCAACTTTATTTTTAGTTGCCTTATAAAGTGGAGGTTGAGCAATATATACGTGCCCTTTTTCTACAAGTGGACGCATAAATCTAAAGAAGAATGTTAACAAAAGAATTCTGATATGCGAGCCGTCTACGTCGGCATCGGTCATACAAATTATTCTGTCGTAACGAAGTTTGCTTTCGTCAAAATCGTCTTTCATTCCGGCACCGAACGCCGTTATCATTGCCCTTATTTCTGCATTTTCTAAAATTCTGTTTATTCTTGCCTTTTCAACGTTAAGTATCTTACCTCTCAACGGCAATATTGCCTGGAATCTTCTATCTCTGCCTTGCTTTGCACTACCACCTGCAGAATCGCCCTCGACGATAAATATTTCGCAAAATTTTGGATTTTTGTCAGAGCAGTCTGCAAGTTTTCCCGGAAGCGTCGTACTCTCTAAAGCACCCTTTCTTCTCGTATTCTCCCTTGCAAGCCTTGCCGCTTCTCTGGCACGCTGAGCAGTTAAACACTTCATTAAAATTTCTTTGGTTTTGTCGGGATTTTCCTCTAAGAAAGTACCAAAATATTCGTCCATAGCTTTCGTTACGTATTTACGCATTTCGCTATTGCCGAGTTTGGTTTTCGTTTGACCTTCGAATTGAGGCTCTGTAAGTTTTACGCTTACAACGGCGACGATACCCTCCCTAACGTCTTCGGGAGATACCTTTTCGTCCCCCTTAAATATGTTTAACTTCTTTCCGAAATCGTTTATTATTTTTGTGAGCGACGCCTTAAATCCTTCTAAATGCGTGCCACCTTCTTCGGTGTTAATATTGTTGGCGAAAGCGTAAATGGTTTCGTTGTAAGTATCCGTGTACTGAATAGCCACTTCGACTTCGTTATCTCCGAAAAACGTGTCGAAATAAACGGGCTTTTGGAACAACGGATTTTTATTCTTCGAAAGGTCTTCTACAAAGTGTGCGATACCTCCCTCGTAACAGAAAGTGTCTTCTTGTTCTCTGTCACACCTTTTGTCAACCATTTTTATCGTTAAGCCCTTGTTTAAATAAGCAAGTTCTCTTAATCTTTTCTTTACCGTGTCGTACTTAAAATCGACCGTTTCAAAAATTTCGTCGTCCGGCATAAAGGTTACCCACGTGCCGGTAAAGTCTGCTTCTCCGACGATTTTTAACGGGCTTTGAGGGATTCCCCTATTGTACGTTTGTTTATATTTGTTGCCGTTTTGATAAACCTCGACTTCGAGCCATTCCGAAAGAGCGTTTACAACCGACAAACCGACGCCGTGAAGTCCACCGGAAATTTTGTATCCTCCACCACCGAATTTTCCGCCTGCGTGAAGTTTTGTTAGTACTACTTCGACGGCTGAAATGCCTTCCGTGTGGTGAATAGCCGTCGGTATTCCACGGCCGTTATCTTTTACCGTGCAGGAGCCGTCTACGTTAAACTCTACGGTAATCGTGTTACAATACCCACTTAGCGCTTCGTCTATAGAGTTGTCCACTATCTCTTGTACCAAGTGATGAAGCCCCCTCTCGTCGGTGGAGCCGATGTACATACCCGGCCTTTTTCTAACAGGGTCTAATCCTTCCAATACTTGTATTTGAGATTCTCCATAGTTTCCTTGAACTTTTTTTTCTTCCATTTTTACACCTATGAATTATGTTTTTTTACTTGCATTTATTATACCATATTTCCTTTATTTTTACAAGGGCTTTTTAGCATTTTTAAAACTATTTATAGTTTTAAGGCAATACTTTTTTTAATTTTCGGAATATTATCGCTTGCATTTACCCAAAATTGTTTTTAGATACTTTTTTAAGGAGGCTTTTTATGAATAAATGCAACAACTGTAATAAAAATTACGACGGTGAAAATATGCTTTCATGCCCTAATTGTGGTGCAAACATTTGCCCCGATTGTGCAAAAAAAAGCAATAGGATTTGTCCCTACTGCTTTTCTAAACTAGATTATACTAATTAATTACAAACTCTGTTTTATTTTTTCAACAAGTTTTTCTTCATACTTTGCAAGACCAGAGAGCGCCATTTTGGATTGTTCTCTTTTTGCCTTGTCAAAAAACATTTCAAGACCCTCTTTCTCTTTCAAAACGTTTACCAAATAAGCAAGTTTTACACGCACGTTTTCTGCAGAATTTACGCTGTTGATATATTTATCGACGTCGTACATAATTTCGTCTGCCTTGTCGAAATCAGTCTTTAACACGCAGGCGTTATAAAGCAAATTAACTTGAACGGGTTGCCTATAATATTTTGGAGCATAATCCAAAATACTCTCTAACCTTTCGCTTACCTTTAATGCGTTTTCAACGTCGCCCTTATCGACGTAATAAACATATCTTGCGTCTAGTAAAATTAAGAATTGCAAACTATCTTCGGGAAGTTGAGGAAGGTCGAAATACAAACTTTCGTCTATTCCACAAGGCGTTTTACCGTTAAAAAGTTCTGCGTGAATACTTAAAATATTCGTCATAACCTTGCCTTCATCGTTGTTTTTGCGCAAAGTTCTAGCCGTTGCCCCGTCGTTTTTAACGCCTTCCGACGACATCGGAAGCGCATTGCCTAAATAAAAATATGTCGAGATAGGCAAAAACATAGATAAAATCGCATAACACTCTATCGGCAGATAATTAACCAACGCAACTGGCACGATGCTTACGATTGCCATACACATGGAAACGATTATGCCTGCTTCCGTCATTTTTATATACCTAATTCTAACGTTTTCCTTTGATGAGGGAACCATTTCGGTGTACCCCGCCTCTTCCCCGAGCCAGCAAAAATCAAAACGAATTTTGCCATTCTCTTTTGTCCATTTGAAAAACCAAATCGTCATCGAAACGAAGGAAAAACCGTTCTTTTTTCCGACTATCAAATGCCCTAATTCGTGCAATACCGTGTTAACGAAACCTGCCAAAACGGCGCCTAACACGTAAAGCAAAACTAAAACGAACATGTCACCGTCAAAAGAGTTATGATTGATTGACGGACACATAAACAACAGTCCCACCGTTACGGCAAACATTATTACGTTGTTGATAATATTCATTCTCTTACTCATATTTTTCACCTTTTTATCTTTGAATACAAATACCCTTCTAAATTATCTGCCTCGCTAACGGTCAATTCTTTTATGCCGAATTTTTCCATTATCGAGCAGAGAATACTTGCGCCACACGCAATCACTTCTGCACGCTCCGGTTGTAATCCTTTAAGACTTTTTCTTTCTTCAACGCTCATCGAATAAAGTTTTTCTCTTAAATAGCAGAGCGACGAAAAGGTCAATTTGTAGCCGTGCACCTTTTTAGGGTCGTAATCTTCTCCTATACTTATCCCCGCAAGACTTGTCGCCGTGCCACCTATGGCGTACCCGTTTAACACGGGAACAGAGCCGTATTCTAAAAGTTTTTCACTTAAATATTTTTCTAATTCTTTTTGATTTTGGGAAAATTTATCCGTTAAAATTACACTGCCGATATTTAGGCTTTTTGAATAAATTATACTGTCCCCTTTTCTTACGGCAATTTCCGTGCTTGCGCCACCGACATCTATTACTAATCCGTCCTTTTTACCGAGAGCGCCGTTTATGCCTAAAAGCGCTTCCGTTTCTCCCGAAACGACGTCTATTTCAGCACCGCAAAGTTCGTAAACTCTGTCTAAAAATTCTTGACGATTTTTTGCCTTTCGAACGGCTTCGGTTGCAAAAACAAAAATTTTTTCGGCACCGAATTTTTTTGCCTTAAAATAAAATGAAGAAAGGGCGTTCGCAGTCCTTTCAATAGCATCTCTTTGAAGAATTAAACTGCTTCCCAGCCCTTTAGCAATTTTCGTTACGCATATTTCTTTTGAAAGTGGCGTTTCGCCCTCGACGTACATTATTCTTACGGAATTAGAGCCAACGTCTATAACGGCAAATTTTTTATTTTCCATCTTTGTAAACGTGGTCTCCGTCGAAAACGTATCCGAGTTCTCTCGCACGCTGTTCTATCCACCACCTCGACGTGCGTGCTTCTATCGTTTTGTCCCCCTCGGAGAGTAGTTGTTTGTAAGTTGCAATCTCTGCGTTAAGTTCGTTAAGTTTTTTGTTTTCCACCCCGATTTTGATGAGTTGAAAACTCATTATAAACACGAGAACAAGCATTAAAAGCACTGCACCGACAGTGCCTGCAACGACAAGGTTATTAAACTTTTTCTCGCTGATTTTCGGCTTTTGCTCGCTCATCTTTCGCTTCCTTTTTTTTGCGTTTTTTATTCTCTAATACATTATAAAGCCTTTTAATGATTTTTGCAAGCATAAAATGAAAACTTTTGGCGTAAATATAAAGCCCCGATATTACGCCTACAATCATATACGCTCTTACCGACGGATATTTTAACAAAAACGCATAACACGAAAATGCCAGCGACGTCAAAATAAAAAAGCACACGTCTAGAAGAATTTGTAGCGCCTTTATTTTTATTGCCTTTTTTAACAAAGTTATAACGGAAAATAAAATTCCACTTGCTATTCCGAACGAAAGGCAAGAAAAAAAGACGTAAATTTGCCCACTGCTTACGAACACTTACTTAAAAATCCTTTTCATAAACTTTGTTTTTTCGGCACCGAACTTTATGTTTGTAAAATTGCCTTCTGCAAGCAAGTTGCCCGTCGCTTTATTAAACGCCGTTATTTTTATCCCATCGCCCGATATTATCACCCTTTTGCCGTTAACCGTCAACTTCAAACATTCGTCGGTAAACCCGTCTACCGTTTGAACTGCCGTTAAATTAAGCACTTTTCTACTTTCTAAACACAACTTTTCGACTTCCATACTTTTCTCCTTATTTTTTGCTCAAAATATTATATGCGACGAAAAGTTTATCTACAACAAAAAAACTTTTATAAAAAGAAAAAAGCGTTGTGAAAACGCTTTTTCCGATTTACTCAATTTAAGATTAATCAGGCAACTTCATATCGCCGAATTTGATTACGTTTTTCTTTCTGAAAATCTCGCTGATTGCTAGATTCAAAAGAGCGGGAAGAACAAACATAAGCAATATTATGCCTAATACGTTGATAAAGGTGGGTTCTGTATACTTAAACAAATCGAAAACGCCGACTAAGCCACTCGTTCCCATTCCACCACCTGACACGCCACATTTTAATTTAAACACGCAAGTGGATATCGGCCCCAAAATGGCACTCGTTATTATCATAGGCAACATTATTACGGGCTTTTTCATTATATTTGGAATTTGCAACATACTTGTCCCCAAGCCTTGAGAAATAAGCCCCGAAAAACCGTTCTCTCTATACGAAGCGACGGCAAAACCTATCATATGCGAAGCACAGCCTACGGTTGCGGCGCCTCCTGCCAAAAGCATTGCTTCCATTGCCACCGGGTCTCCACCAGAAATAACGGGCGACGCTACGGCAACCCAGATAGCGGCAGAACTCGTTGGCATAGTCAAAATGATACCCATTAACACAGATATTACTATTCCCATAACGAAGGGCGTTGCGTTAGTTGCAACGGCAATCAAAACACCAAGTTGATTTACAAGCCAAATAAACGGATAAGATACGAAAATGCCGACGAAAGACAAAAGCATTGTTCCGAGAGGAACTATTATTATGTCGAGTTTTGTTTTGCCTGCATAAAGCCCCACGACCTCAACTACAAGCATTGTAACGACATAAGCACCGATGGGATTACCGGGTGCGCCTAAAGTAAGCGACGACAACAGGCTTGCACCGATAAACATTTTATCTGCAAAAGCACCTACCATTCCGGCAACGGCAGAAGCAAAAATAAGCAATTTGTTTTTTCCGAGAGCGTGAGCAATGCCGACGCCGATACCTGCACCCATTAAACTTTTTGCGATGTTGGCTATAACCAAAAGAGTTTGTCCGATATAATTGTCGGTACCTATCCAGCCTGCGATTTGCGCCAAAATGGTGCCGGCAATAAGCGTTACGAAAAGACCTTGGGCCATTCCCGAAAACGCCGTTATAAAATAACGCTTCGGCAACGCTTTCAAATACGAAAGCGCTTTACTTTGTTTTTTTTCCGTTTGTTCATCAGACGATTTTTCTTTAATCTCGTCTTTTTCAGTTAACTCTGCTTCGTTAATTTCCACGTCTTTACTCATTATAATTTTATCTCCGTCAATTTATTGTCTACTTGGTCGCAGGAAGTCAAATAATATTCAACCCCGTTTTTTACCACTAATTTATCGGCACGAACGTCTTTACCGTGTAGGTGCCCGTAAACGACTTTATCTACCTTGTTCGCCTCGAAAATATCGGTGAACAAACTACTTTCTCTTCTAACGTTAAATGGTGGATAATGCACGAGTGCAATAACCTTGTCTCCATCGCTTCTAATTTTGTTTACTGCGTTAAAAGAAAGTTTTAAGCGTTCTGCTTCCCTTAAATATATTTTATTATCCCTTTCGTTAAAGTCGGGAGAACCGGGAACGCTCCAACACCTACTGCCACAAATAATGACGTTTTCAAACTTGATACAGTCGTTTTGCAGAGCGTAAAAATTTTCCGGCAAAGCGTCTCTAACTTTACCTATCCCGCTCCACCAGTAATCGTGATTGCCTTTGACAAGTACCTTTTTACCCTTCAAATCGGCAAAAGTAAGAAGGTCTTTTTTAGCGTCTTCAACATTCATTGCCCAACTAATGTCGCCACCGATTAAAACGACATCTTCATCGGAAACTTTATTCTGCCAGTCTGATTTAATTTTTTCTAAATAATTTACCCAGTTGCCACCAAACACGTCCATGGGCTTGTTTGTGTTTGTGGAAATGTGTAAATCGCTTATCGCATAAAATTTCATTCCGTTTTCCTTGCAAAAATCTGCGACGAGGCTCTTGATTTTTCCTACGTTTT
This sequence comes from uncultured Christensenella sp., assembly GCA_964386845.1. Classification (GTDB taxonomy): domain Bacteria; phylum Bacillota; class Clostridia; order Christensenellales; family Borkfalkiaceae; genus UBA1259. The sequence goes on from CAYLUH010000002.1 coordinate 75,475, forward strand.
TATTGATTTTTTAAGGTTTTTTATTTAACTATTATTATAACATCTATCAAATTTATTGTCAACGATAGGTAATGGCAAAAATAAAAAACACGGCTACATTGCGAAGAAAAGAAACAATCTTTCCGAAACGCATTTAATAGCCGTGTTTAATTGTTTTTGATTTTTATTCCGGGTACATGGGCAACTCGAAAAATCCTGCGCAAACTTCCTGCGTATACTCTTGACAAGGCGGAATTGCCGTGTATCCGTAAGACGGGATTAAAAGTTCCACGTCCATAACGATTTTTAATATTATTGATACACAACAATCTATGGTAAAGGTATTTTCTGCCGTGTAGTTGCCAAGTGTTGACACTAGCGACACAACCGACACGACGCTGTACGGCATTATAGATGCCGACGGAATATTTAAAATTACGTCTTTACTAATCGTAACACTCGAAAGTGCCACGCCCTCAACCCCGTTGGCGTCTGTATAAGCAACCGAAACGGGCACCGTTACGTCGCATTTTACCCTTGCAGAATTTTGTCGTTCTGGAAGTGGTTCTATCACTAAATTACTGATAACTCCTTGCGACGTTGTGCTTTTTGCACTTATAAAAGTGAGTGGATATGTAGGATTAGACGGCGTTGGGTTACTAAGTGGCAATACTATATTGGAAAGTTGAATTTGTTGCATACACGCATCAAAAACTTTCCTCGCTTCTATACACACTTTTTCGCATAAACCGTTTGTCGGATTCCCTTTTATTAACCCGGGACATTTATCTGATTGAAAATTACAAAAAAACGACATTTTTTCCTCCCTTTTTCTGTTTCTATTCCATTATATGCCGTACAAAAGACAAAATGACAAAAAACGATATAAAAAGCACCCCGAAAGTTTTTAACACTTAAAACTTTCAGGGTGCGTTTACTCTGTAAATCTTATTTTCTTTTCCACGCAGACGGAACGAAAAATATTATCAACGGGAATATTTCTAATCTACCGACAAGCATATCGAGTGATAAAATTATCTTTGAAAAATAATTGTATCCTGCAAAACTATACACAGGACCCACGGCACCTAGCCCCGGACCGACGTTTGACAAACACGATACCGTTGCAGAAAAGTGCGTTTCGAGAGCAGAAAACGTTTGCCCTCCAGCCGTTGCACCAAACGAATCAAACGACAATAAAATAATACTTGCCAACGCTATAAAAACATACATAACGAAAAAGGTTTTTACAGTACTCGTTTGCTCTGTCGTTAGAGGTTGCCCTTCGAACTTCGGCGTGACGACGGCTCTCGGTTTTACCATTTTTTTAACGTCCGACGCACCTGTTTTTACAAGCATTGTAAAACGGGATACTTTGACGCCACCGCCCGTCGAACCGGCGCAAGCGCCGATTATCATCAAAACCATTATTATCGCCTTGGAAAAGGTGGGCCAAACGCCGAAATCCATCGAGTAATAACCCGTTGTGGAACTTATGGAAGTTACTTGGAAAAATGCGTGGCGCAACGCTTCTCCAAAATTGGCAACACCTTGCACGCCTGCTAAAAATATATTAAGGGCAATGGCTATCGTTGCGACAACCGTCATTATAAAATACACCCTTAACTCTTCACTCTTAAACGCTTTCTTAAATTGACCGATAAGAATGAGATAATACATATTGAAGTTTATTGAAAAAATAAACATAAATACGGCGATAACGATTTCAAAATACGCACTGTCGTAATAAAGCATACAATTATTGTGTATGGCTAGTCCACCCGTTCCTGCCGTGCCGAAAGCATAACACAAACTATCGAAAATAGGCATTCCTCCTATATTCAACATAAAAATCAAAATCAAGGTAAAAACGATGTAAATGCCGTAAAGAATTCGTGCCGTAAATTTTAATTTTCCGACAAGTTTTCCTACTATCGGCCCCGGTGATTCCGTCTTAAAAAGATGAATAAGCCCGTCTGACGACGGAAGAATCATAAGCACGAAAACAAGCACGCCCATTCCACCTATAAAGTGCGTGAACGAACGCCAAAAAACAAGACTGTGACAGCCACCGCCGTTCATCCACCAACTCTCTATAGAATCGGAGACGACGCTTGAACCCGTCGTCGTAAACCCTGACACGGTTTCAAACACGGCGTCTATATAATTTGGGATACAGCCACTTATCACGAAAGGCAGTGCGCCTACAAGCGATATGATTAGCCATACCAACACGACGACGATAAAACCTTCTTTTGCATAAATCGTTTTATCTTTCGATTTCAAAAAAAGCAATGGAATTCCTATCGCCAAAAGTATAAAAATCGGCACTAAAAACGACAAAATATTTACAAATCGTTCTACGTAAATAAGCGATATGACGATTGGCAAAACCATTAAACACGCCACGATTATCATAACCTTTCCCAGCGTGTTAAAAACCACTTTGTAATTCATTTTAATTTAATATTTCCTCTAATGCCGTTAAACTTTTTTTCTTGGAAACGACAAGCACCCTGTCTCCTACCGTAAACATCGTGTCGCCACCTGCTTTAATAAAATCTTGATTCCTTATAATGCCGGCAATGATGGTGTCTTTTGATATTTTTAAATCTTTTAACGGCGTGTCGCAATGCTTAAATCCTTCGTTAACGATAAACTCTAACGCTTCCACTCCGTCCGTAAGCCTATATAAAGATTTTACCCTCGTTGCCGATATCGTTTGTCTGGACCTAATAAACCTTAAAATATGCCCTGCTATTACGCTTCTTGGCGACAACACGGTGTCTAGCCCCAAAATTTTAACCATATTCACAACGGAAGGTCTGTCAACGTTGGTTATAACCTTTTTTGCGCCCTTTTCTTTTGCGTACATACTAAGCACGACGTTTTGTTCGTCTATACCCGTAAGCGTTACGCAAGCATCTGCCTTGTCAAAATCTTCTTCTTCCAAAATTTCTTGTTCCGTTGCGTCTCCACAAAGAATGGTTGCTTGGGGAATTTCTTCAGATAAAAATTTGCAACGCTCCTCGTTTATCTCTAAAATCTTAACGTCAACGCCGTTTTTTACAAGAATATTGGTTAAATAATAGGATATTTTTCCACCACCGACGATAAAGACGGATTTTGAAGACGGCTTAAAAATGTTCATCTTTTTCGTGAAAGACAAAATTTCCGTTTCCGTACCGATAACCGTTATGTCGTCCCCCTCTTCTATAACCGTGGTGCCCCATGGAATTATAACTTGGTCCTTTCTTTTAATAAGAGCAAAAAGTACGTTTGCGCCGATTTCTTTTACTACTTCGACAACCTCTTTGCCTATTATAGGATTGGCTTTATCGATACTAAACTCGATGGCTTTTGCAAGCCCGTCTGCAAAACTTTCTATTTTGTTTGCCGAAGGATACTTTAATATTTCTGCAATTTCCACCGCTGTTCTGTATTCCGGATTAAACGGAAGGTCTACGCCCAAAGATTTTCTCATATTTTCCGTTTGCGTAAAATATTCGGGGGCTCTGACTCTCGCAAGCGTGTACTTAACGCCGAGCGATTTTGCCAAAACACAAGATACAATATTAAACTCGTCTGCCGAAGTGCTTGCTATAAAAAAATCTGCCCTTTCGACACCGGCTTCTTCCAATATCTCTTTTTGACTTCCACTTCCGACAACGCCATACACGTCGTATTTATTTATTAAATTTTCAACTTTTTTGGAGTTTAAATCGACAACGACGACATCGTGCCCTTCTTGACTTAAAACCTCAACTAACTTTTCGCCGACTTTGCCGGCACCTACTATTACTATTTTCATATGCTCACATTATACCACTTACAAAACGATAAGGTCAAACTTATTTACCAAAATTATCGTTTTTTATACAATTTACACAAAAACGCACGGGTATATTAGCCGTGCGTTTCGTCAGTATTTTACTTATGATTTTTTATCTTCCCCGTTACCTTTTTCGGGCAAATTTTCTTTTTCTTCCACTTTATTTTCTTCGTTAAGTTTCCTTTCTTCGCCTTTTTCGATTTCCAAAACTCCTTCGGCGTTTTGATTAACTGATTCTAAACCGTCTTCCACCACTAAATTATTTTCAAGCAGAACCATATCTTTTTTACAGAATACGAAATTTTCGCTTATATCGTTTAAAGTAAAAGGAATTTTTGCCACTTTGTACCAAATAAGCAATCCCACGCCGATTAATAAAAAGACGATACTCATCCATTGCGATGGGTAAAGCCCAGGCAAGCCACTTCGTGCGGCGTCTGCCCTGAAAAACTCTATGATAAATCTCCAAACGGCGTAAGAAATTAAATATACGTGCATCATAATGTTGCTCTTTTTGAAAAACATTATGCTTAAAACGACGAAAAGAGCAAGCAAAAACAATGCTTCGTACAACTGCGTGGGCACATAATAACCCCACCTCGGCAAATCGTTTACCGTCCCTTTCATCCATATTCCACCGACGACGTATTCCTGGCCTAAATATGCACCGTGACAACAACCTGCCATCAAGCAACTTATTCTGCCGATAGAGTGTGCAATGGCGATACAGCATGGTGCTATTCTTAATATTTTGCCGAATTCTTTTATGTGTATGCCCTTTTTACTTTTTGTAAAATAATAATTTCCTCCGACAAAGTAGGCAAGCAAAAACATTCCCGCACCACCGATAAGTCCGCCCATAACGGTGATACCTGCCTCCTTAAAGTTAAACTCGCCCGTTTCAAGCCATATATAAAAGGCTTGAAAAAGTTTTGCAAACAAAAACCCTAACACGATGGCTATTACGGCGACGAAAAAGATAAAGTCTTGCAAGTCTTTATCCATTTTTGCCTTCGAAGTGTATATCCAGTACACGATAAAACAAGCGATGATGCACACGCCGATGAATATTCCGTACAGATTTACTTCTTGCCCAAATACAGTAAACAAAGCCTGTGGATGCATAAACAATCTCCTTTACGCATTTCTTTTTTTTGCGAAATTTTTGCCTTTTAAAAAGCGACTACCGTTACTTTACAATGACAAAAATCGCACACACATATTGGCATTATACAACTATTACGAAAAAAAGTCAATAAATGTGCCATTTTGTTAGCGTTTTTTATTTGCAAATTTAAAACAGTTTGTGTATAATAGGTGTATTGAGTTTTTGGTAAGCGTTTTTTCGGTTTACCTTGCTCGTTTATATTTTGGAAGCGTATCGAAGAGGTCATAACGAGAACGACTCGAAATCGTTTTACCGTTGTAAAGACGGTACGTGGGTTCGAATCCCACCGCTTCCGCCAAATTAAGCCTAAATCAAACGGGAAGTTTGGTTTGGGTTTTTTATTTGCAAAAATTTTAAGTGCACGGCTATTTGTTTTATCCCCCCTCTTTTTATTCTTGTTATTGTCACGCAAAAAATTTTGTGCTATACTCTATAAGTAAGTGTATTTTTACGCACGAGCGTTTGGAGGTGTAAGCAATAATGGCAAAATACAAATATGATAACGGCTATTACAAAGGCAAGATTGTAAATCATCAACGCAACGGCAAAGGGACGTTCTTTTTCGACGATTTTTTTAATAAACATTACAAGTATAAAGGCGAATGGAAAAACGACAAGATGTGGGGCAAAGGCGTTTATTATTTTACCGACGGGTCTAAATACAAAGGAGAGTTTTTTAACGATTACTTCCACGGCGTCGGCGTTATGCGTTACGCTAACGGCGACATTTATAATGGAGAATGGCAAAAAGGCTACGCTTGCGGTAAAGGAACCTACTACTACGCTAACGGCGACAAGTACGTGGGGGGATTCAAAAAAAACAAAAGGCACGGTAACGGCACCTACTACTACATTAACGGCGACAAGTATGTGGGAGAATTCGAAAATGACAAAAGGCACGGCAACGGCACTTTCTATTACGCCGACGGAAGATATTTTACTTGCAATTGGCAGTTCGACAAGACTCCGGAACAAGTTGCCGTCAATTACCCAAAGGGCTTCAAAAGAAACGGCAAATACAGTTTGGTCGTTTTTGAAAGCGGGAAAAAATATGAAGGCGAATGGAAAAACGGCAAAAAACACGGCAAGGGGATTTTTTACAATACCAAAGGCACAAAATTTGACGGCGAATGGAAAGACGATAAAATACACGGAAAATGTATTGTGTATTACGCCGACGGCAGTAAAATCGATGGTATGTATAAAAACGGTTCCCTATATAAAGGGGTAGTATATTATTCGAACGGGACAAAATACGACGGAGAATTCAAAAAAGGAAAAAAGCACGGTAAAGGCATTATGTGTTACGCCGACGGCAGTAAATTCGACGGCATTTGGAAAAAAGATTTTAGGCATAAAGGCACGTTATATTTAGCAAACGGGACTAAATTCGACGGCTTTTGGAAAAACAATTCGGCGTACAAGGGCATTGCTTATTATCCCAACGAAACACAATACGAAGGTAAATTTAAAAAAGGAAAAAAGCACGGCAAAGGAACGTTTCGTTATTCCGACGGCAGATACTTTACTTGCAAATGGCAAGACGGCACACCTGTGGGGAAAAAAGTTGTACACACTCCTAAGTCTTTAAGAAGAAACGGCAAACTGGACACCGTTGTTTTTAATAACGGTAACAAATATAAAGGTGAGTGGAAAAACGACAAGCCACACGGCAAAGGCATTATGCATTACACCAACGGCGACGTCTTTGACGGTATATGGAAAAAAGGCGTTAAACTTAAAGGCACCTTTAAATTTGCCGACGGGTCTAAATACGTTGGCAATTGGAAAAAAGGGTTGATATGCAAAGGCGTTATGCATTATAACGACGGAGCGAAATATGACGGGGAGTTTAAGAACGGGAAAAGAGACGGCAAAGGAACGCTTCATTGTGCAAACGGCGATATTTACAAAGGCGAATTTAAAAACGGTGTACCAAACGGCAAATGCAAGTGTTACTATACAGACGGAAAAAACAAAAAAAAGCACACGATGTTTTACGATGGAGAAGTGCGTAACGGGAATCCACACGGTGAAGGCAAATGTTACTACCCCGATAATGAATTTTACGAAGGATTTTTCATAGACGGATACAGAGACGGATACGGCTCTTACCGTTTTAAAGACGGTTCAAAGTTTTTGGGGACTTGGGAAAAAAACAATATGCTTTTCGGCTCTTGGTTTTATCC
>CAYLUH010000003.1:0-52084 GCA_964386845.1 uncultured Christensenella sp.
TTTTTTATTTTTCCGCAAAGTACGTTTTTGCTTTGCCGTATTGATAATTTAAATCTTTTACGACTAAATCTAAAACGGCTTCGTAATCGGCATGGTCTTCAGAATCGTCGGCGTTAAAGAATTCTTCTATATAAGCCTTTGCTTCGTTAAACTTATCTTTCAATGCGTCCTTCTCCGTCTTTGACAAAATTTGGAAATCTTTAAGCGCATAAAGTTTTTTGGAAATTTCGTACGCCTTTTCGTATTTTTCTAGCGTTTCGATTTTTTCTTCAGATATCAAATCATACACGTCAGAATTGTTTTTGTAACTATCAAGAAGCGTCCTTGCTTCCTCTATGGCTTTAACCTTTACCGTGCCGTCTTCCGCATCGTCGTCGATTTTCAACTTACCACTCGATTCGCAACTATCTGCAATCGCCGTAATGGTTTCTTCAACAACCTTTGCCTTGTCCGCATTTGCCATCTCGCCGATAAGTTTCGTTTCCGACAAACTGAAAGAATCGTTTTCTCCGTCATCGTCGGTATCTTCCTCCGTAATCGCCGAATTCAAGTTTGCATACGCCGTATAAGAGCAACCGTACTTGGATGCGTCTATATAGAAAAGAATGGTTTTTTCGCCAATTTTTACAAGTTTCGGTTCGTAATAACTCTTGTTTGTTTCTCCGATTGACACTTGCTGAACGTTTTTAAGAGCGTCCGTCGTTTTGTCGGCTCCGATATAAACTCTTTGAATAGCGTTGCCGGAATCGATATAATACAAATAATCTTCCAAAACGAATAAGAGTTTTGAAACGTCGTCTCCCTTTGCAACGATTTTGGTGTCTTCGTTTATTTCTTTAAGCGTTCCTACCAAGGTCGTTTCCATCACCATTTTCGACGTGTCGTCTAAATAATACACCTTGTCAAGACTAACAAACAAGTCGCCCACAGACGCCTTTAACGCCGTTTCGTTGGTAATTTTTTTGCCTTGTTCAATCGCTTTTGCACGAAGATTATCTACCGTTATGCCGTAAATCGTCGTTACGCCTTGATTGTCGTTTTTAGACACCGAATAGAAAACGTTGTTGTCTACGACTTTTGAGAAAGCGTACGTTTCTGCAACCGTTTTGTCTCCGTCGAGGACCTTAACGCCACGAACCAAAGAGCCTTCTTTTTCTTCCGTGTCGCCAGGCTTATAAACGTAAAGCGAATTGTACGGTTTTTCCAATCTCGAATAATCGTCGTTTTCAGCCTCTTGCTCGTTGTAAGGAAGCGCATAAATCGTGGTTGTGAAAACAACTACTGCCGTATCCAAACTGCCGTTATCTAGGAACTTGTAATCTTTTAACGATTCGCCCGTTGTTTCTCCGTCCGTCTTTGCAACGACAACAGTCTCTTTCGAGGAAGTGTCGAAGCACTTTATTGCCGAATCCGTGCTGTCGTAATAAGTTACGTAAATTTTGTCGCCTGCTTTCGAAACTCTAAACTGCGTCGAAAGAGCGCCGACGTTTAATAAAATTTCCGTTTCCGTTCCGTCCAACTTAGTTTTTGCTATAACAAGTTCGTCGTTTGCAATTTCTCCGTCGGAATTCTTATCCGTCGAAGCAGTGCCGTAATAAACGTATTCGCCGTAAATGTAAACGCCCGCAGTGTAATCGGTCGAAACGAAAAGTTTTGGAACGACGATGCTTTGCTTTGTAAAATCAGATTTGTCAATAGCGTAAAGAGCGCCTTTTACCGGCGTTCCGAGAGTGTTGTCGCCCTCGCTGTCGCCTACGCCGTTGATAAAGTAAACATAATTTTCCGTTTCGCAAACGAAACCACCGTTTTCGCCCACTTGCGCCGTGATGGTTTTTAATGTTACTTTACTACTGTCCCAGCCCGAGCCCTTACAACCAACGGCACACAACGCCGTTACCAAGGCAAGCGCCAAACAAGTTAAAATTGTTAAGAGTTTCCTTTTCATATAATCTCCGTTTTTGGATAAAACGCATATTAAAGCGCATTACCCGAATATATTTTTAAATGCAAGTATAAGTTATTATATAACATATTAAAAGTATTTGCAATAATTTTTTTCCTTTTTTTAACTTTTTTTGTCGATACGTATAGGTGTTTTTATGGATAAATTCGGTATTTTTAAAATTTTAAGTTCTCTTTTACAATCTGCAAGCAATTCTAACTCCGCAACGAGCAACACGGGTGAAAAATCGCCCGATAATTTAAGCGAAATTTTTAAACTTTTTAAAGATAAAACGGAACAAAACAACGCTTTAAACGAAGAAAAAAAAGATAACTGCACGAACAAAACGGAAAAGGAAGAATTCCCTCACCCGTTAAAAACAAGACTTTTATTAACTGCTTCGTCTCACGACGAATTCGTTAAGCGTGTCAAAAAAAACAATAAAGTTTAATCGCAAGAAAACAGAAAAGGCTCTGCACTACAGAGCCTTTTTATCAAGTTCTTTTTTACTTTAAGTAAACGCTTAATTGTTGCTGAGAATAAGTTCCTTTTGCCAAAAGCGCATTAGCCACGTCGTAACAATTTCTTGCATCGCTAACAATGGTTTTTTGCACGCTCATACCGTTTTCCGTCGAAATTACGAAGAATTTAGCGACGAAATCCTTTTTGAAATCGGCTTGTTTTATATCCTTAAATTCTGCAACGTAAGTCGCCGTATCGCCTTTAATCGACGACGACGCTTCTACCATTCTGCCACCGAAAGACGAATAATTGTCGAGCGTAACGCTTTCCATATTTACCGTCGTCGGCACGAGCACCGCTTTAACGACGGTCTTTGCCGTTGCCGTTTTAGGAAGCGTTACTTTATATCTCAAACCACCGTTTCCACTGACGGAAACCCATAAACCTGCACCGTCAACCTTTTTAAGGTCATCACTTTCGATAAGTTGCTCGAAAGAAAAATCCTCTTCTTCAATGTATTTTAACACGATGTCGCCGATATTAAAATCGGAAATCTTAACGTTTAATTGAAGAACGTGAATACCTTTCGAAAGATACGTCGTTTTTAACCCGTCGTCGCCGGTGTAAAGAGCAAACGAAGTGTAATCGCCTGCGCTAGCATTCGTGGTGTGTTTTACGTTTGTAAAATCGTCCACCTTTACGCTATCTATATAAACGTCGAAATTGCCGAACGACCACGTCGTTCCACCGATATTAAGATTGTACTGCAATCCGTATTTACCTTCATCCACAACGTTAAAGGCATAAACGACGCTTGCATTATAAGACGCACCGTCCCCGGGGTTTGGGTTTGTAAGCCAAGTGCGCTCCTTCTTTATGGTACCCGTTTTAAGAGTATACTCGGTTGCAACGATGGTTCCATTTTCTTTCGTAACCGTTTGCGTGTTGCCGTTTCCGGTCGCAACAACGCTAGACGGCGCTTCTTTTGAAAATACGAAATTGTGAATATTATAGTACGAGCCGTTGGAATCGACAAACATTCTGTGCAAGCCTGCCGATAAGGTTATCTTTTTCGCACCACCGTCGCCCGTCATATAATCGACGCCGTACCAGTCGTTTGCAGTTTTTATTTTGTTCGGATTGGTAAAGGTGTCCACGACGTTTCCGTCTATAACAATCTTAAAGTTGCCGTATTGCCCTTCGTAGCCTTGAATATTGATTAAATAAGAGAGATAATAATCGCCTGCCTTTTCCACAAACAAGGTGTAATATGCGCCACTGTTTTCATTCAAGTTGGAGAGGTAAGTGTCGTACCCGTTAGTTTCTAACTTGGCAGTACCGAAAATACCCGTCGTGTTTTTACTTTCTACCACCCCACCGTTTTCGCCGATAGCGTTAACGTAAGAATGATACAAGTAATTCCATTGCTTGTTAGAGCCGTCGCCACAAGTCAAGTAAGAAGTTGCGTTAACCGTCGTTACGCCGTTTCCTTGCAACCTCGAATTGCCTATTGCTTGTGCGTTAGTTTTAACCATCATATTAACGACTTGAGCAGCATTGTTTGCAAGTTCGTCGTAAGTAATATAATGTTGTTGATAAGCCGTTACGATTTGTTGTAAGTAAAGTGGAGAATAGCCGAAAGACCTAATGTTTCCACCGTTTTTAATACCAGTCGTCGTGTCGTAATGCCATTCGCCCCAGTCGCTTTCTACGATACCCTCGAAGCCCCATTCGTCACGAAGAATAGTCGTCAACAAGTCGTAATTGCTTGCACCCGGCGTGCCGTTGATTTGGTTGTAACACGACATAACCGTCGTCGGATTAGAATTCGTTATTGCAATTCTGAAACCTTCTAGATAAATCTCTCTCATTGCTCTAACAGAAACTCTCGTATCCGAGAAAAATCTTCCCGTCTCCTGATTGTTCATGGCAAAGTGTTTAATAGAAGTTCCCGCACCTGCACTTTGAACGCCCTTGATAACGTTGGCTGCCATCCAGCCCGTTATGTACGGGTCCTCTGCAAAATACTCGAAGTTTCTTCCGCAAAGTGGATTTCTGTGAATGTTGACGCCCGGCATAAGCGACACGGAAACGCCAACGCCAGCGGCCTCTTTGCCGTAAGCGACGCCGAATTCGAACGCCAAGTCGTCGTTCCAGGAAGACGCTAACATCGTCATGCACGGGAAGTAAGTCGAGTAACGATATTTTTCGGGCACGTTCGTAGACGTGTCGCCGAATCTCGTTCCCGCAGGGCCGTCACTGAAATTGCCGTAAGGCAAACCGTATTTAGTCGTTACGCCCGTCGTGTAATTGTTCAAACTGTCGGGGAAGTTCGGGTCGGTTGCGTTGTCCGTGTAAGGTCCTTCGGCAATGCCACCGAAGCCTCCGACGTTGCTGTTGGTTTCGTTTTTATAAAAACAAGTAATGCCAAGCGTTGCAAGTTCCCAAACGTTAAATTGCTTAACGTAATCGAGAGCCGAAATATTGCCTTGTATAACGTCGGTATAAGTGTAAACTCTGTCAAGCGCAGAGTACGGAGACTCGGTGCTCGAAATCCACTCATAATCGCTCGTATTGTCAGAGTAAGTTATATTTGGCTTACCCATACTTTCGGGACGGAAAATGAGTTTATTTAAGTTGGTATGCGTTTCGTTTCCACGACTCGTCGTGCCGACGATTTGCAACTTGATTTTGTTTTCGCCGTTTACAAGGTTTACCTTGATAGCAGGCGTTTCTTTGTAAGACCACCAATTATCCGAAGTTGCTCCGTCAAACGGATGAGCACCCGTTCTCTTTGTGGAAATGGTTCCCGCCTTGGTTCCGTTTACGTAAACGTCAGCATAATTTTCTATTGCCTGAATAACGCTAGAAAGATTTAAACTCAACCAGTAAGCGCCTGCGTTTGCATACACGTTATACTCGACGAAATTGCCGTTTTGCAAGTTGCCGACGCAATAGCCGGTAATACCGAGTTCTTCGGTAACAACGTTTCCTTCATTCGTTTTATCTGCGTACGCCTCCGCAACTATTTCCGATTTTTCGTCGGGAGCAACGGTGTTGTCGTACAAGCATATATAATCTAAACCACAATTTGCTTTTGCCTTTATCGTAAGTAAGCAATAACCCGTTTTTGCAAATTCAATTTGCCCTGCGACAACTCTGTTCGCCGTTTTCCAATCTGCCGTTTGATCACACGCAACGGTAAAGCCGGTTGCAACGCCGTTGTCCACGTCGTCAAAGGTGTAATCGACGGAGATGTCGAACAAGTCTGCACAATAGCCGTACTCGTTGGTTACGAAAAGTTCCAAGTTGTATGCGTGAGAAATATCGGCAACGTACAGTTTGTAACGGAGAGGAATTTGCCTGCCCTCGTTGTTTAAGTGCCTTACGATTTGGTTCATGGTGTATCCCGTAAAATACGACCAGCAACCATAGTTGTTGTACCACCAAGCACGAAGATTTGCGTTTTGATAATAATCGTCTCTGCTAGAATAAATATCGGGAGCGTCTATAATGGTTGCGCCACCCTTGTTTACGTAATGCGTTTCGACGGAGCCCGTGTTGTAATCGTTTAATATCTCGTACGTGCCGTCGCTTGTCAAACGCCTGTCGAGAGAAGTTTGTAAATATTCTAATTCCGACAGTTGCTCCGTAACTTCGTTTGCACCTTGCGTGTAATATGCAACGACGCCCTTTTTACCTGCGTTTTTAATGGAATTGCCAACGTAAAAATTATATTTTCCCGCTTGCAAAACGTAAGCGTTTTTAGCGATAACGCCCGTGTCGTCGAAAGACGCCATGTCGTTTATATTAACCGTCAGCACCATATTTTCAGAAGCGCCGGGAGCAAGCGTCGCCGTCTTGTCGTAAGCGATAAGTTGCTTTGCAGGTGCGTCAATCACGTCGTTTGGAGTTTGATAATAAATTTGAACGACTTCCTTGCCACTGTACGTATCGCCCGTGTTAGTTACGGTAACGTAAAAATTAGCCTCTTTGTCTTTCATTTTTACCGCCGTCACTTTAACGTCGAAAGTCGTGTACGACAAGCCGTAACCGAATTCAAAATTTACCCTGTTATAATTCGGGTCGAAAGTTTCGAACCATCTGTAACCTATATATAAATCTTCTTCGTATCTGATTCTAATGGGGTTGGTGTATTCTTTCGTGGTGACGTAATCGTCAAGCGATTTTGCCCAAGTGTCCGTCGTTTTACCACTAGGAGAAACTTGCCCCGTCAATATATCGGCAATGGCGTTTCCTGCCTCTTGTCCCGCAAGCCAAGTTTGTAAAATGGCGCCGACGTCCTTTTCCAAAAGATAAGATGTGTCTATAACGTTAGGCGTGTTTAACAAAACGCACACCTTTTCTTTGCCGTAATGATTTATTAAATTGTCAATTTCGTTCTTTTCGCCGTCGGTCAAGTAAAAGTCGCTCTCTATTAGGTCTGCGTCCTCTGCCGCCGTCCTTACGATTATGTAAATCGCCCTATCGAATTCTCCTTTATCGGCACTCGTCATATAGTGTGTAAAGGAAGCGATTTGTCCTTTTTTAACGGCGTTTTCAAGCCCCTCTTTCGGAGAAATTGTACCCGTCGAACTAACCCAGCCCGAACCACCTCCACCAAAAACGTATCCGTCGGAAAGTTTAACTTGCGTCGGCGTTCCGGTACCCGTGTTTTCGCCTGTCGTGTAAACGGCTTCTGCCAAGCCACCGTAACCTACGACGTTCATGCTAGATTTTAACGGCAAACAGTTGCCGTCGTTTTTCAAGAGAATCATTCCCTCGTGTGCAATTTTTTTCGTTATCTCTTTATTCTCGGAAAGTACCAAGGCGCTTGCCTCCTCAGAGTTGTTTTTTACCAGTCTTATCGTTACAAAGCAAGCAGAAAAAATTAAAAGCGACGATAAAATTATTAATGCTACGTTTATAAATAACTTCTTTGTTTTCATCTTTTCTCCTCCTTAAACGTTTTCGCTCCAGCCTTCTGCCAAAATAACGATACTTATGTTCGACTTCACCGTTATTTCGTAATTAACAGACTTTTCGTTGGTTATATCGACGGACGTTCCGTTCACTGTAACCGACAAAATCTTAAAGCCCTCTTTCGCCATAATCGACAAGTTGATTTTTTCGCCCTCTAAATAATAATCTTGTACCGTGCTAACGCCGTTTACAACGACCATTGCACTTGACCAGTCGAGAGTTACCGTGTATTTTTCGACGCTACATTCTTCGTACTCGACGACTAATTCGTTGCGCTCTCCTATTTGTTTTTGGAAGGAAATTCCTTTAATCTTTTCCGTGTCGGAAACGGGTATTTCAGTGCCGTTCCAAGTCGCCTTTTTAATGGCGAAGTTGGAGCGTGGCGTTATCGTAATGACAACGTTTTCTCTAACGCCGTATTCCTTGCCGTTTTCAATGCCCGTTATCGTGCCTTTCGACGAATCGTTTGTTACGCTAACCGTATTTTTAACAGCCTCGTACGTTACGATTAACGTGCCGTCTTCGTTTATTTTTTCGGTAAACGAATATCCGCTATTTTTTTGCTCTGCCGTAAGAGTTTTTGCCGTGCCCTTCCACGTTACCGAAGATATTACGTATCCCGGCAACGGAACGATACTAAAGGTAACGTCTGTTCCGAAATCGCACTTGCTTCCCGTCGGTACGCCGTTAACGTATCCTTTTAAAGAATCGTTTTGGATTGTCAAAACCGCCTTCGTCGCTTTGTAAGTAACTGTGAGAACACAATCTTCCGTTATACTTTTTTGCCCCGACCAGCCGTTCTTTTTGTCAAAATCGGTAAGCGTTTCGGCAACGCCGTTCCAAATAATACTTTCAATCTCAAAATCTTCTTTCGGACTTACGTAAATTGTTTTGTAAGTACCTTCCTCGTACTTGCCGTCCTTTTCGACGCCCGTTATAAGCCCCTTAGAGTCGTCGCTGTTTATCGTTACTTTTTTCAATTTGTAAGCATATTTTACGCTAATCGTCGTCGCCGAATTTATCGTTATCTGGAAAGAAAAACCGTTTTCGTTCTTTATGGTAATTGGCTGACCGTTTACCGAAACTTCGACGATTTTATAGCCGTAAAAAGGCGTCGCCGTTATTTCGAAAATTGCGCCGTACTTATATGCGCCTCCGTCCTCAACGCCGTACACGACGCCTTGACTGTCGTCGTTTATGACGGTCATCGAATAAAAGCCTTCTAAATAATAAACTTGCAAAATGCAGTCGGATAAAACGGTTTTCTTAAAAGTCGTTTCCGTCTTGTCCGTTATCTCCACTTCTTCCCCGTTCCAAAAAATGTTGGAAATTTTGTACCCGTCGTTAGCCGTGACTTTTATCTCTAACTCCGTACCGCTTTCGTAAAGAGCGGCAGAATTAACGCCAGACACTTTTCCACAAGTTTTATCGTTTGATATTTCAACAGAGTATCCCACTTTTTCGGGCGAACATGCAAACCCACAAGTGCATACTATTGCCAAAACAAGCAGTATCGACAAAAACGTCTTTTTCATTTTTCTCCTCCACCTCGTGTTTTATATTTATATAATACAACCATATATTAAACATTTCAATACAAAAAACGCAAAATTATTCTCATTTTTATCTTTTTTACAAAAATAAAGACAAATCGAAAGTTGTGTGTTACAATGTTAAAAGGAAAAAAAAATGAAAGCATTTTACGAAAGCCACAGAGATAACGACAATGAAATACGCCTTTTTTACAACTACATGCCGTGGAACGCACATTTTCATTCTAACGTAGAAATAATGTACGCATACGACGGAGAAATCCCCGTCACCGTAAACGGCGAAAAATTTTTGTTAAAGCAAAATTATTTTTACCTTTGCGACTCCTTCGACACGCACGGCAACGAAAAGGGCAACGCACTCGTTTTGCTTGTTCCCTTAAATTACCTCGACGGGTGGAACAAAATCAAAAAGGGAATGACGCTAAAAGACAAAGTCTTTTTCGACGACGACGGAAGCATTTTCGACCTGTTAAAAAAGACGGAACAAAGCCTTAACAAAAGTTTTCTCGTAAAACAAGGACTGATAGACCTTTTACTTGGCACGATTTTGGAAAAGACCACCCTCACGAAAGAAAAATTCCAAAACGTTTCCACGCTCGCTCGGGAAATTATTATGTACACCAACAACAATTTTAGAGAAAAAATAAGTTTAAGCACCCTTGCAAAAGCATTAGGATACAGCAAATCTCACTTATCCCACGTCGTCAACGACGAATTGAAAGTGAGCCTTACCGAATACGTAAACAGGGTCCGTGTGCAAAAATTCGTGGAACAACTTCCTCTTGTAAAAGACAAGGAAAAAACTATCAGTTTGGCTCTTGACTCGGGCTTTTCTTCCTTGCAAACTTTTTACAGAACATTTAAAAAAGAATACGGCGTTACGCCGTACGAATATTACAAAAACACTTATCCGAAAAATTAAGTTTTCCATTTCGACACAATTCGACAAAAACTTACACGCTCAATCTTGCCGATACTATTTTGACAACTCTAGGCAATAATATCAGCAATCTACACACGCTCACTCACTTTTCGACAAGTTTCGACAAAAAACACTTTGCCACCATACGCCCGTTGTTAAACTTTCGGCACCACCGTCATTACAAAACGTCCACCACTCGCCACCGTTCGACAGGTTTCGACAAATATCTCCGCAACCGTCGTCCCTCGTCCACTTTTCGATATTTTTCGACACGATACGCCAAAAGTTTACGACAAACGGCTTTTTCTTACTTTTTACAAATTTCGACAAAAAAAGACGTTTCGCAAAAAACATAAAAAAAACAGATGCAATTTTGCATCTGTAATTTTTTGTTTTTCGATTATCTCTTTGAGAATTGAGGAGCACGACGAGCCTTTTTCAAACCGTACTTCTTTCTTTCTTTCATTCTCGAATCTCTCGTTAAGAAACCGGCCTTTTTGAGAACTGCTTTCGTTTCCGGTTCTGCAACGAGCAATGCTCTTGCGATGCCGTGTCTGATAGCGCCTGCTTGACCTGTGAAGCCACCGCCACAAACGTTAATAATAACGTCGTACTTGGTTAAGGTGTCCGTCAAAGCCAAAGGTTGTTTAACGATGAATTTTAAAGTGTCTAATCCGAAATATTCGTCAAGACTTTTATTGTTAACTGTAATGGTTCCGTCGCCGGCAGGAATAAGACGAACTCTTGCAACTGCCTTTTTACGTCTACCAGTGCCCCAAAATTGAACCTTCTTTTTAGATGTTGTTTTTGCCATTTTTCCTTACTCCTTACACTAATTTAAGAACTTCCGGCTTTTGTGCCTGATGATTGTGTTCTGCGCCCTTAAATACTTTAAGTTTTGTGAGCATTTTTCTGCCAAGACTGTTCTTTGGCAACATACCCTTTACAGCTTCCATAACGGCTAAATCAGATTTTGTTGCCATTAAGGTTTTGTATTGAATGGATTTTAAGCCACCGATGTGTCCCGTGTGATATCTGTAAAATTTCTTTTCTAATTTTTTACCTGTTAAAACTACTTTATCCGTGTTAACTATAATAACGAAATCTCCCGTGTCAACGTTGGGTGTGTAGATAGGCTTGTTTTTGCCGGACAAAATAACGGCAACTTGAGAAGCCAAACGACCGAGAGCCATTCCCGTTGCATCTACAACGTACCACTTTCTAACCACGTCTTGTTCGTGAGCCATATACGTCTTCATTGCGAATTCTCCTTGAATTTTAATTGTTTTTCTATTTTACAAAAAATTTTCGCTTGCAAAACTGTTTTACACGATTCAGTTTTCGGGAGGGCTAATCCCGTTTATCGCAAAAATTTCCTTATAAACGCTTATCCATATTACCTTTTTATCGCCCCTTTTGTCAAGCATTTTTTAACGATTTTTAAGTTTTTTGTGGTATTTTGTAACCTTTTTTAAGTTTTTTTACAAGTTTTTCAACATATTGTGGAAAAGTAAAAACAAAAACACAATTAAAAAATCTTTTTTCCCTTTCTTTACGCAAAAAAAACAACTGCCCTCACGAAAAAAACGAGAGAGCAGTTATCGTTTTATTTATCTATACGTTACCTTTTGGAGAACCAGTGCTTTTGAAGGCATTGTTTTTATATTGTGCGTTCTCTCGCCGTTTTGTAACATTTCTTTTATTTCTTCTTTTTGTAGTTTTCCACTAGCAAACGCCACGACTGCGCCGCTTAACAGCCTAACCATATTATACAAAAAACCACTGCCCGTAAACTGCAAATAAACGAATTTGCCCCTTTTTACTGCTTTCGCATCGAAAATGCTCCTTACGAAAGTTTTTCTTCCTTAACTAATAAAGCTTAAAATTTTATAACTAGGTATAGCAAATGATACACCTTGAATAACATCACCTTTTTTGTCTTTTAACCTAAAACTAATTATACCTACAAGTTGTCCATTTTTATTAAAAACTGGCCCACCACTATTTCCCTCATTTACAACCAAACTTGTTTGTATTGCTTCAATAGTTTCATCATTATATGTAACATATCTTAACTTGCTTGAAATATTGCCTTTGGAAAAAGATAGTCCAAAACCATTTGGATTACCAATAGAAAACACTTCCTCTCCGTTATAATAATTATTGCTTATTTTAAAATACGACGAATTTGATTCTCTAATATTTATTATTGCCATATCATCAGTAGCCGACACCTTTACAACATTAGCCGTCTCATATTCTGTTTTAGAAGGCAATCTTACTTGTATTATTCCATAATAATTATTTGAGGCTTGATTATATATCATATGTTTGTTTGTTAAAATATTTCCGTTTGAAGAAATAAAAAAGCCTGCTCCATATCCCCACGAAGCACTATCATTTGACACTCTAATTTCAACAACTTTATCAATGTTCTCATTAAATATATATTCATCTGTTTTTTTTATGTTTTTTTGAAGTTTAATACACATAAATAAACTTGTTAATGAGAATAAAAGTGAAATTGTTAGGATTGTTAAAATTGTTGTACTATACAATTTTTTTTTATTATCTTTCATAATTATGTTCATGTTAAAATGTTTATGTTAAAAAACCAAACTTGCCTTATGTCAACATAACGCTACGATTTTTAGAATTATTAATTATTTCTATAACATGTTAGCAAGGCATAAAATTTTTTTTGAGCTAGTTTGTCTTTACAAAAAAAACTAGACACCAAACTGTGATTAAAGACTTCTTCTTTATCGTCATATTCTGCAAATACAATAATTGCTTTTGTTCCGTAATCATATTTCCCTAAAGGGTCTACAAACGAGCCTTTAATTATTATTGTTTTGAACTTGTCAGACTCAATCATTCTCTCACTAACATAATAAACATCAAAATTTTTACCGTACATATCAGGCTTGGAAAAATATTTTTTTACATCCTTAAAATCTATAACTTTTGCTTTGTATTCTTTTTTTAATATTTCAATGTATTCAGATATTTTCACTCTTTCTACCCCCCCCCACTATAAAACTGGATACCCATAAAAACAATGTGGTTCGTGGTATTCCATGCCTGGATGATAATGATTAAAATATCCTTCTTCTATTGCGTTATGATGAACACATCCTGGAGACCCCAATAATGTCCCCGCCGAAAAAGCCAGCTCGTATGCTAATTGTTGGTTTTGCGTATATACACTTAAAACAAATTGTTTTACAGGCCTATCAGATGTTTGTCTATGTGCAGAATCAACAAGTATAGGCATAGACGAACCTAATACCTGTAAAGCAATCTCATATGTAACAGGCACCGTCGAAACATACATGTGATTGTCTTCCGTGTCTCCAATTGCAAGATAATATAGTTGATTGTCAAAAAATCTGTTGTCGCTATATTCTTTTAACACCCTATCATATTCTTTTAATTTATATGTTGTATTATTAATGGTAATAGGGTATACTATTGTTTCCGTGGTAACTATAGTTGTAGTAGTCGTTGTCTTTTTTGTCCATTTACCACGAAGCCAAGACCAAAACGATTTTACCCATGTAACCACCGTATTAACAACGGTGGTTGCTATTTTTTCTATATGTGGAGCCAAGACAACTACTATCAACACAGCGGCTGCCCCTGAGGCAAAAGCCGCATCATCCACTCCAGCAATACAATGATTAAAATTATCCGAACCAAGAGAATCTAAAACAGATATTTTTTCTCCATTGTCCAAAACTATAATATAGTCATCTAACTCCTCATCATATACAGGAACAACTTCTTCTTCGATTTGTTCAACAATCTGTTCGTTTTGTTTAGAGGTAATTACTAGTGTTACCACGCCTGTTTCGCAGTTTATTTTTGTATTGTAACTTCTGATTATGGGAGTTTCTTCTATTGTATTTAAAAACTCACACCCACAAAAGACACTTGCCTCTCTAGTTAAAACCCCATTAAACTCAACAATGGCACCATCACAAACATATTCATACATATCAAATTCGTTTAAGAACGCTTGTATTTTTTCTTCACAACTTAAAGTTCCAATTTCGTTTACACTTATATTACGTATGGCGCAATTATCGCCAATAGTTAATTTATTATTAGCGTTAATTAAAATAATAGTAGAAAAAGAAACAATTGCCAAAATCAAACTGATAAACATATTAAACTTTTTTGTTTTACCCATAAAACTTTTTTCCTTCTTAAAACTTTCTTTTGCAAACTTAATTTATTATACAAATTCTTAAAAATTATGTCAAACAAAACAAATCGCATACCATTAAATAGCCACTGTCATCTATAACACAGAAAGACCTTCATATTGACTCACAAATATAATATTTGTCTCTATCATAACAACAACATATAATTATAAAAGCTACAAATGTTTTTTCATTGTTTACAATGTGAATAATAAACGCCAAAGATTTTTTGTCCGTTATTGCGAATAAAACACAAAACTTTACATTCGCACAAATAACCTTGACAACGATGTCTATTCCAACAGTTGATTTCATTACAAAACATCCTTAACCAAAATTTTTATTTGTTTACAAAAACCACCCTCCCGATTTTTGTAAGAACAGTTTTGTTTTACTTGTAAACCACCTTATAAAGCACCAGTGCTTTTGAAGGCATTGTTTTTATATTGTGCGTTCTCTCGCCGTTTTGTAACATTTCTTTTATTTCTTCTTTTTGTAGTTTTCCACTAGCAAACGCCACGACTGCGCCGCTTAACAGCCTAACCATATTATACAAAAAACCACTGCCCGTAAACTGCAAATAAACGAATTTGCCCCTTTTTACTGCTTTCGCATCGAAAATGCTCCTTACGAAAGTTTTGGCACTGCCACCACTTGCCGAAAAAGCCTTAAAATTATGTTCGCCGATAAATATTTCGCACGCCTCGTTTAACCTTTTTACGTCTACGCCTTTATCCATTCTTTCGCAATATCTTTCGTATAAAGGATTTTCCGTATCGGACAAATAAAAGTTGTATCTATACGTCTTTTTCTTTGCGCTCTTTCTTGCGTCGAAATCGGCACTAGCCCGTTCGCTTTTTAACACACGCACTTCTTTTGGTAAAAAAGAATTTATTATAAAAGATATTTTTTCAGGTGGCAAGTTTTCTCTTGTTAAATCAAAGTGCGCCACCTGTCCGTTTGCGTGAACGCCTGCGTCCGTCCTGCCACTGCCCGTAACGATTACTCGCTCGCCCGTAGCGTTAAAAATCGCATCTTGTAAAACCTCTTGTACAGACAAGCCGTTGGGTTGAATTTGCCAACCACAAAAATCCGTTCCGTCGTAAGCGACGATTATTTTTATTCTCATATCACACCAACAAGAAAAGGTAAAATCCGTTCAAAAAGCAAACGCCCACGATAAGACCCACAACGACCAAAGTGCCAAGCAAATCTCTGTACGTCAGCCTCATTTTTTTGTATCTCGTTCTGTTTTTACTGCCTGCATAACACCTTGCGTCCATAGCGTCTGCAAGTTCGTCTGCTCGCCTAAACGCACCTATAAGCAACGGTATCAATATCGGTACGAGAGCCTTAACTCTTTTGAAAATGTTTCCACTTTCAAAGTCTGCGCCCCTCGCTTTTTGCGCCTTTATAATTCTATCCGTTTCGTCAAGCAACGTCGGAATAAAACGAAGCGCTATACTCATTATCAGCGCAAATTCGTGCACGGGGAACTTTATCCACTTTAACGGATACAGCAAACTCTCTATGCCGTCTGCAATCTCGACGGGCGTCGTCGTCAAAGTAAGTAGCGAAGCGCCGAACACGATTAGCACTATCCTTGCGAAAATAAAACCTGCGTTATATAGCGCAACGTCGGTAATCGTTATTATCCACCACGAAAAAAGCACGTTGCCGTCTTGATTGAAAAAAATCTGCAAAACTGCCGAAAATATTACGAAAAATAACACGGCTTTTATACTTTTTATCATTTTGGAAAAGGGCACTTTGGAAAAAATTGTCGCAATCAAAACAAATATAAAACACGCCAAAAAGCCCAAAAAATGAAATTGTTTTACCAAAAAAACCGCAACGATATATGCTATCGTAAGCAATATTTTTATCCTTGCGTCCATATTGTGCACGAAGGATTTTTGGGGGTAATACTGTCCAAAAGTTACGTCTTTCATTTACTCTTTTCCCCCGTCTTTCATCGCCGAAACAAGTTTTGCGACAAAATCTTTATCCGTTAAGTCGCTGTCTATTTTTACGCCCTCTTTTTCCAAAAGCGTTTTCGTGATTTTTGCCGTCAACGGCAACTCTAAACCCGTTTCTTCTATCTTTTCGTTGCAAAGAAAAATCTCTCTCGGAGAGCCAACTTTTACCACCCTCCCTTTATCGAAAACGGCAACCTTGTTACAATTTTCGCTTACCAAATTCATATCATGCGACACAATGACGATTGTCTTTACAAGGTTCTTTTTCAAATGATGAAGTAACGATATAAAGTCTTTTTTACCTTGTGGGTCAAGCCCCGCAACGGGTTCGTCCAAAATCAAAACTTCGGGCCTTGCGACGATTACGCCCGCAATGGCAACACGCCTTTTTTGTCCGCCCGACAGAGCGAACGGCGACTTGTCTTTATATTCATTATATTTTAGTCCGACAAATTCCATTGCCGACTTAACCTCGTTTTCTATCTCTTTCTGGCTTAAGCCACCGTTAAAATTTTTCAAAGCGAAAGCAACGTCGTCGAAAACAGTTTCTGCAAAAAGTTGATATTCGGGATACTGAAAAACCATTCCGACCCTTTTTCTCAAACCCTTAAAATCGCATTTTTTATCAGACAAGTCAAATTCGCCGACAAGAATTTTGCCACTGTTTTTTTGTATTTTTATTAGTCCGTTTAAGTGCTGAACAAAGGTGGATTTTCCACTGCCCGTATGCCCGATTATTCCGAAAAAATCGCCGTCTTCAATAACGAGCGAAACGTCTTTTATCGCAGCCGTGGCAAGTTCTTTTGACGACGGACTGTAAGTAAAACTCAAATTTTTCGTTTCAATTTGCATAACTCGTCCTCCAGTTCTTCTACCGTCAAAACGTCTTCCCGAACGTCTAGTCCAGCCGACTTGATTTTTTCTGCAAGCGCCGTTACGGGTGGCAATTCAAGGCCCAATTCTTTGATTTTCGCTTTGTTTGCAAAAACTTCTTTCGGGCTTCCTTTCATTGCTATTTTTCCCTTATCCAAAACGATTATTTCGTCTGCAAAAACCGTTTCTTCCATATAGTGCGTTATCGCAACAACCGTCATATTGCGTTCTTTATTAAGCCTTTTTACGACGTCTAAAACTTCTTTTCTCCCCTTGGGGTCAAGCATTGCGGTAGACTCGTCAAGCACCAAAACTTTGGGCATAAGTGCCAAAACACCTGCGATTGCAATCCTTTGTTTCTGTCCTCCCGACAGCCTTGACGGAGTGCTTTTTCTAAACTCGCTCATTCCGACTGCCGACAAAGCAAAATCTATCCTTTTGCCCATTTCTTCTCTATCCAAACCGATATTTTCCACGCCGAAAGCAATCTCGTCTTCCACGATAGAAGCGATAAGTTGATTGTCCGGATTTTGAAAGACCACGCCGACTTTTTTTCTTATTTCAAAAAGATTTTTTTTGTCGAGAACGGAAAGCCCGTCCACAACGACGTCTCCTTTCTCCACCTTTAAAAGCCCGTTCAAAAGTTTCGCAAGCGTGCTTTTGCCACTTCCGTTGTGCCCGATAATCGCTATATATTTTCCCTCGTCGATTTCGAGAGACAAGTCTTTTACGACGGGAAGATTTTCTTCGTAACCGAAGGTTATATCTTTAACGCTTATTAAACTCATACCGCTCCTTTTTCGGTTTAAAATTTCATAACGGATTTAGTATATCAAAATCGTGCTTTTTTTTCAAGTAAATTGACCACTTTATTTAATTTACTCTTATTTACTTTCCTTTTCCCTCGCCACTAAGCCTTAACGAATTTTTAATAAAAAATTATGCTTAAAACTCAACTTTACTATTGACTATTTTATTTTTTAATTATATAATAATCATTAGATTAAAATCGTTACAAACGTTTTAATATTTCTTAAACAATTTTAATGGAGGACATACATCAATGAAAAAAATGACTATCGACGGCAATACAGCTGCCAGCCACGTTGCTTACGCCTTTTCCGAAGTTGCGGCAATCTACCCGATTACCCCGTCTTCTCCTATGGCAGAAGTAGCAGACGAATGGTCGGCTCAAGGCCGTGTAAACATGTTCGGTCAACAACTTAGACTTGCAGAAATGCAATCGGAAGCCGGCGCCGCAGGCGCTGTTCACGGCTCCCTTACGGCAGGTGCTTTAACAACCACCTACACGGCTAGCCAAGGCTTGCTTTTAATGATTCCGAATATGTATAAAATCGCAGGCGAATTATTGCCAACGGTTTTCCACGTTAGCGCAAGAGCGTTAGCCGCTCACTCTCTTAACATTTTCGGCGACCATGCAGACGTTATGGCTTGTCGTCAAACGGGATTTGCAATGCTTTCTTCTAACTCCGTTCAAGAAGTTATGGATTTAGCGCTCGTTGCACACCTTTCTACCTTAAAAGCAAAAGTTCCTTTCCTTCACTTCTTCGACGGGTTCAGAACCAGCCACGAAGTAAGTAAAATCGACGTTATCGATTACGACGAAATGAAAGAACTTGTCGATATGAAAGATATCGAAGATTTCAAAAAGAGAGCACTTAACCCGGAACACCCCGTTCAACGTGGTACTGCTCAAAACGCCGATATCTACTTCCAAAACAGAGAAACGGCTAACAAGTATTATTTAGCAACACCTGCCATCGTTCAAGAAATGATGGATAAGGTTAGCGCATTAACGGGAAGAAGTTATCACTTGTTCGATTACGTAGGCGCACCCGATGCGGAAAATATCATCGTTATGATGGGTAGCGGTGCAGACGCCGTTGAAGAAACCATCAACCGTATGCTTAAAGAAGGACACAAAGTCGGCTTGTTAAAAGTAAGGCTTTATCGTCCGTTTGCAATCGACTCGTTCATCGAAGCAATTCCTAAAACGGTTAAGAAAATCGCCGTTCTCGACAGAACGAAAGAAGCAGGTTCTCTCGGCGAACCACTTTACCTCGACGTTTGCTCTGCCCTCTTAGAAAAAGGCATGACGGATATCAAAGTTGTTGGCGGTAGATACGGTTTGGGTTCTAAAGAATTTAACCCGTCAATGGTTTACGCCGTTTACAAAAACCTCGCTTTAGACAATCCTAAAAATCATTTCACCGTTGGTATTTACGACGACTTAACCAACACGTCTCTTGATTTTAGCGAACAATACAACGCCGCTCCGGAAGGCACCATCTCTTGTAAATTCTGGGGACTTGGTTCTGACGGTACCGTCGGCGCAAACAAAAACTCCATTAAAATTATCGGTGACCACACGGAAAAATACGTTCAAGGTTATTTCTTCTACGATTCTAAAAAATCAGGCGGTATCACCATTTCTCACTTAAGATTCGGCGACACGCCTATTCAATCTGCTTACCTCATCGATGCGGCAGACTTCGTTCAATGCTCTAACCCGTCTTACATTACTCGTTACAACATGACGGGCGACATTAAAGAAAACGGTACCTTCCTTTTCAACACAAGCGCAAAAACCGTTGAAGAATTGGAAAAGGTTTTACCTGCTTCCGTTAAAAACGACATTGCTAAAAAGCACATCAATCTTTACGTTATAGACGCTATTAAGATTGCCGCAGAACTCGGCTTGAGAGGAAGAACGAACACCATTTTACAATCTGCATTCTTTAAGGTTGCAAACATTATTCCTTACGACCAAGCAGTTGAATACATGAAGAAAATGGCTTACAAGTCTTTTGCTAAAAAAGGCGACGCAGTCGTTCAAATGAACTACAACGCAATCGATTCTGCAGAAGCAAACTTAATTAAAATAGACGTTCCTGCTTCTTGGGCAACAACCACGGAAGGCGCTCCTATGGCAGAAGTTGCAGACAATAAATATTTCAAAGAAATCGTTCATCCGATTATCGCTTTAGAGGGCGACAAGCTTCCGTCTTCTGCTTTCAGCGCAGACGGTACCGTTCCCGTTGGTACGACGCAATTCGAAAAACGTGGCGTTGCCGTTAACGTTCCGAAGTGGGACGCAGAAAAGTGTATTCAATGTAACCAATGCGCTTTCGTTTGTCCACACGCTTGTATCAGACCTGCAGTTGTTAAAGAAGATGCAGAAAAACCAATCTCTTTCACGACGAAAGCAATGTTAGGAAACAAGGGCTATGCGTTCAGAATGCAAGTTTCACCACTCGATTGTATGGGTTGTGGCGTTTGTGCAGACATTTGTCCTTCTAAAGAAAAAGCATTGACGATGGTTCCGTTCGCAACAATCGTCGAAGAAGAAAAAGTAAATTACGAATACAGCGAAAAGTTAGAAAAAGTCGACGTTTCTGCTTGCCCCGGTTGTAAAAAATCGACGGTTAAGGGCTCTCAATTCAGCCAACCGTTGTTTGAGTTCTCCGGCGCTTGTGCAGGTTGTGGCGAAACGCCTTACGTTAAAATCATTACTCAACTTTTCGGCGACAGAATGATAGTTGCAAACGCAACGGGTTGTTCTTCTATTTACGGTGGCTCTGCTCCTACTTGCCCGTATACGACCAACAAAGAAGGTCACGGACCCGCTTGGGCAAACTCATTGTTTGAAGACAACGCAGAATTCGGTTACGGAATTAACCTCGCTTACGGACAAAGACGCGCAAAACTCGCAGAAAAAATTCAACAACTTATCGAAGTTGCTTGCAACGAAGATATCAAGTCGGCTTGCCAAGAATGGTTAGACAACAGAAAGAACGCAGAAGGAAGCAAAACTGCATCGGCAAAACTCGTTGCATTACTTGAAAAGTGCGACAATTGTGGTTGCCAAGCAGACGATTTAGTTGCAGAAATCTTGAAAGACAAAGATTGTCTCGTTAAAAAATCTATTTGGATTTTCGGTGGCGACGGCTGGGCATACGACATCGGTTACGGTGGACTTGACCACGTTCTCGCAATGGGCGAAGACGTTAACGTTTTAGTTCTCGACACGGAAGTTTACTCTAACACAGGTGGACAAGCAAGTAAGTCTACCCCGACGGGTTCTATCGCTAAATTTGCTGCGGCAGGTAAGAGAACCAAGAAAAAAGACCTCGGTATGATGGCTATGAGTTACGGTTACGTTTACGTTGCACAATGCTCAATGGGCGCAAACAAACAACAACTCTTAAACGCTTTAATCGAAGCAGAAAGTTACGACGGCGCATCTCTCGTTATCTGCTATGCTCCTTGTATCAACCACGGTATCAATATGACCAAGAGCCAAGAAGAAGAAAAGAAGGCTGTTGATTGTGGTTACTGGCAATTGTACAGATACAACCCTGCTCTTATCGAAGAAGGCAAAAACCCCTTCACTCTCGACAGCAAAGAGCCGACGGGCGACTACAAGGCATTCTTACTCGGCGAAACACGTTACGCTTCTTTAATGAAGGCTAGACCTGAAATTGCAGAATCGTTGTTTGCAAAAACCGAAGAAGACAGCAAGATTAGACGTGAAACTTACAAAAATATGGCTGACAAAAAGTAGTTTTTGTTAAAGTTTAAAAACAGAAAACGGAGTGATAAATTCGCTCCGTTTTTTTGTTTTTATTCGTCTTTCAAAATAAGCATTACCTTGCCTTGTTTTTCTTGACATACGGGGCAAGTTTTCCACGCTTCTTTCGAAGTTTCCTCGTACCCACACGCCATACACTTCCACTTTACAGGCTTTGTTTTTTTGTAAAGCGTGCCCTTTTTTAACTGTTCGTGTAAGTCCTTAAAAAGCAACGAATGGCAATTTTCTATTTTGGAAATATTTTCAAAAAGTTTTGCAATATCCGAAAAACCTTCTTCTAGTGCAATTTTAGAAAATTTTGTGTAAAGTTCCACTTCTTCCTTTTCGTCGTCGACGGCAAGCCTTAAATTTTCTTCCAAATTCCATTTTTCCTTAAAAGGATAACCCGAACAAACTTCTATGTTTTTTATAACGTCGCCACTGGCGTCTTGAATTTTCGTGTAAAACATTCTGGCGTGATTAAACTCGTTGTAAACGACTTTGTCGATAACCTCCGCCATCGCCCCGTACCCTTCCATTCTTGCGCCGTACTCAACGAATTCGTACCTCGTTCTTGCTTGACACTCGCCAGCATACGCCTTTGCTAAATTGTAATAAGTTTTGCTTTCTATAAGTTTCATTTCTTTCTCCTTTACCTTTTTATCTTATTTTGCCCTCATTTTATTTTTTTATACCTTCGTGCGCACACGTGCGTGTACGTGTGTTTAAATAATGTATAGAAACCTTTTTAGCGATTTTGCCTTTGAAAAAAATTTTAAAAAAAATTAAAAAAATTTATAAAAAACAGTTGACAACTTTAGTTAACTAAAGTATAATACAGTTACACTTTAGTTAGATAAAGTAAATTTAATTTTTCGGGAGAAAAGAAAATGAAAAAGATTATCACGTTAATAACAACACTCGTGCTCACAATAGTTTCGTGCTTTGCGTTAACTGCTTGTGGCTCGCAAGACAATTCTAAAGACTGGGAATACGTTCAAGGCAAGGGCGAAATGATTGTCGGTTACACTCTTTACGACCCGTTTGCTTACGAAGAAAACGGTACTCTCGTTGGTTTCGACGTTGAACTTGCACAAGAAGTTGCAAAAAAACTCGGCATAAGCGTAAAATTCCAAATTATCGACTGGAACGCAAAAGTTACCGAAATCAAATCGAAAAACATCGACGTTATCTGGAACGCAATGACAATTACGGATACGCTTAAAGAACAAATCGACATATCTGCTCCTTATTGCAAAAACAATCAAGCAGTCGTCGTTAAATCAGGCGATGAAGGTAAGTTTGCAACGAAAGAACTTATCGCATCGTCGGGAGAAAAAATTGCATATGAAAGTGGTTCTTCTGCTCAATCGGCAGTCGAAAGCGACTCCGTTTTGAAAAACGTTAGTCAATTAAAGGCAAAAGACCAAGTTACGGCTCTTTTAGAAGTCGCTTCGGGAACAACAAAAATCGCAATCGTAGACGTTCTTTTGTACGATTCGTTAAAAGCAAAAGCAGATTCTATGGTAAACGCAAACAACTTGGTTAAAATAAGCGATATTACCTTCCCTGCAGAAGAATTCGGTATCGGTTTCAGAAAGGGTAGCAACTTCAAAACAAAAGTGGAAGAAGCAATCCTTGCGTTAAAAACAGAAGGCACTTATCAAACTATCGCTTCTAAATACAATTTGCAAAACAACTTGGTATAACGACTTTTTATAAAAGTATCATCTTTTAATAAATAAAAGTTTGTCGGGCGTTTTTACGCCCGACTTTACGCTAAAAGGATATATTATGGATTTTTTAACTGCTTTACAATCACTTCTTACGGGCTTCGGCAACACTTTAATACTCTTTCTTATTACTCTCGTTTGCGCCGTTCCGTTAGGCTTTATCGTAT
Organism: uncultured Christensenella sp.; assembly: GCA_964386845.1. GTDB lineage: Bacteria > Bacillota > Clostridia > Christensenellales > Borkfalkiaceae > UBA1259. The sequence goes on from CAYLUH010000003.1 coordinate 23,417, forward strand.
GTTTTGGCTCTATGTCACGCTTTAAGCCTTTACAATACTTAACAAAAGGCATCGTTTGGATAATAAGAGGAACGCCTCTTATGTTACAAATCGTGATAATCTTTTACGGACCGGGACTATGGTTCGGAATGCCTTTTAAATCTAGGCTTTTAGCCGCTTGCATAGCATTCGTTATAAACTACGCTTGTTATTTTTCTGAAATTTTCAGAGGTGGATTAGAATCAATAAGTAAGGGACAATACGAAGCGTGCAAAGTTTTGGGACTTACAAAGTCACAAACCTTTTTCAAAGTAGTTTTAATGCAGGTGGTAAAAAATATCGTTCCCCCACTCGGCAACGAAATCGTAACGCTCGTAAAAGATACTTCTTTATCCAATATAATAATGGTGGAAGAACTTATTTTTTCGGCAAACGAAATTCAAAAAGTATACGGCATTATGTGGCCACTTTTCGTTGCGGGACTATTCTATTTAATATTCAACGGGCTGGTACAATTTTTACTTGCAAAAGCAGAAAAAAAACTTTCTTATTACAAAATTTAAGGTGCAAAAATGTCTTATTTAGAAATAAAAAACTTTTACAAAAAATTCGATAACACAGAAGTTTTAAAGGGTATCGATTTAAATATCGAAAAGGGCGAAGTCGTTTCTATAATCGGCTCGTCGGGAAGCGGAAAAACAACGCTTCTTCGTTGCATAAACTTTTTAGAAACTCCCGACAGTGGCGTTATGACACTTAACGGCGAAGTTTTGCTCGATGAAAACATAAAAAATGAAAACGAAAAAGATTTACGTAAAAAAAGGCTTAATTTTGGGCTCGTTTTTCAATCTTTTAACCTTTTTCCTCAATATACCGTTTTACAAAACGTTTCACTTGCTCCGACACTTTTGTTAAAAGAAAAAATAAAGGCTTACAAAGAATCTCTAAAAGGGCTTCCTTTTAAAGAAAAAAAATTAAAAGTAAAAGAATTCAAATCGAACGAACTTGCAAAAATAGAAGAAAAAAGCCTTGCCCTTTTACAGACGATAGGATTAACGGAAAAAAAGAATTCCTATCCGTGCGAACTTTCGGGTGGACAAAATCAAAGGGTTGCGATTGCAAGGGCTCTTGCGTTAGAACCAAAAGTTTTATGCTTCGACGAACCTACTTCTGCCCTCGACCCCGAACTTACGGGCGAAGTTTTAAAGGTTATTAAAGAACTTAAAAACAAGGACAGAACGATGATTATCGTAACACACGAAATGGGTTTTGCAAAAAACGTCAGCGATAAAATCGTCTTTATGTCGGACGGCGTTATAGAAGAAGTCGGCTCTCCAAAAGAAATAATGGAAAATCCGAAAAGCCAAACTTTGAAAAAATTTTTACAAAGCGTAGTCAATAAAGACGGTGACAACGGAGGTAAAGACTATGAGCCAAAATAAAGAAAAAGACAAGTTGGAACTTTTTGAAGTAATTGCAAAAATAACGGACCCCGAAGACTTAAAAAACTTCTTTTTGGACCTTTGTTCTAAAAGCGAAATAGACGCTATGTCGCAAAGGCTTAAAAGTGCAAAAATGCTGATAAAAGGCGAAACCTACGAACAAATTATAAAAGAAACGGGAATTTCTTCCACAACGCTTTCGAGAATAAGCAAATGTGTAAAAAAAGGCAGTGGATATTCAAAATTCCTTCAGTAAAAAAACAGCGGAAAAATTTTTCCGCTGTTTTTTTTCTACAAACACATTTTGTAAATGTTTATAACGTCTTTATAATCTAAATTTTTCGGGCCTATTAATTTGTTTCCACCGCAAGCGTGGTTTGCCATTTCTTCAAAATGAGTTTCGTCTATTCCGAGTTCTTTCAACGTGCTTTTTAATTCCAACGTTTCGAAACAGAATTTTTCTATCGCTTTTATAGTTTCTTTTGCACCGTCCATTTTTTGTAAATTCTCTTCCACGTCGAAAACTTTTACGCCTAACCTATAAATTGCTCCTGCGTTTTCTTCCGTCAAAACGTATTTTAACCATCTCGGCGTTAAAATTGCAAGTCCGTGCCCGTGCGTTATATCATAATAAGCAGAAAGTTCGTGTTCCATTGCGTGGCACGCACAAGAATATCTCGTCCCTGCATCTAAAATTCCGTTAAGCGCCATGGAAGACGCCCACATAAGATTTGCCCTCGCTTCGTAATTTTCAGGCTCTTTCATCGCTATCGGAGCGTATTTTACAACGGCTCTCATAACAGCCTCTTGAAATTCTAAAATTAATTGAAAATTATTTTCTCCACCAAAATAAAAATTATCCAAAACGTGATTAAAAATATCAAAAGCACCACACGCCGTTTGATACTTTGATAAAGAATAACTGTATTCTGGATTTTCAAACGCCACCTTGGGTATTAAAGCATTGCCTCTTATACCGACTTTTTCGTTAGTTTCCATATTAGATATAACTGCGTAAATATCCATTTCCGAGCCGGTTGCCGCATTTGTCAAAATAACTATTAAAGGAAGTGCCTCTTTTACGTGTCTGCCCTCTTTTACTATGTTCCAAACGTTTTTATCTTCCCTTTTAACTGCTGCGCAAATTCCTTTTGCACAATCTATCGTAGAGCCTCCTCCGACAGCCAAAACGACGTCTACGTTTTCTTTTAAGCATATTTCAACACCCCTGTTAACCGTCGTATGTCTAGGATTTGGTTCTACGCCCGAAAGTTCGCAAAACTCTATTTTCTCATCTTTTAAAAGTTTTGTTATCCTTTGGTAAATTCCGTTCTTTTTTATAGAGCCTCCACCGTAAACCATCAAAACTTTTTTTCCTAATTTTTTTAGTTCCGTCGGTAAATTTTCTATATGATTTTTACCAAAATAAATTTTGTCCGTATTTTGAAAAATAAAATCTTTCATATTACCACCTTATATGTAAATTATATTTAAATTGTTTTTCTTCGCATAATCGACGGTGTTTTTCGTGCCACCCTTATCTTCTCTTAAATAAGCAACGATAACACTTGAATTATCAACCATAAATCTGTTTCTTTTAAACATACACCATCTATTATATTCTTTTCCGACCATAATAACTTCGTCGGATTTCAAAATCATATCGTCGTATTTTTTCTTATTTTCCTGGCTAAATTTTTTGCTTTGACTTTCACACGGCACACAAGCTATTATTTTTACTTCGTAATTTTTTTTTAATTCATACAAAATATCAAAACATAACGTGTCGAAACCTAACGCCATTCCTATTAAAAAGTATTTATATTTTTTTTCTATCAAGTCAATAAATACATCTTTTAATCTTTGCTCGTCAATTTTTTCTAATATATTTCGGTGCCCGGTCACGGCGCAAGTTATATTTTTATCATTTAAAATTTCGTTCATAGTGGTTTTTTTCTTATTTTACCGTTGCTTCTCGGATACTTTTTATCCGTACAACTTATCTTTTCTATTTCTATAATATTCCTTTTTGCACCCTCTAACAAAAATTCGTTTTCGCTAACGATTTTCCCACCGAGAATTTTTATAGAATTTTTCGCTTCTTCTATTTCTTCTTTTGCGTCGCCTTTTAACGCTATAAATTTTCCACCCTTTTTTACAAATGGCAAACAATATTCGCTTAAAATATTAAGCCTTGCAACTGCCCTCGCCGTACAATAATCGAATTTTTCTCTAAATTCCTCGTTTAAAGCAAGTTCCTCTGCCCTTCCGTTTATAACGAAAACGTTTTCAAGTTCTAATTCTTTTGCGACGGTTTTTAAAAATTCACATTTTTTTTCAGTCGCTTCCAACATAAATACCGTCAAATTTTCGTTTGCAATCTTTATGGGAATGGCGGGAAAACCACCACCTGAACCGACGTCTAAAAGTTTTCCACAATTCAACTTTTTAACAGCAAACAAACTGTCAACAAAATGTTTAATATAAACTTCTTGTTTTTCCGTTATTGCAGTCAAGTTAAATTTATTGTTAAAATCTATAAGCAAATTATAGTATTTTTCAAATTGTAAAAGTTGTTTTTCAGTTAAATCGAATCCGTACTTTTTTAATAATTTTTCCATACGATAAATTATATCACACTTTTTTAACATATACAATTTTTTTGTTAACTTTAAAATTCAACATTTTTTGTGGAAAACTTTTTTTAAATATTTTTTTGAATAATTTTTAACTTTACTTTTTTATATTCTTTCATTTATTCATTTACAAAATTCCCTTTTTAACTTTTCTACTTTTTCCCCTCTTGTTTCTACACTTTATTTTACTTTTTTTCAACCTTAAAAACATAAGACTATTAAAGGCTTTTTTTCACTTTTTAACATTTCCACACTCTTTACTACTAATACTTAACCAATTAATAATAAAAAATAATAAAAAATAATAAAAAAACATACACTCAAAGGGCATTTTCTTTTTCCTATTCCCTTGATTTTTTCCTTCTTTTAATATATAATATATTAAAATGAATTAGTATGTAAGGAGAAACGTATGAAACTTATTTGCGATGGATTAGACCTTTCCGATGCAGTGCTTAAAGTAAGTAAAGCATTAAGTGTAAAATCTGCTAACCCTGTTTTGGAAGGAATTAAAATTTCTGCAGAAGGAGATACTTTAACTCTTATCGCTACCGATACGGAACTTACCATCGAAAAGAAAATTAAAGCAGATATATTGATGGAAGGAGAAACGGTTGTCGTCGGTAAATATTTCGTCGATTTCGTTAAAAAACTAGAAAAGGAACAAATTGAACTTTGTAAACTAGGAGACGGTGGACTTGAAATTAAATATTCTGATTCTGTAAGTGAATTACAAGTTTTCCCCGTTGAAAATTACCCGAAAGTACAATGCTTAGAAGAAGGAGACTTTTTTGAGATTAAACAACAAGACTTAAAAAAGATAATAGACAGAACTGTTTTTGCTTGTTCTATGGACGAAAGTCGCCCCATTTTGAAAGGTTGTTTATACGAAGTTGAAAACGGTGTTTTAACGTGCGTAGCGTTAGACGGATTTAGAATGGCAGTTTGTAAAAAGGAAGTTAACGCAAGTGGTAACTTTAAGGTTGTTATTCCGTCTAGAACGCTTTCCGAAATAAACAGACTTTTAGATAAAGAAAACGAACTTATAAAAGTTATCGTAACGAAAAACACGTTATCTATTAAACTTGAAAACACCATTATTACTTCAAGGCTTATAGAAGGAGAATTCGTAAAATACAATCATATTCTTCCGAAAGGTTTCGAAAACGTTATCACGGTAAACAAAAACGCTTTACTTCAAAGTATAGAAAGGGCTTCTATCGTTGCAAGAAACGACAGATACAATATCGTTAAATTCGACGTTAAAGAAAATTTACTTACCGTTTCTGCAAAATCGGAAATAGGTAACGTTAACGAAAACGTTCAAATTAACTTAACAGGTAAAGATATAACGATTGCCTTTAACGGAAAATATATAATGGACTTTTTAAAGATTATAGAGGACGATTTCGTTAATATAAACGTAAACACCCCCATCGACCCGGGTATTATAAAAGCCGTCGGAAAAGACGATTATTTATATTTGGTTATGTCGGTTAGAATAAATGGTTAATATTTATTTGACAAAATAAAGAAAATTCTATAAAATAGACAAGAAACTGTAAAAACAAACATTTAGGAGAAGATAAAAATGAAACAAACTTATCAGCCAAAAAAGAGAAAAAGAAGTAAAGTTCACGGCTTTAGAGAAAGAATGAAAACTCGTTCGGGTAAAAACGTTTTAAAACGTCGTCGTAACAAAGGTCGTCATAAGATTTCTGCATAAGGTTTAAAAAGGCAAAGATTTTGGATTACAGGTTAAAAAAAGAAAAAGATTTTAATTTGGTTTTTAAAAAGGGAAGCAGGTTGTATTCCCCTTATATAACTTTATTATACGTAAAATCGCCTGAATTAAAAGTAGGTTTTGCCGTTAGCAAAAAACACGGTTGCAGTGTTAAGAGAAACAAAATTAAACGATTGCTTAGGGAATCTTTTAGAAGTTTTTTGCCTAGTATTAGGCAAAACTTCTTTTTTGTTTTTATACCGAAAGCCACGGACGACTTGAATTTTGATAATATTTACAAAAGTATGAAATCTCTTTTGAAAAAAGGGGGCTTTTTAGAATGAATATTTTGCAAATCATTGGCATTTCTTTAATAAAATTTTATCAAAAATATATATCCAAAGGAACGTGTATGTACGTTCCCTCCTGCTCTCAATACACGTTGGAAGCAATAATGAAACACGGATTTTTTTACGGTGTGCTTTTGGGTTTTTTTAGAATATTAAGGTGTACGCCTTGGTGTAAGGGTGGACTTGATAAAGTTCCCGACAAAAGAAGCGTACTTAAATGGGTTATTTAGATGGTTGAATTAATTTCTTTGGTAACGCCGGACAGTGGAAACTTTTTGGTTTCTATAATAAAATGGCTTGTTACGATTTCAGGTTCGGTAGCAGTCGGTATCATTTTATTTACCGTTGCTTTAAAACTTATCACATTGCCTTTCGATTACATATCTAGGGCTTCGATGAGAAAAAATTCCTTAAAAATGGAAGCAATGCGTCCCGAACTAGAAAAATTACAAAAACAATACGCAAACAATAAAGATTTATATAATCAAAAAATGATGGCGTTATATAAAAAGAACGGCTATTCGATGTGGGGTGCTTGTCTTCCTACCATTATTACGCTTGTTATTTTTATCGTTGCTATTAACGCTTTTAACGCTTACGGACAATATCAAAACAGCCAATATTTTTACGATATGACAGTTTCTTACAATTCCGTTATTATAAACGGCATAGAAGAAGACGGAAATTTGGTAAAAAAAGGACTTGATAAAATAGAATTTAACGATAATGAAATTTATAGATTGTCGTTAGGTGAAGACGAAAAGGTTATAACGGGTTCTAACGGAATTAATTATAATTTCAAAAAAACGCTTATAGAAGAAAAAGAAGATTGTTTTAGTTATTATTACACGCTTTCTTCCACCAACGGATATATTTATTATCAAAAGAATTTTGACGTAAGTAAGGCAGACGGCTCTTTAATTTTTGAAGGAAAGGCTTTTAATTATTACGTTTTGGAAGATAAGTTAGACGCAAGCGGACTTGTTGACGAGTTTGGTAAAAAGTTTTCTGAAAGCGGAAAAGAAAACGGCGCTAAATTTATTGAAGATATAGGTAAAACAAAATCGGCAGAAAGATTCAGAAGCGAAAATACGAGATTTTTGTGGGTTAAAAATATTTGGGTTAAAGACAGTCCTCTCTCCCACCCCGTTTCCGATTACGAATCTTTTAAGACTGAACAAAAATACGATATCGGCGAAAACAATTATGCCATTTTAACGGAAAAGTTAGAAACGGAAAAAAATTCGCCTAACGGATATTTTATTCTTTGTGTAATTACGGCTGGAATATCGTTCTTAACGCAATTTGTATCTAACAAAGGTCAAAAAGCCATGGACGATTTACAAACGGTTGACGGACAAGGTGCTCAAAGCAAAAAAATGATGATGATAATGATGCCTATTATGATGGCAGTTTTCTCATTCATTTACACGGCTGCATTCTCTCTTTACATCGTTATAAGTTCCGGTATAGGTATTTTAACAACACTTTTGATAAACTGGATAACGACGAAAAAATATCAAAAGGAAACGGTTAAAGTAAAGGGTTTGTCCGAAAAAGACGGCGAAATAATTCGTGGAAGAATTTACGTCGAAAAGGAAGAACCTAAAAAAGAGAAAGAAAAAAAGAAAAAGAAAGAAAAGGTGGAAGATAAAAACAAGACGACGGGTGATTTTTTAACGGGGCCTGTTGATAAAAAGAAAAAATAAAGGTTAATTTGGGAGATAAAATGGAATTTACAGCGAAAACAGTTGAAGAAGCAAAGGAACTTGCTCTTCAAGAAATGAATTTGAAAGAAGACGAAGTTACAATTAAAATTATCGAAGAACCGACGAAAGGTTTGTTTGGAAGATTAAAAGGTAAAGCAATAATCGACGTAACGAAAAAATTATCCGGCAACGAAAATGCAAAGGTTTTTGTGGAAAATTTGTTAAAAATTTTGGATATAAACGCAAAAGCCGTTTTGGACGAAGATAAAGAAAATGCAGAAATAAACCTTATTGCAGAAAAATCAAGCGAAGTTATAGGCTATCGTGGAGAAATTTTAGACGCTATTCAAACTTTGGCTTCTGCTATCGCAAACATCGGTAAAGACGAATACAAAAAAATCGTCGTTAATTGTGAAGGTTACAGAGAAAAAAGAGAAGAAACGCTTGTTAATTTGGCACATAAATTAGAAGAAAAAGCAACTTCTATGCGCCGTGAAGTTATTTTGGAAGCAATGAATCCTTTTGAAAGAAAGATTATTCATTCGGCACTTGCAGAAAGTAAAACGGTAACGACGAAAAGCGAAGGTAAAGAACCTAACAGGTACGTAGTTATCGTGCCTTTCGACAAAGAAGAAGGCTCTACCCCGTATAACGCAGCAAGAACAAACGATAAAGGACATAAAGGTAAAAACGGCTTTAATAAAAGAGATAACAGAAAAGATAACCGTGGCAGAAGAAACGGCGGTGCTCAAAAAAAGAGTGGCTTTATCGGTGAAAAGAAAAAATCTTCCGGATTTACTTTCGGTACCTATTTAGGAAACAGCAACAAACAAAACTAAAAACAGATAAAAGCGTAACAAAAGGTTACGCTTTTTCTTTTGTTTACCTTTTAATTTTTACAATAATTATATTTATATATTTTGTTTGACTTTTTTATTTGTCAATATTATAATGTAAAAGAAAAAAACAAAAGAGAGGAAAGAAAAATGGCAACTTTAACAGAAATTTGTGAAATCGTTATGCTTATCTGCTTTGGTATTTCTTGGCCTATTTCGGTTTACAAAAGTCTTAAAACAAAGTCTACAAAAGGAAAGAGCGCAGTGTTTATCATTGCAATTATTATCGGTTACGTGTTTGGTCTTACAGGCAAAATCGTTGGTAGCGCAACCGGTGTTAAAGAAACTTCGTGGTACGTTTTTGCAGTTTACGCATTAAACCTTGTTGTTGTTTCTACAGACCTTGTTATTTACTTCATTAACAGAAAGAACGAATTAAAGCAAGAAGCAATCGAAGCAGAAGCCGTTAAAGAAGAAAACAAAGACTAATATTATTACTATTTAATATGGTAAAAAACAAAACGCCGACAAAATTTTTGTCGGCGTTTTAGTTTGTTAAAATTAATTTTTTCCGAAATTAAAAACGAGTTGAATAGAATTGAGAGGATTGTTTTGATACAATTTTCCCAAAAAGAAACTTTGGTTAAAAAAGTCATAAACGGCTCCTTCCGTTCCTGCAACCCAAGCGATTATTTGGAAGATGATTAAAACAATCATAAATAACCACAAAATAGCAAGCAACGTCCCCCCTATTCTGTTTAATATAATCATAGGTTTTGTTTCTATGGAAGAAACTGAACCGATTAAGAAAACGATAAGTTTTCTGAGCAGTGCAACGACTAAATACAAGAGCACGGCGTAAATTACAAGGTCTAAACGAATGGTTACAAATAAGAAAGAAAGGAAAGGTGAATTAACGCCTTGAACAGCCGTTACAAGTTTTTCTAAAAGATTTTGTACAAACGGAAGAGCAAGCACCGTTCCGAACAAAAAGTAACAAACGACGACTGTTAAAATTATTCCTATTATCCCGTCCGACAAAAACTTCAAAACGTTGCCGAACCCTGCGAAACAACCTATTACGCCCACCAAAAGTATTATGCCAATGGCAATTACGTCAATCATTATAAAACGCCCTCCTTTTGCCCTACACGGAAGTTTTTGTAACTTTCGAAAGATTCTGCGCTGATGCTGGGCTTTTTGTTTAATATCGCCCTTTCAAACATTTCTAGCGTTACGGGTGGAAAATCGTTTACTATTTCTATTTTTTTGCCAGCGCCCGTGTTGTCGCTTATTATTTGTTCCACAGCCATTCTGCACGCATCTTCTATGATGCCACAAACGTCTGCAGAAGAATAATACGAAACGCTGTCGCTGCTTTCCGATAAAGACGTGTCTCTACACTGTGCGTCTAGCATAGTGTAAATGTCGTCGACGGTAACGCCACTTGTGGGAATCCCCTTAATTTTGCTTTCTATAATTGCTTTAATGGCAACTTCGTCCGGTGGCGCAATATGTACGTGGTGCGAAAAACGTTTGTATCTTAAATAAGCGGGGTCAACGTTCCAAGGAAGGTTTGTTGCCGCAATAAGAATTCTTTTTGCACCGTCGGTACTGAAACCGTTTAAGTTTTGTAAAAGTTGGTTTGTAACGGCAGACTTGTAGTCTTTTGTGTTTGAAGAACGCCTGCTAAACAATTCGTCGCATTCGTCAACGAAAACGACGGCGCCGTTTTTACAAAGTTCTATTTGTTCGAAAAGTTGTTTAACAGCCGCTTCCGATTCGCCGACGTAAGACTTAAAAATGTCTGACGGTTCAACGACGAAAAGAGGGAGTTGCAATTCGTTTGCTATTGCCTTTGCAAACATAGTCTTTCCCGTGCCGGGCGCTCCGTACATAAACAATCCGAATCCACCCTCGATTTTGTACGCTTCCAAAATTTGTGGATTTTTTGCTAAAAATATAAAGGAACGCACAAGCGTTTTAACGTCTTCAAGACCTTTAACGTCGTCAAGCGTGGTTTTCGGAATGTCGAATTGAATTGCCGAGCCGTACCCCTCTGCCGTTTTACTCCACTTTTTGTAAAACGCCAAAAATTCCTCTTGTTCTTTTTCACTTGTGGAGCGCTCTGAAATTTCTTTGGCTATCGTGGCTGCTTGAACGTACTTCGTGCCGAGTTTTCTGCGAGTTTCGAGGTCTAAACTGTTCTTGTCTTTTGCGCCTCCCAAAAGGCTTTTAATCTCTACAGAAACTTCGTTAAGTTCTTTTTTTAAATTTTCTATATCTTGTCCGTCAACCTTCGGCGTGTCTACCGAAGAGGAAGACGGTTGTTTTTTAAATCCTGACATAATGTTCTCCCGTTAAATTAAATATCAGTCCAGCCTTGTGTACCCGAAGACGGTTTTTGTGAAGAAGACGGTGCAGAAGGTGTGGACGGCGAAGACGGAGCGTCGCTTGAACCGTTGTTTTTTGCACGGATTTTGTCGAGAAAAGCGTTTCCGTTTGCCGTTGCCGTGTCCACTGCAGAAGTGGTGCCCGTTTTTAACGCTTTCTTTCTTGCTTTTTCCGAAGCCTTTTTTACCTTTGATTTGAGTTTTATGCCCATTTTTGCCATGGCTTGCGACATGCTGTTTGCCATATCGTACTTCATATAAATGGTGTCGGCAAGGGCGTACATTCTGTTTACGTTGTTTCTGATTGCCTTTCTTTGTTGTCTTTTCATTTTCATACGGGCAAAAAAGCCGTAATTTTGTTTTGTCGATTCTTCGATGAAAAGTTTGTCTAAATTTATGGCGGAGTCGATAAAACTGATGGCGTCCGTCATACAGGACATGGCTTCGTTTATGGCAGAGATGTTTGCCATTAAAACTTGCATTTCGAGGGCGACGTCCAAAAAGGAACGAAGCAAAATGTAAAGGGTGTCGTTGGGGTCTTTTTCCTTTTCGATAACCATTTCTGCAAGGCGAACTAAACCTTTTTCAAAATTCTTTTTATCTTTTTCCTGCTTTCTTTTTAGTTGTAACTCTCTGGCTTCTCTTTGAACTTCGTTAATGAGGTCTTGTGCGCCGGAGTTTTCTTCCATTGTTGGTGAAGCGTAATTTTCTTGCATGATATTTCTCCTTAATGCTTTTTTATTTTAGATTTTTAATTAATTGTAAAAGTTGTTTCTTTTGGCTTTCGTTATTATCTACCCAGTCGTGAATAAAAATTCTCGTTAAATTCCAACCACGAGTTTTCAGCGTTTCGAAGTAAGTTAGGTTGTAATCGAAATAATCGTACTCTTTGGTGGGTGCCGTTTCTAACCAAATGCCGTGCAGTGCCCTGCTTTCGCTTTCGTCCAAAATGACGAGTGGAATTTTTATAGAGTTGTCGGTTACGCCGTAATTCAAAACTATTCGGCTTTCCGAAATGCCGTTTTGAGTTAAGAAATCGACGACGTCTTTCTTAAAGCCCGTCGCTTCTGACACGTCGTCGCCGACGAATTGATTTTTGCCGTTAAGGTTAAATCTGTCGACTTGCTTTAAGTATTCTGCAATATACGAAACGCTGTTTGCCGTTACGTCGGTGTAATGGATGGAATGTACGACGGTTACAGAACTTTTCGCCCTCGTTACCGCAACGTTAAATATACATTGCCCCAGTTTATCCGTTTTGTCGCCACGGTTAAGTTCGCCAAAGGCGTTTCGTACCTGTCCGTTTGCGTCTTTTCCGTAAGTTAAAGAGAGAATTAAATGCTCTATTTCTTGCCCTTGCACCTTGTCGATGGATTTTATAAAGAACAATTTTTCTTTAACTTCATCGGCAAAATTCTTTTTCGCCGTGTCAATTAAAAGAGAAAGTTCACGGTCTTTTATTATGAGCCGTTGTATTAATGCAACTTGCTTTTCGCCGAAACAAACTATGCCGACGGAAGCCGATAAGGTTTGTTTGTCTTTATCGAAATATCTTTCGAAATGTTGTTTGATAAGGCTTACTACGGTGTTTGCTTCTTGTAAGTTTTCTCCACTTTCACACGTGCCCGTTTCCACGAAAACGTCGTTTAAGCCCACGCCGTCTTTTTTGGGCTCGACGGCTGGGAAGGTGTGCATAAACGGATAAAAAGATTTTTGCGAGAAAGATATAAGCGCTTCCGTTTTGCTCCTGTAATGGCAATTAAGCATTGCCGTTTTTATCGCTTTGTTTGTTAGTGCAAGCGACAAGGCTGAAAGGTTCGGAGATAAAATGGTTACCTCTCCGTCCCCCTCGTCTATGACCTTTTCCACCGAAGCCGAATATCTTTTTATCGGTGGCATTTGCCATTCGTCGCCGACGAGTACGATTTGGTTCGTTCTTATTAAAAGTGGCAAAAGCGCCGTCGGTTCTAACTGACTTGCTTCGTCGCAAATGACGACGTCGAAGTCGAAAAACGCTTTATTCGTAAGCAACACGCTTGTCGTTGACGGGGATAATAAAAAGCATTTTTTTAATTTTATGATTGCGTCTGCATTCTTTTTAAATAATAGCCTTAGCGTTTCACCGTTTGAGCGAGCCGTGTTGAGGAAAGCAAACGACGGGTCTTCCGTATTGATTTTGCTCATACATTTGCTTTCTACGAGTTCCGTCGTTAGCGCTTGAAGTTTTTTGTCTAACTCGAAGTAATCGTCGTACGCTTTTAAAAGCCTTTCTCCCTCGCCGTTTCTTTTTGTGCCGATTTTATTTAAAAATTCTTTTATCGCCAAAGAATAAACGGAGTATTCGAAAACCGTCGTCATGCCGTATCCGTTAAAGGTTTTACCGCTTTCGAACGGCGTGAGGAAGTTTGTAAACAGCAAGAAGCCTTGCGAATTTTTATGCGTTAAGTAATCTATGCTTGCGCCAAGCAAGTCTCTGTCGCAACTAACGGATAAGAATAACTTTAAGTCTTTTAGTGTCGTACGTTTGTTTACGTTTGCGTAAAAAGACGAGTAAAGTTCTTTTTCGAATTTTAAGAATTTATCTTTTATTGCGTTAAGACGGGCACAAAGAGAAGAATTTTCCCTTGCCTTCGTAACGATGGTATTTATCACGGAGAGGGCGTTGTTTTTGTCGCCTAAAAGATGGTCTTTTATTACAAGTTTTGCAGAAATAAGTTTTTCTGCCACTTGTTCTGCCGTTGCCACGATAACAGACGGTTCAAGAGAAACGACTGCGCTAAACAGCGTTTTTTCTGCCATAAATTTTTCGACGGCTTTTTTGAGGTCTGCAAGCGTTATTTTGGACGAGAATTTGATACTATTTAAAAGTTTAAGCGTGGAGAAAGAGTAAGTGTTCAAGTCGTCCACGTATTCTTTGAAAGAAAGATTTTTTTCTTTTGCTTTTTTCTCTGTAAGAACGATTGCCCTAATTTGTTCTTCCGTTACGTCTGTTTTTAATATGGAAGATATTTTGTCTAATATTTCCAAGATTTCGTCGTCGCAGTTTATAATTTCTTTTAAATGTTTTAAGCCGTTTACGACGCTATTAAAAGCAATCTCTTTTTTGTACCCGAGAGGTGCAAGTTTTTTGTATAACGATTTTGTGCCGAAGTCGAAAACGTCGGGCTTTTCCTTTTCTGTGTCGAAGTATTTTTGAAAACTCGATATTGCTTTTAAGGAAAATTGCTTGTCGAAGTTAAACTTTTCTTTATTGAAAACAGAGTAAAAATCGTCGTACGCTTTTTCTTTTTCTTTGATAACCTCGTTGTATTTGTTAAGTTGTGCGTTCAAAAGCGAAAGTTTTAAACCCGTTGCCAAAGTCGTTAAAACTTCTAAATTTTCGTTTAATATCAAAAACTCGTCGCTACTTAAATTGTCGTCTATATTCGACGAAAGAATTTTTGCGCAGTATTCTTCAAAAGTTTTTTCGTCTGTTATTACTGCTGACGATTGTTCGATTTTTATATTCTTATATTCCGAAAGCGCTTGCGCTATAAAATCGAAAGCAGGCGTGTCTAAAGCGTCGCTGTCGAAAAGGCTTTCTAACCACTTTGCAGAAAGCGTACCGTCGGCAATTTGTAAAAGTGTCGTTACGTCTAACTTAGTGTAATCGGTAATCGGCAAAGACGCCAAAAAACTTTCCCACTCGGTAAAAAAGATTGATAAGTCGTTACATATTTCTTTGTTTAAATCAATGGCTTTTTCCGTGTCAACGCTAGATATGTCTGCGTTTAACGGCAAAAACGGGTTCTTTTCAAAAGGCGTAAGCGACGTGATTTTATCAAAAGCCGTTTGGATTTTTTCGACGTGATTTTTGACGAAATTAAAGGTGTCTGCCGATAAAGAATACGCAACCATCGGCGCCGTAAAATTTACGGGCGTGATTTTTTTGTCGCAAATAAAGTCTAACGCTTCGTAATAACTTTTTCCTAAAATATTTCTTTTTTCAAAAGTAACGTCTTTATGCTCTCTTAAAATTTTTGCGTTTTCCGAGAGTTTGTTTTTCGTTAGCGTTATCTCTGCGGTTAAGTCTTTTCTTTGGCTGTAAGTTTTTTTGTCGTTTAAAAGGGCAATAAAATCTTTCCTTACTTCCGACGGGTTTAAGGAAGCCGTTTGACTTTCGCTTTCGCAGTCGAGAAGCATTGTGAAACGCCTTAACGATTCGGGTAATTTTTTGTAAATTTCATTGAGTGCCGCTAGTTTTTTAGAACACAGCAAAACCTTTTTGTTTTTTGCAAGGAGCGACGCAAGCATATTTGTTATCGTTAGCGTCTTGCCCGTTCCCGGAGGCCCCTTTATAATGAGCGATTCGCCGTTTACGACACGCTTTATCAGGTCTTCTTGAACGCTGTCTTTCGGCAAAATATACTCGACGGGTTCGGCGCTTTTTTGTGCGTCTGCAGAAAAGTCTTTGCCACCGAATATTTTTGCAACTAAATCGTTTTTGTAAATTTTTTCTTTGTTTCTTTGTATGTCGTAATACATACAAATTTCGTCGTGATTATAACTTATTATGGAAACGAAATCTTTGTCGAGTTTGAACGCCTTGCCGTAACTACCGTCGTCTTGATAATTGCATCTTTCAAAATGCTCGTTAAGGCGAGCAAAAAACTCTTCGCCCGTGCCTAACTGCTCGAAAGAAACGGGCACGGAAAGGTCTAAATTATCCTTGTCGGGGTGTGGAAAATTTTTGGTTACGTTGACGCCGTAAACCTGGTCTAATTTTGCAGTTAAACAAGGGTTAATATATGCGTCGTCTTGAATAAATTCCACGTAAACGGGAGAAAAGGTTGCGTCGGGACGAACTAGACGGATAGGGAAAATCAGTATGGGAGAAACGACGGTTTGAATTTCGTTTTGTCCGACGTCTAATTGCCATTCTAACGCTCCTACCGTGAGGTATAGAGGGTTTGTTCCCTTTTGCGATAAATCCTTGTATGCGCCCGATATAAAGGTTTTTTGAAGGTAGTTTGCATCACGCTCGCCAACTCCGTTAACCCAGTCGAAAGAGCATACGTTTTGCCCGAGTATTTTTTCTTTCGAACTAGCGACGGAACTGTTTTTTAGTGCGACGGTCGCAGGCTTTCCTATTCGCTCTCTTATGATTGATAAAACGTGCCCGCAAAAGTTTGAATACTCGCTCTTTTTTTCTATGATGAAAGTGTTTTCGGGCTTGCTTGCGTAGACGTTTAAGAGTTTGTTTCTTTTAACGTCTTGAATATGTAGTAAATCGTTCATAAAAGAATTTAGCGTTTGTTTTAAATCCATAGTCGATATCCTTATTTTAAATCAAATAAATGCCATTTGTTGGCGCTTTTTTTTACGCAGTCGGAGGCAAAAATACGAGCGTCTGCCTCTACGATTTGTCTCATATATCCCTCGTGGTTTTTGTCAATATCAACGTAGTTCATGAAATTTTCGTGCCACTCTTGAGGCCTTGAAGATGTTACGCAGAGAAGTTTTAAGTGCCATTCTCGGTGCCCGTTATCGTTAACCGTGTGTTGAAAGGCGTGATAACATTCGTGGCAAACGCAATCTATTACCCATTCGTAATTTAGCGTGCAACTGTCTTTATACACTATTTCTCTGCCACCACCTATACATAAGCCACCGGCACTATTTTTTTCCCATTTGTCGTTTTCGACGACGTGAACTACGGGGACGTACTCACAGTGCAAGAGGGAAGCAACAAGTTTCGTTGCGTCTGTCAATCTCCTTTCCCGTTCTTCTCTGTCGAGCGTTGCCCAAGTGGAATAATCGTCGCCGTGAAGCGTTAAGTATCTCGTTACAAGCCCGCATTTGCAAAATAAGTCTAGGTCTGATTCGACGATTGCTTTGATGTTTTGAGGGTTTGCGTAATGCAGAGCGTCGTAATCGAAAGGAGAATTGTCTACCAAGTCTTTTTTGGCAAGTTGTAAGTCAATCCAGTCAAGTGGAAGAAGTTGCTCTTGCGACGGGATATTGTTTAAATATTCGTCGACGAGGGTGCCGTGGCGTTGAGAAATGGATACGCCTTCGTCCTTCCATTCTTTATTTTGCGTTGCCAAGTACAAGCATTTGTTTAGCCCCACGTAGCCTAGGTACGGCATATTTTTATTTATAAAAGTGCGCTCTTCCTCTTTAATCATAGAGTTTTGTATAAAGAGAGAAACTGCTTGATTGAAAGAAGGAAGCCTTAAATATTTATGGCCCACGTCGAGACGGGTAAAATCCGAATGTTTATCGGTAAGGGCGATAAAATCTTCGTAAAGGTCTTTTTTGCCTTGCGTTTCCGAAAGGAGAACGAAAAAGCCTAAGTTGGAATATCTTATCAATTTTTCAAAAAGGTATTCTCTGTTTTGCTCGTTGTAACCGCTTGCACCGAAAATTAAAAGGTGCGAATGGTTTTTTGTAAAGTAAGAAAAAATTTTGTCTGTAAATTCCGTGCTCTTTCCCGAAAAGCACGAAAGGTTTAATTCCACGAATTTTATGCCGTGCAATTTTTCGGCGTACCTTGTAAAAAATACGAGTTCGTCTTTTAACGGCGTGGAAATTATTATTGTTTTTTCCGTGTTTCTAACGTCGGAATTAAGCGTTTCCGAAGTGTACAAGTAAGGGAAGTCGTACTTACTTAAATCGGAACAATTTTTTTCGAAAAAGTTTTCGGCGTCCTTTTCGTCCACTTGGTTAAACCTTGCCGTTAGCCAATTTACGATGTCGGAAACGTCTTTTAGAACTTGTTCTCGTACGTTAAAAATTTTAACGTGTTTTGGAAAAAGACTTTCTTCCGGTAAGGCACTTTGCAAGGTGGCAAGTTTTTGCTTAAAGAGTTCTAACACGTAAGATATTTTTCCCCCGTCCACGTCGATACGGAGAGCTCCCGAATCGTCTTGAACGGCTGATAATAATTCTGTAACGTCTTTAACCTCGTTGTGAACGGTTTTTGCAACGCTTAAAAGGTTTTCCAATAAACGAGTCGTGTTTACGTAACTTTTTCGGTGTAGTTCCGTTAAGTATTTTTCCGTACTTTCTAAAAGCAGGTTAAAGTCTTCTTCGAGGTAGCCTCCGTCGAAGTACTTAACGGTAAAATATTTTGCTTTCGTTCTGTAAAAAAGCCCGTCGGCACGCTCAAAATTATCTTTGTTTGCGTACCCCGAATTAACGATTTCCTTTAAGGCGTTTGCACCCTTTTCGAGAGAATCCAAATTTACGCTGTTTACGTAAATGTCGTTACAGGCTGTAATTGTTTCTGTAATGTTCATCGCTTTTAATTAGTTTTCGTCTTTAATATCGTGAAGTCCGAAGTCGTTGACAACGGGATTTTCCCCTTCCGTTTCGGGATTTTCCGAATCGGTTTTTAATATGGGTTTATTGCCCAAGAGTTGTGCCGCCAGTTTGTCTGCTTCCTCTTTTTCCGTGTCGCTCGTAACGGTTGTTTGTTCCACTTCTTCCATTTCATTCTCTTGCTCTTCAAGATATTTTTCTTGTTCGTCTTGCATTTTGAGGAAGTCTTTGAGTCTTTCTTGTGTCTTTGTGCTGACAGAATCGGAGAGGAAGTTGATGTTTAAAATTCTTTCGATGTCTTGTTCGTTGCCTGCACCGTTCATAACTCTCGACAAACTTGCAACGTCTATTTGTTTTACCAGGTAATTTAAGATTGCGGGTTCGTCGGCAAAATTTTCGATGACTTCAATGGTTTTGTTGAGTTTTAAGTACACCTTGTAATTTAAAGAGTATCTTGAACTTTTTTGCGTAACCTCCTTGTTTTTATATACAAGTTGGCTTTCGAATTCTTTAACGAGCGATTGTTTGCCTTTTACCATTGCCGTGAAAATGGCAGGTGCCATTTCGCCGTTTTGATATTTTTTGAGAAGGTCCGTTATGTCAAGATTTAACTTGTCGATTTCTGCTTGAATTCTGTTCATTTCTTCTTGTTCGTGTTGGAAAGAAAATCTTTTTTCTATAATTTTTTTATAGTTGTCTATGTTTTCACGAATGAGAGAAAGCGTTTTGGAAGCGTCCTTTCCTTCCAAAATGGTTGTTAATTGATTTGGCTTGTAATCAAGTATGCTTGTGTCCGTTGCGACGTTAGACTTTGTTTTGAACAAGGATTTTTTGATTATAACGCCAACCCTTTCTTTTGCCCATGCGTCTGCTTCCTCTAACGCTTCGTCTAATAAGGAGTAAGTCCTTTCGTCGTGCACGTTGTTGGAAACGTCATACCTCATTTTGTTGAGGAGAGAAAGAATTTTTTTTGCGTGCTCCAACGCTTTTGTCGAAGATGCGTCTACAACGTCGTCAAGAGCATACTCGATGTCTGAAAGTTTGTTTGTTATTTCTTCTAAAACTGCAGGTCTAACAGCATCGTCTGTTTCTTTTATGGCAGAAATGGCACGGGCGTAATTTTTAACGTAAACGAGAATTTTTTGTAAAACGTTATCCCCGTCTGCATTATCGTTTTTCATCGTCTTTTTTGCAAGGTTTGTTTCCACACGGGACAACGTGTCGTTAAACTTGTTTTTGTTTCTCGTGTTTTTTTCTTTGCAAATTTTAACAACGACGTCGGTAGTTTCCTTTATGCCTTGATTAAGTTCATCGGAAAAACCGTTGTTTACGCCGAAAGTAACGTATTTCGTTAGTTTGTCTAGTGCAGATTTTACAGTTTCGTTGTATTCTGCGATAAAGCCTTCTGTTTCTACCCTTTCGAAGTCTTTGTTAAAATCAACGTGGTTTGCTTTTAAGTATTCTAAAATTGTCGATGTGTTCATTTTTCTCTCCGTAAAAATTTTTTTAGTTTATGGCGCAAATGCTTTCTATTAGTTTCGTAACTGCGCCCGATGCGTGCTTATTCGTTTTGAATTGTTCTATGTCGTCGTCGAAAAAGACGGCTGAATCTTCCGATACGTAGTTAACTAAAGAAAGTAGTAATGCGTAATCGTCGTTTTCCAATTCTCTTTTAACGGTTTGCATTTGTTTTTTGTTTAAGTAAGGGTGTTTTCCGTACATGTTGAAAAAGTACAGATACAAAAAACTATCCTCGGTTAAATTGTCTGCAACCGACGTTGCTCTTTCAACGCTTGCTAACCTGCTGAAAACCCGTGCGTTGTCGTCTTTAACTCTACCCGATTTGTCGCAGAGCATATAGCGTAAAAAGTCGGGGTCTTTTTTAATAAGTTTTGCCACGGCGCTCGTGCTTTCGTTCCCGTTCGTTTCGAACAATGCTTTATATTGGTTTGCGTTAAGCAAAAACACTCCGAACAACGGCGCCTTTGCCTTGCTTCTCGAAGACGTTAAAATGTTGACGACTGCTTCCACCTTGTTAAAGGGGGTGTTTTGCGAGGATTCTGCGTCTTCAAAATAAGCCGTGGAGTACTTTGCGTTTAGCCTTTCTTTGTTTCTTTTATAGTCGTCTTGAGGCAACGTTTTTAACAACGAAGAATATTTTGAGCATATTTTCAAAAAGCGTTTTCCCGCCTCGATTTTTAACGCCGTGAACTGTTCTTGGGAAATTTCGTTTGCGCCTTTTTCCGTTGCGACGGCTTCTTCTTCGCAATAACACAGCGTTCTGTAATATACGATTGCAAGCCTTATTCTTTCTAATTCGTTTTTGTTTTCGCTACGGAATTTTTCCAACAAGTAGCCCATTTGCAGTATTGCGAAAGGATTGCCTAGCGATGCAGAAATTTGGCAATACCTTTGCGCCTTTTTTAACGCTTCTATCGGCTTTAATTTTTCGCCGACGGTGCGATTTGCCGATTTTGGGGAAAGATAACGAAGAAAGGCAATTTGAGAAAGATTGTAATATTCTTCGTTTTCCTTTGAAACGGCAAGCGTTAAAACTTCTTTTTTACAATGTGGGCAAACGGGCGTTCCGTTAAAGGAATATAACGGGAATTGAAAATTTTTGCCACAGGTTTTACAAATCATAATCGTCTCCTTATAGGACTATGCGTTTTTAATGTCTTCTTTTATTGTAATCGTGCAAGTCGTTTCGCCGATTAGAACGAAATTGTTATTGCCGATTAAAACGTGTAATTGGTACTCGCCTACTTCCGACGGCGTTTGAGTTAGCGCCGTTTCGTTTTGATAATAAACGTAGGATACGCTTGCGCTTTCGTTGTCGACGTCGTCTGACAAGGTAATCCAGTCTTCGGTAAAGGTACCGTCGATTAGCGTTGCTTCCGTGTTAACGAACGTTACGCTTAATTCTTTTTGCATAATAATGAACGTCGTTTCTAAGTTACTGCTGACAAAGTAGTTTTCGTGGTCGACTTGAGCCGTCGCCGTGTAACCCTCTCCTGCATTTGTTTGCTCGCCGGAAACGGATACGGACACGACGTCGGAGCCTAGAACTCCGTTAAGAGTCGCCGTCGGCTTTTGCGCATTTCCGTTATATACTAGCGTTGTGTTCGACCAAATTACGGAAAGTGATTTTTTATTTATTACAAAGGTTTGCGTTGTGCCGGACGACAGTTGATAATTGTCGCTTTTTATGGAAGCAGTTGCCGTATAATTACTGCCTGCGTTTACTTGCTCTCCGGAAACGGAAACCGAAACGCTGTCTGGAGAAACAACTCCGTTAAGTGTTGCCGTCGGTTTTTGTGCTTTTCCGTTGTAAGTAAGAGAAGTGTTGCTCCAACTTACCGAAAGCGATTTTTTTGCGATTGTAAACGATTGGCTTACGCCTGAAACTAATTTATAATTGCCGTTTGTTATTGAAGCCATTGCAAGATAGTTGTCGCCTGCGTTTATTTGTTCGCCCGAAACGGAAACCGAAACGCTGTCGGGAGAAATAACTCCGTTGAGCGTCGCCGTCGGTTTTTGTGCCTTACCGTTGTAGGTAAGTGCGATGTTCGACCAAACGGCGGAAATAGATTTTTTTGCAATGGAGAAAGTTTGCGTTGAATTACTTATCGTGTAATTTTTGTTGTTGCTTGAAGCCGTTGCCGTGTAATTTTCGCCAGCCGCTTTTTTGCCCCCGCTGACGGTAATGCCGATTTCTCCGTCGCCTGAAACACCGTTAATAGTTTGTACTTTCGGACTTTGGAAAGAGCCGTTGTAAACGAAATCTTCTGTAATCCAGTTAATGACTAACGGATAAGGCGTTATCGTGAAAGATTGTCTCTTTGACGCCGTTTTTATCGTGTAAAGTTCTGCACAAGCGTCGTTAAGTGAAACGTTCGCCGTGTAGGTGCCGACGTCCTTGCAAACGTTATCGTTAACGTCGAAGGTAATGGCATCGCCGTTGATGACGTCGGACGAGTCGTAATTACAAGTAATCGTTTTGTCTTCGCCCGAATAAATGCCGTTAGGTAAGTCCCAGTTAAAGCCTAACTCCTTTTTGTTTATTTTAACGTTTATGGTTTTTGTTACCGTTCTCGTTAAAGAAGTAAAGTTTTGGTTGCTTGCCGTAACGACGAGTTTACATTCTCCCGATTGAACGGGATTTGCGTTCGTTACGGATAAAGTGTTGTTTGCTCCGTCGTCGGTAATGTCTCCGAACGTCCATTTGTAGTCTAAGTTAATGGACGGTAAAAGGTGCGTCGCCGTCGTTGAAACGGCAAAGTCGTCGCCGTAAATTATGTTTTGATTGTCTATTGTTAAGTCGGAAACTGTCGGTGCCAAAAGTTCCCATTTCGGATAAATGGTAACGTCGCCGTTTTCTAAAATTGCGCTAAGCGAAGTGAATGATTTTTTTGCTCCGTCGTTTGCGTACTGCCAAGAAAGTGTAAAGCCCGTTCTTTGAGATATTTGTTGGAGCAAATTAGTTTCGTCCGATTTAACGACGAATCTGTAATCGGTGCCACCGAAAGTTTTAAAAGAATTGCTCGGTTCGTATTTTGTGTCGTTGTCTTCGCCGACGGTTACTTTTAACACCTTTTCGAAGCCGACGTTGAGTTTCGATATGGATTTTTCTATTTTTGTGTTTTGAATGTTTTTGCCGTCGAAAGTTAACGGACTAAGCACGTCGATGCCTTTTTGATAACATTTGAAAAGGTAGTTTTCGTCGGCAAGGTCGTAATCTTTTGCGTACTCTATATCTTTGTTGTATTCGGAAACGTCAAAGACGTCGCCTTTTTTGCCGTACCAAGTCGAAAGAAGTTGTTTGTCGGCTTTGGTAAAATTGTTTTGCGTGTAACTAAATGTAACGAAAACTTCGTCTTCCGAAAGGTCTTTCGGTGTAATTGCGTTTATTAACGAAAGAGCCGTTTTACTGCTAGACGTGGTCGTCATTTTTGAAACGAGCGAATTTTTAAATTCGTCAACCTTGTCTTTCGTTACGTAAATAATTAAATCGTCGTTTTGAATTACATTGGAACTCGATATAGAAAAACAAGCCGACGAGGTGTTTAAGTCCACTTCGTTAATGCCTTCTAAAATTTTGGAGTCTATTTCCGTTATCGGCTTGCCGTTAAACTGTTCGGGAATAATGATTTTGTCGCCGAAGCCGTCCACAATGCCGTTGACTCTGTACGAGTCGCTGTCTGATAAATACGAATAGGTAATTGCTCTGTAGTTTACCCTGCCTTGCCCGAACAAGCCGACGCTTAAAGTGTTGCCTATAAAAAGGACCGAAGAAGCGCCGAGCAAAATTGCCGTAATGAAAGCAAACACGGACAAGCCTATGCCACGATTAGATGCGTCTATTACGCAAACGATAAGTGCTAGTGCCGAAGCAAGTTGCGAAACGACGAGTGCAATCAACGCCGTGGTGGAAAACGTGTACCACGAAATGCCGAACGTGATAAAAGCCACAAGTCCGAGTTTTACAAAAGTTAAAATCAACGGCAAAGTTTTTCCGTAACTAAAACGGAAGTTTGTTTTTTTGGACGATAAAAGCAAAACGGCGTCGATTAACACGAGTGCTATCAGTGCGTATGCGTGAACGCCGAACATTCCTCCGATTAAGAGAGACGAAAACGCAACGAGGTTTATCAGCAAAGACAAACCAAGGCTTGTGTATATCAACCATTTTTTGGAGGCTAGTTGTTTTGTAACAACGTTTTTGTTTGTGTGAGACATTTATTTTCTCCTATTTTATGCGTTTCGGTTTCGGTACGTAACCGAATTCTTTAATGCTCAATTTATTGAAGATGTACTGCTTTTTGCCAACGACGAATAAAATAATTTCTTCGTCTTCGTAACAATATTTTTTCTTCGTCGGGTTCATTCTCGTCGCCAACGGTAAAAAGTCTTTGTACTGCTTGTAAAGTTGTTTTGCCTTTTCGCCGTTTACGCCCTCTGCGTCTCTACAAGTTTTGCATTGCCCTCCCACGAGAGCGCTTTTTGAAAAGGCTCTTCCACATTTAGAGCAGTACGCCGTCGGCGTGGTGTCGTCCACCAAGTCTTTTTTGTCGAACGCAAAGGTGAGGTTAGGCGTGTAAAAAGTATCTCCGTCTTTGTTTACGTAAACGATTTCGGGATACGGACAATCTAAACAAGCATACCTTAATTGTTCGCCTATCGGTGCGACGAAAAGTTGACTGTCACACTTAAAGCAAGAGCAAAGCGTTTTGCCGTTGCTCGATTGACACGCTATCGATTTAACGTGCTTTTGCAAGTCGCTATACTTTAATATTTCTGCTATTTGATTGTCGCTTAGTCCTAGATTTTGCATATTGAAATCTAAATAATAATTGACCTTTTCTCCCGACGGGTTGGTAAAAGTTATTTGATTTCTCGAAACGAGCACTGCACCTTTTTGACAGTTTGCGCACGAAATGGTGATTGTGTCGTTTATGCCTAGCGACATATTGAAAAGCGTTTTGTTTTTGGAAAGAATAGTGTATGCGAAAGAGTTTGTTTGAACGTGCGTTATGTATAAAACGTCCACTCTTTGACATTCTAACTCAATCGCACTGTGCGAAAGTTTTTCCAACAAGTCGTTGACGATGCGTAAATCTTCGTCGTCGCTAAAACACAAATAGTCGGCAAAGTTATTGTTGGGGTTGTCAATCAAAGTGTCCATTGCGTCTAGCGCATTAGTGATAACCGACGTGTCTATCGACAAGTTGTTGTCTTTGTCGTCTTCGGGAATTAGCGATTTTATGTTTTGGTCGAGAGCAGTTGCAACGTCAGTCGTCAAGGGCGTCAAAACTTTACCTTTTTTGCTAAAATAAATTCTGCCCAAAACGGGAAGCGACGCACCCGTTCCGCCAGACAATTCAATTTTGACAGCAACGCCGAAAATATCTTCCGTGTCGTAAGTCGTTACGGGTTTTACGTCTATTTCGCCCTCTAAAAAAGGATAAAAAGTTTCGCAAAACAGATTGCCTGCGTTCGTTGCAATTTGTTGTGCACGGCCTGTTTCTTCGATTGACGGTGGTTGCTTTTTGTATTCTACGACGGAAAAGCGTTTGTGATATTCTATTGCGACGTTGCTTCTGAAAGTGTTCCAAATAGCATCGTCGTCGGGCGTTTTTTCGCCACGAAGCGCTTTAAACCACGAAGCACCGTTTTTGCCAAAGGAAAATTTTTGCTCCTCTTTTTTAGTTGTCTTTTTTGTCGACAGAACAAATTCGAAATCGCCTGCACTGATTATTCCGTTTTTTACGGAATAATTAAGTCCCTCGAAACAGTTGCCGTTTATGAGAGCGCAAATGCTGTCGAAAACGTTTTTGTGTTCTATGCCGACGTAAATTTTTCTTTTATCCATTATTGTTTACCTTGTCGT
Source organism: uncultured Christensenella sp. (assembly GCA_964386845.1). Taxonomy (GTDB): domain Bacteria; phylum Bacillota; class Clostridia; order Christensenellales; family Borkfalkiaceae; genus UBA1259. The sequence continues at coordinate 49,177 of CAYLUH010000003.1, forward strand.
TCGATAAAATTTCTTTAATTTCTGCAACCTTTTCACATTCTTTCGTGAGGTTTTCGCAGAATGATTTGCCACCGTCTTGTTCGTATTCGTAAGAAGAACGGATAAACGTTTCGAACGTCCTTGCGACGACGGGTTTTAATTTGCCGTGCGATTTACATATCGGGCACTCTGCTTGCCAATTTTCGTCGAAAGTAATAACGTGTGGCTTTGGCGAACAAGTTGCGTATCTACAAGTGGAGCAACCGGAAATTGCGTCTTCAAAGCAACCGATTTTACACTTGCTTGCGCATATTTCGGAATTTTCGCACGTGATACAAAGTTCGTAAAGGTCTGCGTCGGAAGCCGACGGAGTTTCTTGATAGTATTTAAGCGCAGGACACTTGCCTTTCATTGCGCCGGAAATAAATCTTTCGCAGTGTGCGATTGCGCAAATTTTTCTGCAGTACAGCGACCTATCTCCTTTCTTGCCTTTGTTACACATAACGCCACTTCCGTAATCGCTTGTCGACATACAGTGGAATTGTCCTCCGTCGTCGGAATTTTGGCGCATAATTACGTTGCCACAATTATCGCACTTTTCTTCGTTGGAGTTAATTTCTTGCATCTTTATTCCACGAGAACTTTCCAAACGACACACTTCGTTGTCGGAACAGTAAATTTCGTCGGAGTCGTTTTTAACGTACGCTTCGTAATCGTCTTTACTCATAAGTTTAACGTTACCACACGCCGAGCAACGGATTGTAACCATGTTATCGGTGTTGGAGCCTGCGATTATGGCGGCATCTCCGTTGTTGCTCGTCATAAGTCCGATACGGTTAAAGTACATTAAAACATAACCCTCGAGGTCTGTCATATCGGCTAAAGAATAAACGGTAACGTCGTTTTCTTGCCCTAGACGGAAAATACGGCCTATCCTTTGTTCCATCGAAAGTGGGTTCGGCGTTACTTGGAAGTTGACGATGACGCTACTCGTTTGTAAGTTTGCGCCCTCCGTGAAAGCATTGTCGGTAACAACCAAAACGGCGTTCTCTTTTTTGTTGAATTTATCTATGGTTTGATTTTTATTAGCACCCGTTCCGACGATTATTCTCGATTTGAATTTTGCGTCTTTTTGAAGCGCTTCCAAAACTTGTTCGAAACAACGGAATTCTTTTTTGACGTAATAGTCGAAGAAAATAATAACTCGTTCTTTCGAATGTTTTGTCAAAATGTTTTTTAGTGCCACGAGTTTTGCATCGTAAATGCTTTCTTCGTACACGGGTAAAAATTTTAAATGGACGTCTTCCGACGAAGTCGTTTTCCCTGCCACTCTCTTTGTCGTTCCCGAACGAAGTTGTTCCCAGTAAAAGCCCAAAGAGTTGGCTTTTTTGAAACTCTTATCGGTTACGCCGAATGCTTTTAATATTCTGTTGTCGAAATAAAGTTTTGCAAAAGCCCCCTTAAACGAAAGGTTGCCTTTTGCGTTGTTTACGTATTCTTCTATCGAACAAAAATCGCCGTCTGCCGTTTCGATTTGTTTACCGTCTTCGCTTTGAGGGTGGAAATAAATCGTTTCGTTATTTATGCCTGCAATTTTAAGCCTTTCCGATTTGTTGTCTGCGGGGAAGAAGAAATAATTTTCTATCCTCTTTCCTTTTCTTATTCTGTCGTTCGGTTGGCGAATCATTATGGAACGCAAAACGCCGTTGTGATAAGCGTTTGCAATGTTGTCGATTACTTTTTCTCTTATAGAGTCGTTTTCAAACAAAAAGTCTTCTATAATGCGTTTCTTTTCGCCGTCTAAAAGAGTGTCGAAAGAAGTGAGTTTTTTCTTTTCTAAATATTTGTCGAACTGCACGCCGAAATTGAGGGTAACTTCAGAAAGTTTAACGTTGTCGATAAACTCTTTAACCGTCGTCGCTCCACGGCAAATGTGCATTTTGTAATGTTCTTTTTCCTTTCTGTAAGCAGGCGTTCTTTCTGCGTCGCTTTTTTCGTCGAAGTCTTCGGGAAAACCGCCTTTGCAACGGATAAAGTACCAAAGCCTAAACATTTGCTCCAAATTGCCCGAATGTGGAGTTGCCGACAAAAGAACGCAATAAGTTTTGTTTGCACGCTTTTTCGTGCTCATCATCACTGACAAAAGTTTTAACGCCTTTGCGTTTTCGCCCTCTTCTTCGCAAAGCCCGTGCGCTTCGTCGACGACAACCACGTCGAACAAAACGTTGTCTACGGTGTGTTCTTGCCATTTTACGAAATCTTCCGTTTTGACAATGATGGGACGAGTCGGTTTAAGCATACCGTTTTTTGTTTTTTTAAGAACGCTTTCGTCGAGGGTGTTTTGCATTTCAATCAGAACGCCCTTGCCTAACCCGAATTGCATTTCCAAAACTTCTTTCCACGTGTCGTACACTTGCGAGGGAACGATTAAAAGCGCCGTACTTATTTTTCCTTTCGCAGAAAGTTCGGAAAGAACGGAACACGCTTCGAAAGTTTTTCCGCTTCCCACGACGTCTGCTAAAAGTCCGAAGCCTCTTAACTCTTTTAAGAATGCTTTCGTCGCTAAAACCTGATGAGGCAAAAGCCTTTCTTTGCCGGCGTGAATTTGTTTGGATTCTGGAATTCCGTATTCGCCACCGTTTTCTGCAAAGTCGGACGGCGACAACGAAAGTTCTGCAAATTCGTCGTATCTGTCGAGTACGGACGCTTCCTTATTCATATCGGCAACATGTTTGGTAAACTTTTTTCTGTCGGATAATCCCGCCCTTTCAAAAGCTTTGTCAAACGCATTTTTTGTGAATTTGATTTTAAATATCGGTGATTTGTTTTGCATTTATTCTTTTCCTAATTTATCTTTGTTTTAAGGTTAACCGTTAGAGGTGTCAAAGTCTGTCAAGTTTGTTAAAATTTCCACGTCACGAGCAAGAAC
>CAYLUH010000003.1:52184-75412 GCA_964386845.1 uncultured Christensenella sp.
GAGTTTGGGTCGCCGACGATTAAATCTCTTTTTAAGTAACTGCAAGGATATTTTTGCGATTCGATGTCTTCCGTCGTTATAAAGGTTGAAAACAATTCTTCGTCACTTGTAACGCCTTTGCCTCGGAGTGCTAAACTGACCGTGAAATCTCTGCCTCTGCCGATGTCTTCGCCACGGTTTGCAAAAATTTGCAAAATTTTAACGTTTTGTCCCGGGGGCGTTGCCCACGTTGCGTACGATAGAGAAAGTACTATTTTTATTTCCTTGTTTGTTAGCGACGCAATGGCGCCACCGACTGCCGGTGCGAAAACGGAATCTTCGAAAGAACGAATGGAAAAACCGTCTTCGTTGTCGTTAAAGTCGTCAAAGGTGATTACCTCAACGTCTTTTCTGTATTTTTTTAATTGTTTGGTAAGGTAATCTAACAGAGAGTAAGTTTCGGTAAGTCCACCCGAGATAAACACCTTTTTAACGTCGTTGTTAAGAGGTCTGTTAACTTCGCTTAAAATATAATCTAAAATGCTTTTTGCAATGCCACTGTCCGATTTTACGCCGATACTCTCTTTAACGTCTTCTTTGGTTAAAAAGCGTTGTATGTAAAGGTCCCACGACAGCGTTACGGGAATTCCGTTTTTGAATTTTTTAACGGCGCTTGGCTTACTGAAAATGACTTTGGCTTTTTTTATGTCTTTCATTAAAAGGTACTGCTTACCGTAAATGCCGTTTTCGGAAATGTGCCCCGTGTTCCCGAAGGGAGGCGTTCCGATTGTTTCTCTTTCTTCAATGGATTTTTCTAAGTGTCTAACGATTGCCTCGTCGACGTCTGCCCCGCCAATCGATAAAGGCTCGTTGTGTCCGTCTTGCCCGTCGATTATTATTGCGCCGTATTTAACGCCTATTCGAGCGACGGATATGTCTTCTTCTGCCATATCGAAAACAAGGAAGTCGTCTTTGCCGTTTATAACCTTTCGGTGCTCTGCGAAAATGGCTAAAGCCTTGTTTGAACTCAATATTTTATGTGGCGTTTTGCCGAAAACTTTTTGGATTATTTCCGTTAGTCCCGACACGTATTCTTCGCCTACACTCATCGGGTGAACGACGGCGATTTTGTAATCGTCGAATTTTTTGTCGGTTACTTTTTCAAGTTCCGTTATTCTTTCGGAAATGATTTTTTCTATGTAACGGAAAAACATTTCGGAAACTGTTTTAGGCGTGTACCCTTTTGCGACGAAGGTGTTTTTTTGCTCCACCATTTCGGAAAAGTTTTCCAGCATCTTTCTTCTGGTCGGAAAAAAGAATTTTGGAAAATGTTCTTCGTTAGAATAATACCAAGCGTTTGCACGGCTTATTTGTTCGTTAACTTCGTTTGTGTTAGAAGCGTTGTTTACTTTGGATAGTAGAGATATTAAACTTTTAATTTTAACGACGGTGACGAAGTTTGTCGTTGCGCCTTTTCCTACTTGGTCGCCAAAAAGCCAAACTTTTTTTAGTGCGTCGTAATAAGCGACGGCGGGAAGAGCAACTTGCGTCAAGACGGGCTTGCCGTCAAATTTGCCGTAAGCAATCGAAGTGCCCGTTTTATATGCAAAGGCTATTTTAATTGTGTCGCTTCCGAGGTCTATCCCGATACTTAGTTTTGTTTTCATAAAAATCCTTTCGTTAAATTAAAAAAATCGCTCTTGTTTAATAAACGACGGGCGACTAAACTACGCAAAGTTTATCTAAAGATAAATATTGCGTAAAACTTAAAAATATGCATAATCACCCACGCTCTTTTTCTTACGTTATATCATATCACATTATGTCGAATATTGCAATAATTTTTTTAAAAAAATATTTAACTTTCTAAAATAAAAGTTTAGAATAAATTGTGTGAGTTTCAATTCTTTTATAAATTTTTAAGCATAAATTATGCAATAATGAAATTTTTTTTACATAGTTATCCTTTGATGAGATAATTTTTGTGTTTTTTGCTTGTCTTTTACAAATTTTTTCTTTAATATGGAATTAATGAGTATTTGTAATTGCCATTATTTTTGTTTGCTAGGTATAAATGTTTTGACGTATGCTTTTAAGATAAAACACTTAAACTTATAAGGAGAAAAACATGACTTTAGGACAGATAAAAAATAAAATAATTCAAAATGGTGGACAAGTTGTTAAAGATAACGATTTTAGATTTTTGTTACACGGCGTTTTTTATACAGAAAACTTATTGTCTCCTTCTAGAATTTTGTATGATTTCGCAGAAATTGATTTGCCTGAAAAATTTTTTGATAGTGCATATTATGTTTGTATAAAAAACAAAAAAAATCAATTTTGGCACAGCGATTTCGATGCATTTGCAAAAGAACTTATAATTTTTTTGGGAAGTAAAGACGGCTCTCATTTGGATTATTTTTATTATATTGCTCCACCTAATGTCGATTATAGCCATGTAGAAAAAATAATAAAAAAAATTACAGGGTGAAAATAGAAAAGATTTTATTTTTTATTGTTAATTATTTTTATTTGCATAGAGACGTCATTTGCGAATTCTTAAAATAAAAGCAATTAAAGACATAACAACGTCGCACCGTGCGACGTTGTTATTAAAAATGTGTTTATATTTTACATAATTCCTTCCAAAAATTCTGCCAGCATAGTTACGAGATAATCGTAACTGAGGCTGAAGACGATTAAGCCAATGCACCAAATAAGCGCAATTATGCTTAAAACAAGCGTTGCAACGGGTTTTGCGCCCGACCTTGCCTTTTCTTTTTTAAACTTACACATTCCCACTATCGAGAAAATGAAGCCAAGAACTGCAAATATTGCACTTGCGTAAAAGAAGTAAGAAACTTCTAAATTTATGTTCAAATTAAATTGGTCTAAAAGTTGCGTCAGCATTTCAGGATAAGTGTAAAATTGAGATGCTAACGATAAGACGAATTGACTGATAATTGCAAAAACGAGTGCAAAGATTGCAAAAGCAACCCCCGCCGCTTTGTTGGGCGTTACCGTCGGTTCTGCCGATTTTGGCACCGGTGCGTGAGTTAACGGCGAAAAAGTTTTTTGCGTCGTTGGTGTTGCAGGTGCCAAATTGCTTGTGCTTTGCGTAGGCTGAGGTGCCGTTGCCGGCTTAACTACCGTACTTGGCGTTGAAGTTGTGCCGTTTCCGACGGAAACTTGAACGACCGGTGTAGACGGTTTTGCCACCGTTGATGTTGCCACCGTGGTGTTTTGCGTCGGCGACGGTTTAATTACCGGCCTAGCTTGTTGTGGTAACGGATAAGAAGTGTTTTCCACTTGCCACTGCATAAATTTTACGGGAATAAAAAGGCTGAAAATACCAATCGTAACGATTGTTAATAAAAACCATAACAAAATTTTTCCGAGGAGTTTTCCTCCCGTGCCGTTAAAGGTTAATTGTTTTCCGTTGTACCAAGTGTGTTTTGTTTTCCACCTTATAAACTTAACGATTGCCCAAGGGGTTCCTATGGTCAGGGTGAAAATCGATATTAGGTCGCACAAAATCAAGGTGCCGAGCATTCCCCAAAAGCCACCTGTAAATTCGCTGGTGCCGTTTGAAACTTTTTCCATTTTTTCTCCTTTTTTGTGTTAAAAATTATTATTTTATACGTAACACAATATATAAATATTCTATCACTATGACAAATGGTTGTCAATAGTCAAATAAAAAAAGGCCCGTTTTACCACAAAAACGCACCTTTTTTGTAAAATTAACTTATTTTATATTGCTTTTAGTCGCCAGAACGGCTTTTTTGGGTTTAGTCAAGGCTATCTTGTTCTCCGTTACGATTATCGTTTTCGGTTTTATCTACAGATTTATGTTTAAACATCGATTTAAGCGTTTTAAAGTTTATAATTGCATAAACAACAAAAGTCAAAGTATACGCCACAAGGCCTATCCAACGAGACAATAGCGTTGCAGACAAGATAAAGGCAATCGTCATAAAAAATTCTATTATAAAATCTTTTACGACCTTTATTTTAATAATTTTCATTACCACTATTTCCGACGCAATAGAATTAAGCATGATAATTGCTACCGTACATATAAGCAATGCGTCGAGGCTGTTAAAAACATATGCGCAAAGTATGAACAATGCAAAGCCTATTGTAATGGAAATGAGGTTTATTAACATCATTAACTTTTCTTTACGGTAAACCTTGAGATATGTATTTGTAAGTAAGTTTACTTTTGACGAAAAAACTACGAGTGGTAATAAGTAGCCTACGTAAATCAAACTATCTAAATAATTTGGCAACCACCATTGCAAAATATAGCAGGCAGGGAAGAAAAAAATCATTGCAAAAAACATTATAAAAGATACGGAAAATCGTAATTTTTTATAAATGGTTGGCAACGTTTCCACGTTAACTCGTTTAAGAGAAGGAAACAAAACAACGCTTATTGCCGTAACAAACGTTAAAAACAGGCTTGTAACACTAAAAGCAAAACTTACCTTGCCAAAGTTATCGTACCAACGCCATTGTACAACCATTTTTGCGCCACTAAGCAATAATATTGCAGACCAAGTTGCAAGCATTAGAACAATGCCGGCTTTTATGTTAAGCGAAAATTCTTTTAATGCTTCTTTTAATTTTATGGATTTACCAAAATATAAGCCTTTGTTAAAGAAAGACATTATGATAGTCGAAAATAATTCACTGAATATTTCGCAAAGACAATACCAATAAAAATCTTGAACGCCAAGAATTAACAAAACGCCGATAAATAATCCGTATAATCCCCGTTGTATCATTATAAGGGAGGCGTATTTGTTTATTCTGTTTGTCATTTGGAAGGTATACGAACTGTAAGTGAAGATGTTTTTTGTCGTAATGCTTATGCCTATAAGAATTATAAGATATCTTACCGTTCCTTCGCATGTCAAAAAGGCAATTAAAGAGGCAGTTAAACTTAGAAAAGTTAAAAGCAGTAATAATAATTTAAACTGCGAACGAATTTTTTCTTTGTTAAGCTCGTCGTAATCATATTGAGAATATCTCAACACAATCCCGTCAAGAACGCCGAAATGCAAAATTCCCACGTATCCCATGTATAAAATAAACGTTGCCCAATATGAATAATTTGGGTCAGCAACGTATTTTGGGACGAACATATTTACAACGAAATTAACGACTAACGATAAGCATTGTACAGCCACCGAAATTAAGACGTTAGATGCTATTTTTTTTGAAGTTATGATTTTAGACATTCTCTTCTTTCCGTTTAACGATTAACTTTGTTTTTTAATAACTAAATTCTACTTTTTACAACTCTAGCAGGAGTTCCGCCAACTATGCTGTAATCTGGTATATTTTTAGTTACTACTGCTCCGGCGCCAACAATACAACCTTTTCCAATTTTTACTCCGGGCATAATCATGGCTCGTCGACCAATCCAAACATCATCACAAATTACTACGGGTTTTGCGTCGTCTAGCCCTTGTTCTATCATTGGTATGTCAATCCTGTCGTGTTTGTGGCCAGTTGTGTATATAACAACTTCTGGGCCCATCATGACATTTTTTCCTATTGTAACAGGTCCATAAATTTCGCAGTCAACCCCTATGCCCGAATTGTCTCCAATTTCAAGCAGGGGGCCAAAGTATGCATTTTTTTCGATATTTACATTTTTGCCAAATTTTGAAACAATTCTTTTTGCCCAAAAACATCTCGCTTTTTTGGCAAAAGAAGAATGCTGGCTTTTTGGTAGTTTTTGTGCAAAAATTTTGTATAAAGCAAAGTAAAATTTTTTCTTAAAAGTCCACATTTTTTACTCCGAAAAAGGCTGGTTTATTTGTTAACAAAGATGTTGGCTTTAACGATTTCTAGGAAGTCTTCTTTAGAAATGTTGTTTTTGGAATCGGTGTATTCGAAAACTTTTTTTCGTATTAATTTTGAATTCTTTAAGCCACATTTGCTCAATATGCTTTTAACAAATAGCAAGTCTAAATAAAATCTTCTCCAAATTTTCCACTTGAATGGTTTGCAAAAGTTTTTCATGTCGATTACACGATTAGTATAGTGCAACACGTCTTTATTAAACGATTTTTGTTCGTTGTCTCTTTTTATGCTTTGTCCGACTTTGTGATATATTTGTACGCCAATATCGACGCCAACGGTTTTGCCGTTTAATAAGATGTTTTTACAAAAATTAAAATCTTCTTCGCCGTGGAAAAATTGTTCGGTTAAAAAGCCGTACTCAGAAATGTAATTACAATCGACAAGCAATGCGCAACCTGTAATAAACTGAGATTTAATGTATTGAACTCCTTGTTTTTTTAAGAAGTCCACGTCAAACTGTGAATAATATTTTCTGTCTCCATACCATTTGAATTCGCCCCCTGCGCTCCATAACTTATTTCTGTCGTCGTTATGTCTTATATCGCAGGTTAAGGCAACGTCACCAGAATTTGAAATGGTGTTAACCATGCTTAAAATTGTATTTTCTGGCACGACGGTATCGTTGTTTAATAGTAGCACGTAATCGAATTGTTTGTATATTTTGTTAACGACAAAATTATTCCCTTTTGCAAAACCTAAATTTTCTTTTGATTTTATGTAATAAAGGTTTGTTTCGTCGTCGACAATTTCTTTGCAAAAACTTTTTGAAGAAATTTCTTTTACCGCATAGCAAGTGTCGTCGGCTTTCAAATAGTTATCCAGTTTTTCAACGTCTTCCTCTAAAGAGCCGTTATCTAAAACAAAAATTTTATAGTGTTCTTTGTTGATAGCTAACGACGATAAACATTCGACAGTATCGTCGGAACCATTGTAATTGAGTATAATTACGGCTAGTTTTTTATCAATGCTGTCGCAACTGTTTTCAGTTGTTTTCTCGCTCTTGTTTGTTTTTAATAGTTTAATAATATCCGATGTTATAAAACCAAATTGCACAAGAAACAAGCCTATTAACGGATATAACAAAACAGCTGCCGGATAAAAAATCAAAGAACAAATTAAAGCAATCAACGTTATGATGAAAAAACACAAAATACCTTTGATGTTATTTTTTACTTTTAATTGTTTGTATGCGTCAAACCCTGTCTCCATGAAGAACACAAGTATAAGTGGAAACACAACGCCTGACACTGTGAAGAAATTGCAAAAAAATGACATACCGATTACAGAAAGCAAATACGACGTGGTAAGCTTATACTTGCCGTATACTCGGTATAATAAAAGAAAGCAATTTACAATAACAAATATTCCAACCAGATAAAAAACGCCACCTGTAACGCCCAAACAACAAACGGTTTCCGTTATAATTCCCGCAACGTTTACAGTGCTTCCATGTGCATATTCAAAAACAAATGGCAAAATTGGGTCGATGTAATTATTTGATTGCAATAGCATTTTATGGATATTTATAGGAATTGTAAAAGGAACAAGAGTCCCGTTTTCAACGCGGACATTTAATAATGCATTGTTGCCTGAAATAGGACCTAACAAATAAACGAACATGTGTTTGACAGATTCGCCTATACTTGCCACTGTTTCTCCTCCTGACAGCTTAGGAATTATAGTATAAATCACAACAAAAGCAAGAACAACAAAAGAGACAACGCAAGTCAAAATCAAAATGACTTTTCTAAACTTAAAATTATATTTTTTTGTCAAAAGGAAATATAAAATGATGTAGACGGCGTTTATCATTATTACATATTTACCGCCGAAAATTACTGCAATTGCAAATAAAAGTCCAACAGATATTAAAGAAGGAGTACGCATTTTGCCTTTCCAACTTTTGTCTATAAATAAAGGCGCAAGGGTAAAGGCTAAAAAGCTAAGCCATGTAAGTTGATTATTGCTGGTGCTTTTAATGTTTCCGATGCCGTAAATAATAATACTATTGCACAAAGATGCAAAATATCCTGCTAGGCCTACAAAAAAGAGAGTGGTTACAATGTAGTATTCAGCCTTATTAAAAGAGGTGTCTAAAGTTAAAGAACTCATTCTGGTCAGTTTTACTTGATTGCTTGGTTTATTGTTTAATTTTACTGTGAGTAGACCAAAAACAACGTCGATAAGAAAAAGCACGGCGAATATAGATAACAACATTAACAAACTTTCGTCTGCAACCTTATAAAAATCGTAAAGGTGGCAAACAATTAAGTTGTTCAAATTTATCAATACGGCGTATATTGTTGCAAATATTGAAAACACGGTAAATGCTTTTTTATGAATTCTGAAATTGACAAACAACATTGCCAACATTGCAATGTCAAATATAATCAACATTATTATCTCCTCCTTTGCTATTTTCTTTTTGTTATTATTCTAACATGCCCTTAATTAACTTTTCCTCTTTTAAAATGGTGTTAACATAAGAATATTTAGTCGGTTTATCGCAATGTAAATTGCTTAACAAGTTTGTGTATACATTTTCTAAATCGACTTTGTCTGGGTTGTTGTCTATAAATTTAACGTTGCTTATGCCGTCAAAGACTTCTTCGCATATAGGGATGCCTGACGTAATTAACGGTATACCGTAAGTTACCAATTCACACGACATAACGCCTTGCGTGTCTTTACGAGTCGGCATAAGAGCACATTTTGCACTGTCAATTTTGTTAAGCATGTCTTCGTGAGACAGATGTGTGTTTACCCATGTAACGTTTTCGGGTTTCTTAACATGTTTGTAAAAATTTCCTTTACCGATAACTAGAAATTTGTATTGTGGATATTTTTTTGCAAACTCTGTAACTAAATCGACACAATATGTTGCATCGTCCATCGTTGACCTTATAGAGATAAAGTCGTATTCTTTTTCACAATCAGCATTGTATGTTTGTTCTTCAAAAATTTTTCCAACACTGTTGTTAATAACGTGTACGTTTTTGTTTAAGTCTTCTTCCGATAGTTTCAAAAAATTCATCGCAATATTTTTAAAATCATTGCTAACAAAAATGAATGAAGATTTGTTTGCTAGTTTTGGTAAGTATGAATGCCATAGTTTTAATTTTAAATTGTCGTAACACTTTTGCAGGCTTTTTCTAAAAATGTTTTTTTTGTTAAAAAAATAAGGTTCGGGATAAACTCTTGTGATTTTTTCCACCTCATGCCCATGGAAAAAGAAAAGAAGTTTATTAAATTTTTTTTGATTTTTTTTCAAGAACCTGTAATGGTTGCGAATGTTTGGGGCGTGCGAAATAAGCATATCGAAATTTTGTTTGCTTTTTAAATAAGTTTTTAAAGATATGACTTTTATTCCGTCTATAACGTAGTCATTGTTGGTTTTAAAATTAAGGACTGTAACGTCGGCGCCGTTTTCGTGATAACTTTTGTTGCGAACGTGAACGTACATTAATTTTACGCCACCATCAGGATTTGGATAATCTGCGACGGCGACAAGTAATTTGTAATTATTTAAAAACCCACTTGATTTCATTTTTAAGCACCTTTTTGTCCCAATGCAAAAACAATTACATTCTATCGGTTACCTTTTGCGAAACAGCCTTAATGTAGGTTGTTTTGTTCTTTAACAAAAAGCAAGGAATATATCGTTGTGTGCACAAAAACCCATAATAAACGAAAATATTATACTACACAAAGATTCAAATTGCAACCCTTAAAATATGTTAGTCGATAAATTCGCAACAAAAGGTGTTTTTTTCTTTAAAAAAATAAAAGAACTCCGTGTTTGAAACGCCTCAAAAATTAGACGCTTTGGAGGTACATTTTCTTATGGCAAAAATGGAACAAACATTAAAAAAATACTCGCCAGAATTTAAAGAAAGGCTCTATGAATTATGCGTTTTTGCATTGATTTCACAGAGCCGTTTTTATTTTTAATGCACACGTTGAAATTCTAAACCAACGATGCGTTTAGGTTTTTCTAATCGCCCGTGTCCTTTACAAAATCAGCGTGGGGATTATCGAAACAAAAGAGGCGAAGACGTCGCACGAGGCGTAAACGATTGCAACTATACCCAAAATCAGCGTTGCGATTGGCTTTGTGCCCGTTGCCGTTTTTTCTTTTTTAAAAGTCTTTACCGAAATTATTCCGAAAATCAGTGCAGGGATAGATATGGCTATGCTTAAAAACATAAATACCAAAACGCCGTTCACTGCCGAGGTGTATTGCTCCATTGTTATGGTGTTTTCAGTAACAAATTCTGTTAAAGCCGTTACTACGGACAAGCATGCGCTTATAATAATCAACGCAACGACGCTTAAAATTGCGCCGACGATTGCCTTTGGCAAGCCTGCCTTTTTGTTCCCGACGGGTGGAACGAAAACTTCCTTCGTTGGTGCAACTTCGACACTTTCCGTAACGGGCGAAGAAGCGATTTCCTGTTCTATCTTTTGTTCTTCGCTTTGAGTTTGTGCTTCTGCCGTGGCGACTTCCTCTTGTGCCTGTTGCTTTTTTAAGCACTCGTCGCAAATGATGCCACTTTCAATCTGTTTTCCGCATTGTGTACAATACATATCTTTCTCCTTGTAAAAATGTTTTTATCGAATTTTTAATATATGAACAAAAACTCGCAAAAAGTAAGTGCAACGATTAAATTCAAACATAAAAAGAATATTGCAATCGACGAAAATTCCACGGCTATTGCGCCGAGAACTAAGTTTGCCCAAGTTTTTTTGCCATTTTTCTTGTTTTTAAAAAATGCCGTTATCGACAATATCCCGAAAATAAGTCCCAAAACGGTGGGCGTTGACAAAAATAAAATTTTAAGCCACGTTGCTATTATTTCCGTTAACCCGACGTACGAACTTACGACGAACGAATCCACCATCGAAACGTACAATACGAATTGGCAAAACATTCCCACTATCGATAAGACGACGGCGAATACGCCCATCTTTTTTGAAGTGGGCTTTTCCGCCTCTCCGTTTTCGGTGGCGTTTTTAACAGAAGCCGAAGAATTTTGCGAAACGACGTTTGAAACCGGCGCCTCGTCCACACTCGTTATCGTTTGCTCGTTTAACGAAGTTTCTTCTTTTTTTGCCTGTTCCAAAAGGGTTAAACAATCTTGACAAAGCATGCCTTGTTCTATTTTTTTTCCACAATTTCTACAATACATAATATGCCTTTTGCGTTTGTTTTAATAATTATTTTATTGTAAGTTTACAACCGTTTTTTTATTTTGTCAATATCAAAGGCAAGAATTAAATACCTCTATCATTTTGTCAAACAACTCTTTGTTTATTTGACTGTAAAGTCGGTGGTCTATGCCGTTGATAAAATCACGTTCTTTTTGGCTGTCGAAATCATCGCTCTTTTTTAATTTGGCAAGTTGTTCGTCAACGCTTTGTTTGTAATTTATCGACTCTAACGAATGTATTAAACTTTCGTGTCCACCCTGCAAACCCTCCGTGACAAAATAGGTGACGGAAGCGTTTGTTATTTGTTCTTTTTTGGCAATTATCGACTGTCCGTCGAAAGTGATTGTTTTATCTTCAACGCCGTGAGCGATAAACACTTTTGCCTTACTCGAATTTATTCCTCTAACGCCGTAATAATTCGTGTAACGCCCGAACAAAAGTTTTTGATACGTATTTATAAACGGCTTTGGGAACAGTGCGATTTTTCCTGCAAACTGTTCGCCTTTATCTAAAATTAAAGTGTATGCGTTGTTAACGGGTGCGATTAAGCCTGCACCCAAAACGTCCTTATGAAGTTCTAAAACGGACGACGCCGCATATCCACCTAGGCTATGCCCTGCAACGAACAAAGGCAGCCCTTCGAAATCTTTTTGGTTTTTGACAAATTTAAGCGCTCCGTCCATCGCCACCAAAAATTGACACATTCCGATCATGTCGTACCCTTCCGAATCGTACACGCCCGTACTATCAAAAGAGAAAACGCTAAATCCGTTTTGCGTAAAATATTCGTAAACGGCGAGATAATCGTCTGCCCCCGACTTTAAGCCGTGGCAAAAGACCACCAAGCCTTTTGCGTTTTGCGACGGATAATAATAACCTTGATGTTTGATTTTGTCCACCTTAAAGGTGTAAAGTTTTCTATTGTTTAGCGTGCTTCTGTCAAAACATTTTACGCCTGCCGTAATAGAATAATCGGGGCGTTCGACACGCTGAAACATGGCTTCGTAAGCAATGACCGACGTGCCGATTGTGGCACTTCCTAGGCCGGTTATCGCCGCAACAAGCGTTGCAAGCATTTTTCTACTATGCACTCCCATAATTTTTTGATGCTTACGCACCCCTCCTATTGTTTCTTTTTTTTATAAAATTATTCGCAATCGATTGTAAAATATTCTATTTCGCTTTGCCCTTCCGTTGCAACGGAAAGGTAAAAATTTTTATCTAATAACGGCACGTTTTTCGTCGTCGTAAAAAAGTCTTCGCATTCTATTTCGTTCGGCGAAAAAATTCCGTAGCCAAGCATTTTAAAAATGCTTTCTTTTTTCGTCCACGCAGTTAAAATAAAATGCTCTTTTTCTTCTTGCTTTAATTTGTTAAACGCACGAAATTCTTTTTCCGTTAGGATGCGTTTTTCCAAGCCGTCTTTTTTTAAAAGAGCAAGTTCTACGTCTATCCCGACGGGATTTTTTGAGAGGGCGACGGCAACGACGCCGAAAGAATGTGAAACGGAAAAATACCCCTCTTTAATAATCCATTTTCCATTCGCCGTTTTTTTTGGCTCTGCGTCTTTTAGCGAAATATTCCACTGCTCTAATAAGGCTTTTTCCAAAAGTTTCCACGATGAATATTTTTCGTCGATAACCTTTTTAGACGAACAATTTAAAATTTCCTCTTTTCTTTCGAGAGGGTAAACGTCCGAAAGGTCTTTTACATTTGATACACGGCTTAAATAAACTGCAACGAAGTTACTTTTTATCATTACTTTAACTTCTTTTCGATGTAATCTACGACGGAGCCGACAGTTTGAAAATCTGCAAATCCGACGTCGGAAAAGGTAACGTCAAACGCTTCTTCAATGGAAATTACCACGAAAATTATGCCTACGGAATTTAAGCCGATATCTTCGATAAGCCTAGAATTTTCCGTTACCGAAGATAAGTCCGTTTGGCTTTCTACCGACGACGCCAAAACCTCTTTCAATTTTTGTAAAATTTCACTTCTCGTCATTTTTCTTTCCTCTTTTTAAGTTGTTAAAATATTGTTCTAACTCTTCTTCCTTTTGTTTTAAAATTTTCGAAAAATTATTTATCTCTTGCATCGAAGGATTTTTCGCGCAATAATCTAACGGGTCGATGGGCTCGCCGATTATAACCGTTCGTCTTTGAGGCCATTTCGTTTGACGCTCTAAGTAGACCGGGATAATGGGTTTTTTTGCCCTTATCGCCATAAGCGTCGCCCCCGACTTAAAAGCGTCCATTTGACTAGAAACGTTTAACTTGCCTTCGGGAAAAATGGAAACTATTTGGTCGTTTTGTAACCTTCTTAAAACTTCGTGAAAAGAATTCATACTGAAGTTTTGTTTGTCAACTTGTATGCACCCGACTTTTTCGAAAAACCATTTTTTGAATTTGCCGTTATAAAGGTCTTTCGAGGCAAGCGAAAAGACTCTTCTCCTCCAAAATGCGATGAGCAAAAGAACGGGGTCGCCGAAATTGACGTGGTTAGCCGTTATCATTGCCCCACCTTTTATTTTTTTTGTTTCTTTGCTTAAGTGTACGACTTTGGGCAGTTGCCATAATAGTGCCGGAATCGCCGCCGTCACTTTGACAAAATCGTAAAAGAAATAATTTTCTTTTTTATTTTTTTTCTTTGCTGATTCTTCTTTCGAGTTCATCTTTTAACTCCAAAACTTTTTGCCTTAAAAAATGAGATATGTTTTTTAAGTTTTCCACTTCGCTTAAACTTTCGTCGTAAAGAGCGACGACGTCTATAGGGGTGCCAATCATAATGCGATTGCGTTCTTTTTTTGCCATTTTACCCGTGTGATAAACGGGAATTATCGGCGCCCCGCTTTCCAGTGCGATTTTAACGACGCTAGGTTTAAACTCTAACGGTTTTTCTTCGCCGGGGAGCGCAAGACGGGATTCGGGATATATTTCTATAACGCCGTTTTTATCAAGTACGCTTACGCTTTTATTGATAAAGGTAAAATCTCTCGTTTCCCTGTCGACCTTTATGCCACCGAAACATTTTAGCAAAAGAGTTAAGGCTTTGTTTTTGTTAAAAATCGCTTCGCTCATTAAACAACGCAACGTCCTTGTCGGGAAAGCGAAAAGCATTTCTGCAAAATCGTAAATGGAATGGTGATTTGCCATAACGATTGCCTTTTTTTTGATTTTCCTCGACTGTGTTTTTTTGTCGATATAATAATACTTCGTGCGATATATAAAGAAGAATGGTATAAACCCCGTTATTTTTACAAACCAGTTAAACAGCCATAAAAGCATAATAAACTTTTCCTTTGCGTACTTTTTAATTTTCGTTTAAGTATTTGCAAAAGTCTTCCGTCGTCAAAAGAGGCTCCCCCTCTTTTTGCGTTATCGACTTGTTAAACTCTAAACTTATTTCGTCTATCAACGAAAAATATTCTAAACTGCTTCCACCTAAATCTGTGAAAAAGTTTTGCGTCTTTTTGATTTTTTCTTTCGGAATATCTAAAACCTTTGCAAAAAGACCAATTATTTTTTCTTCCCTTTCGTTTAATTTTTCCGTCGAAACTTCTTCCGTCGTCGAAAGGTCTAAAAACTTAAACGCATTTGCGCTATATTTTTTTGCAATCTTTTTTCTGCTGACTTTAAAGTCGCCCTCGTCCATAAGAGAATCCGACACGTACAAAACCTTTTTGATTTGAGCGCTTAAATTGTTTTGTTCGATGAGAGCCGTCGTTTCCTGACACAGTTTTTTAAAGTCTGATTTCGATATTGCCTTTTCCACGCTGACGATAAGTGTCGGTGCGCCTTTTTCGTCTTGAAACAAACAAAGGTCTGTTGCCAAGGGAGAAAGAAGTTTTCCTTCCACAAGGTCGGGATTGATGTTTTCGCCCGTGTCGGCAACAATCAAGTCGTCCACCCTACCACAAAGAAAATATTTGCCTTTTTTGATTTTAGCCAAATCTTTGGTG
Organism: uncultured Christensenella sp.; assembly: GCA_964386845.1. Lineage (GTDB taxonomy): Bacteria > Bacillota > Clostridia > Christensenellales > Borkfalkiaceae > UBA1259. Next base: position 67,213 of record CAYLUH010000003.1, read on the forward strand.
TTGAAAAATTCGTCGTAATCGGTGAGCAAAGTTTTTTCTCCCACCAAAATTTTAAAAGCCATTGCCTTTGTTTTGACGGTGAGTTCGCCGTTATCGTTAATTTTATACTCTGCGTGAGGAAAGGGTGCACCGATGGAGCCAAGGTTTCGCTCCTTTTTGGACATACAAGTTTCCACACCCGAAACGCCTATTTCCGTCATTCCGTATCCGTTGGAAAGATGATAGCCTATGCCGTTAAAAAATTCCAGCACTTCTGTTTTTATCGCTCCACCACCCGTTATGCAAAACTGAATACTGTCGCCGAAAATGTTTTCTCTAACTTCTTTGAAAGCAATTTTAGAAACAACGCTTCCGATTTTTCCGTAATTGTTTGCGATACGTAAACCTTTTAACGCCTTGCGATAAGTTTTTTCGCCACGGGCTTTAATTTTGTTCATTGCCTCTTTATAAATGGAGTTCCAAACTAGCGGAACGGCAAACACGTGCGTTACCTTGTGCCTTTTTACCGTGCTAAGCAAGGTTTGAGGGCGCAAGTCTTTTAAGAAAACAAGCGTTCTCGACATAAAGGTAAACCACATAAAGATGGCGACGAAACCGAATATGTGATAAAAGGGAAGTAGCATTAAAAGTTTTAACTCGCCACGATAATGCTTTTGTATTGGCGGGCAAATTTTTATGGTGTTTCCACTGTCGCATATTTGATAAAAAATATTTTCGGGATTATATGCGCAAAGTTTTGCGTTGCCCGTCGTTCCCGATGTCATAAAATAAATTTCGCAACCCCATTTTGTCGGCTGATAGTATTCGCCCTTTTCTTTTAACAGTTCAAACGAATTAAACGTCGTTACGCCGTTAAAAATTTCGCCGTCCGATATAACGGCTTTTACGCCGTGGCAAACGAAGATGTTTTCTAAAACCGATTTCGGAAGTTTTGCGTTAATTAAAAGAGGGTTAAAGCCACACATTAAAACGCACCAAAAAGTTTTTATCCAATCGACGGAATTACCCATATATATCCCGACGATGCTACCTTTTTCCAAAAAAGACAAAGCGCTTGCAAACGAGTTTGCGTGAAGATGAATATCGTTGTCGCATTCACCGTAAGTGATTTTGTTTATTTTGTAACCGTTGCTCCACTCTGCCAAGACGTTATCTTTGTTTTCAAAAACGAAGTCGTAAAGAACGGCAAAAGTTTTTTCCGAATTTTCGTAACGATGAATTTTGTCGAAAACAAAATCCGTGGTGGTTTTGAAGCCTGCGATGTTTGTTAATTTTTTCATTAAAAGATACCTTTTAGTTTGTGTTGTCGCCTTGCAAAACGAAATCTTCCATTGTGGAAAAAGAATATCCGTTTTCTTTAAGCAAGGCTATTATTTTTTCTATTCTTTTCGCAAAAGTTTTTCTGCCGAAAACGAGATACTGCTTGTCGACGAAGTTTAAGTTTTTGAATTTTTGCGTTTGCCTTTTCGATAGTTCGAAAGGGTGCAAATAAAAAGTATAATAATCGCTTTTCTTTAAGTGTTTTTTTATAGACGATTTAAGCACGCTCCACGGCATAAACCGTGCGTATCCTCCACCGCATATCGGAAGGGAGGTGCCGAACATTTTTCTGCAAACAAGGGGGAATTCGTAAAAGCCGTCTTTTTCGTAAACGCCCGTTAAAACTCGTTTGTATTCTTTTGTCGAAAGAGTCCCCGAGTGCCTTGCTTTATCACATTCGCTTTTGCTTGAATCGTACAAAAATCCGAGGTCTTTTAATATTGCCCGCTTGTCGTCGTTCAAACTAAAAAAGGGCGCCCTGTATCCTATTACCTTTTGCCCGAAAGTTTTTTCTAATTCTTCCTTGCATTTTTTTACGCTTTCCGCAAACTTTTCGTTAGACATATCGATGGGTGCAACATGTTCTAATCCGTGCACGGCGATTTTATGCCCACGGGCTATATAATCGAATACCTTGTCTTTTATTTTTAGAGCCGTTTCTAAAATGAAAAACAGCGTTGCTCTTATTCCGTGTTTTTCTAAAAGAGAAAGATATTCGTCTAAGCCGTCAAGCATGTCATCGGTTACCTTTTCTTTGGTTTTGAAAACACATTCCGTGTGCTTAAAACTTTCTGCGTCTATTGTAAAAAATGCTAATTTATTTTGTTTCATTTGTGAAGAAATCCGTTATTGCTTTATCGTACGACTGATGATTGTTTATCCTTACGTGAGAGTGAAGTCCCTTGTCGAACCAAACGATTTTTTTGTTTTGACTTGGGCAACTTTCGTACATTTTTTGCGTTAGTTCGGGCTTTGAAAAAAGGTCTAATTCAGTGTGAAGAAACAATACCTTTTGCTTTAATTTTTTTAAGTGTTTTTTCGGCGAGTATTTAAATACGTTGTTTTTCGTGTGAGCGTAAAGCAAAAACATAACCTCGTCTAAAACGGGAAAAACGGGCTTGTTTAATTGCTTCATGTGTTGTTTAAAAGTTTCTCTGAAGTTTGTAAACACACCCTCAATGCAAATTTCTTTAAGTTCTTTCGGGCAGTTTTTCGATGTGCATGCGAGAATTCCCGAAGCACTTCCGACGCAAATACAGTGTAAGCATATGGTTTTTACGCCGAATTGTTTTATCAAAAGGTCGCACCAAACTAAAACGTCTTTGCTTTCTTCCTTGCCGACGGTCGAGTAAGTGCCGTCGCTATTGCCGTGGCACCTTGTGTCTATAACCAAAACGTTGTAGCCTGCTTTTTGATAAGGCGATGCGTAAAAGTAAGAGTACTTTAAGCATTCGCACCTACCGGGCAAAATTATAACGGCCTTGTCAAACCCGAAGTCGTAATATTCTCCGTACAAATTAAAGCCGTCGTTTACGACGTGAACGTCTTTTTTGTAAGAGGCGACGGTGCCTGCCCACTCTAACCCCTCGTTCCACATAGCGACTTGTTCTTCGTTATCGGGCGCAGAACATTCGTGACTGCTCCAAACGTCTTTCGACGTTCTGACTAACTGATATCGATAAACCTTGTTTGCTATCGGAAAGGTTATAAAAAGCATTGCCAAAAGTCCACCGACGATTAAAACGGCGAGCACCCAAATTAAAATTACAAGCCAAGTTTGCATAAGTTAACACCCTAATAAATTTTTCTTTTGCCATAGGCTTTTGCGTAAAAACGCTTTTACGAAAGCCCTTTTTTGATTTTGTTTAAATAAAAGCACCTTTTTACGCACGCTTTAAGCGTGAAAAATTACATTTACAAACAAAATTTTTCTTTTATATTATATCAAAAAAACGCAAATTGTACAGCCTATTTATTTATATATTGTTGAAAAATTTTAGTAAATGTAGTATAATTCCGTTATAAAAAATTTTTTTGAGGGAAAAATATGTCGGATTTTGTTATTTTATCGGATGTCGGTTGCGATTTAGTTAAAGAATTAAGAGAGCGTTTCGACGTTGCCGATTATCTTAAAGGCGTACTTTACTTGCCTAACGGCGAAGAAACTCGTTCAGACCTAGACTGGTCTTTCATTACGCCAACGGAATATTTTAATTCTATGAAAAGTAAAAACGTTATTTACAAAACGGCTGCGCCCACTTTGGGAGATACGCAAGAACTTTTCGAAAAGTACTTAAAAGAAGGAAAGGATATTTTGTCTATATCAATGTCTTCTGCCCTTTCTTGCACCTATCAAAACTGTGTAAACACGGCAAAGGATTTAGAAAAAAAGTACCCGACGCAAAAAATAATTTGCGTGGATTCTTTGCGTTATTCCACCTCTTTGGCTCTTATTTTGGCGCTTGCCGGCGAAAAGAAAAAATCGGGCGCAACGCTAGAAGAAACGGCAGAGTTTGTGGAAGGCGTTAAACATAAAGTACACCAAATGGGCCCGATGGACGACCTTTTCTTCCTCTGCAAAACGGGAAGAATTTCTAACTTTAAGGCGTTTTTCGGTTCGCTCGTCGGCGTAAATCCGCTTGCAGACTTTAACAGAAACGGCTTGTCGGAAGTGCTTGCAAAAGCAAAAGGCAAAAAGTCGGCGTTAAGCGTTACTCTTAAATATATTGAAAAAACCATCGTTAATCCCGAGGAGCAAATTATTTTTATCGCTCACTCCAACAGGGAAGAAATAGCCAAAGTTTTGGCAGAACAAATTAAGGAAAAATTCAGTCCTAAAGAGGTTATTATAAACAACGTCGGAATGAGTTGTGGCGCAAATATCGGGCCGGGACTTTGCGCTGCCTTTTATTTAGGCGAAGAAATCAGCGAAAACAACCAAAAGGAAAAAGCCATTATTACGGAGATAATGAACGCAAAATAATTAAAGCGTTCAAGCAGGGTGTATATTTTGACAAACAGCAAACTTAACGGAAAAGACTTGTACCGATTGTTACTCGGTGGATATAACAACTTAAAAGCAAATAAAAAGTACGTGGACTCTCTAAACGTTTTCCCCGTTCCCGACGGAGATACGGGCGAAAATATGCTCACCACCTTGGAGGGTGGGATAATCAAAGCCAAAGATATCGACGGCGTTGGCGAGATGATGAGCGCATTTGCAAGAGGGTGCTTGTTTACGGCTCGTGGAAATTCGGGCGTAATTTTGTCGCAGTTTATAAACGGCTGGGCAAAGTGTTTAAGAAATTTAGAAGTCGTAGACACGGCACAGTTTTCTTACGCATTAAAAGAGGGCGCAAACACGGCGTACCACTCTGTAATACGTCCCGTCGAGGGAACGGTGCTTACGGTTATGAGGCAAAGCGCAGATTTTTTAATAAATAATTTGAGTAACCTTGCAACCTTCGTTACCCTTTTTAGTTTATTGGTTTCGGAAATGAAAAAAGCCGTCGACGACACGACTAATCAACTTAAAGTTTTGCAAGACGCAGGCGTTGTGGACAGTGGCGGTGCAGGGCTTTATTGTTTGTTTGAAGGTATGCAAGCCGTTATGGAAGGCAGAGAAATAGAGTACACGCTAGAAGAAGAAAGCGCTCTCCCCCAAACGCCGTGCGTTCTAGATAAAAACACTAAACTTCAATACGGATACTGCACGGAGTTTATATTGCAGTTAATGGAACGTAAAGAGCCTTTTTCGCAGAAAGACTGCGTAAGATTTTTGCAGTCGATTGGCGACAGCGTCGTGTGTGTAAACGAAGGCGACGTCGTAAAAGCGCACGTGCACACCTTTGCTCCCGATAAGGTTATTTCTTATGCGTTACGGTTCGGAGAACTTTTAACGACGAAAATAGAAAATATGGACGCACAGCGTTCTGATAAAGGCAAAATAGAAAAGGTTAAAAAACCGAGGGCTCACAAAAAATTCGCAGTCGTTGCAGTGGCAGACGGCGACGGCATAGAAGAATATTTTTTAAGCGTTGGAGCAGACGTCGTTGTAAAAGGCGGGCAAACGCAAAACCCCTCTGCCAGCGAGTTTATCGAGGCTTTTTCTCAACTCGACGCAGAAAATATAATCGTTTTGCCAAACAATAAAAATATAATAATGGCAGGCAAGCAGGCGTGCGAACTATATGGCGAAGCAAACTGTGTGCTATTGGAAACGAAGTCGGTTGCAGAAGGCTATTCTGCCCTTTCTATGATGGACGTAAGTGCGCAAACGATTGAAGAATTTGTCGATTCTATGAGTGGCTTTAACAGTGTTACGACGGGATACGTCGCAACGGCGACACGAGATGCAATCGTTGACGGCGTGAACGTAAAAAAGAGCCAGTTTTTGTCTATAATCGACGGTAAGATAGTCGGCTCTTGCAACGATAAAAATCAAGCCGTTATGGACGCTATTCAAAACGTTGAAGATATCGACGACAAAGAAACGATAATCGTGTTTTACGGCGCAAGCGTTACAGAGCAAGAAAAAGACGATTTAGAGCAACGATTAAACGAGGCGTATCCCCTATTCGACGTGGCGTTTATAAGTGGCAAGCAAAAAATTTATGATTATATAATATCGATAGAATAAAAAACTCCTATTGCAAAAACGCAATAGGAGAAATTTTATTTTTCCAGAAACTTTTTGTATAAAAGAGAAATCCATTTTATTAAAAAATACTCGGGTAAAATAAGTGCGATAACGACGATGTTGTAATTTATTATCATCGGCAAAGACGGGAGCCATAAATAAATTAAATAACAAAACAGCGTGTAGAAAGAAAAACGCAACGTCGTTCGCAAAAAGATTTTTAAGTAGTCCCTCGTGTGAATGTTTTTCAAGAATATCGACTTGGTAAAAATCATATTGACAAAACAACTGAACAGCCCGATATTTAGTATGGAATGAATAAACACGAGTGGTTTTTCCAAAACGACGTCCCAAAAAGTCGAGCCGTAAAAGAGCAGAAGTTCGATGACGGCAATGGATATGATAGAACCCAAAGCGCTCATTAAAAGTTGGCGATAAATTCTAAAAGTGTCGGTAATCGGATTAAAGTGCGAAGACTTGTTGCCGTCGATGTAAACGGTGGAAATGTCCAGCGTGTCGATTTTAATTCTTTGACGGTCGGCTTGATAAATGACGTTCATTTCGTAATCGTAATAATTGCCCTTAACTGTCAAAAGCCAATCGCATTGCTCTATGGAAAAGCCTCTTAGACCCGACTGATTGTCGTTATAATACTTTGCCGTAAGCATTGTGTAAATAAAGCGAGAAAGAGAATTGCCGATTTTGGAACGCAAAGGAATTTTGCCTTTAAGCGTCCTCGTGGTAAGCACCATGTCGGAACCCTTTTCTAATTTTTCTTTGACTTTAATGATGTCTTCGATGCGGTGTTGCCCGTCGGAGTCTGCCGTGATAAAATAATCGCAGTCGGAAAAATTATCTTTTAGGTAGGCAATACCCGTTTTAAGAGCCCTGCCCTTGCCCATATTTTTTTCGTGAGAGATAACGGTGGCTTTGTCGGAAATTTGTTCAAAGACGTCGTTAAACGCCTTTCCGCTTCCGTCGTTTACGACCAATATTTCTAAGCCGAGAGGAATAAGCCGTTCTGTTAAGAGAACGAGTTGTTCGTCCGGTTTATATGCCGGTAATATTATTGCACCCTTCATTTGTTATCCTCTTTTTTCCTAGTGTGATAAATCTATGATATAATCGTTAATTAAAGGAGAAGTAAGATGTACTCACCAATAAACACACAAGACTTTTTGCCCGAAGAAAACTTTGCAAAGTCTTATGCCGAAGTTATAAGCAGATTAAACGATTGTAAAATAAGTGGCTTTATGTCCTCTTTTGACAATCTTAAAATATATTACGAATATTTCTTATGCGAAAACGCAAAAGAAAATATGGTTATCGTGCACGGCCTTAGCGAATTTACCAAAAAGTTTTACGAAGTAATTCACTTTTTCTTAAATCAAGGCTACAACGTTTTTATTTTCGATTTGCGTGGGCACGGCTATTCCGAAAGGGAAGACGACGCCGGTAACAACCTCCACGTAAACGACTTTTTTTCTTACGTTAAAGATTTAGTTTTGTTCGTAAAAACGGTGGTAAAAAGCGTGTCGCCGCTTCCTATAAACTTTTTTTCGCAATCCATGGGTGGAGCAATCGTCGGAACGTATTTGCAACAAACCGATGAAAAAGTTGGTAAAGCCATTTTCAGTGCGCCGATGATTTGCCCTAATTTTAAGGGTATGCCTCGCTTCATCGTAAGAATAGTTGCAAAACACAGAGTAAAAAAATACGGCAAGACGGGTATCTTTTTGTCGAGCAAACCCTTTACGCCAAAAGTGGATTTTTCAAACAGTAGCGACACGAGTTTTGCAAGGTTTTCTTTTAATTTGTCTATGCGTGCAAACGACAAGCATTATCAAACGTCGCCGTTGACAAACAGTTGGGTGTTTGAAGCAACGAAAGTGCAAAGCGTGTTGCTTGACAGAAAGAGGTGCAAAAATATAAACGCAAAATGTTTGATACTTTCTGCTGAATTTGATAAGGTAGTTTTAAACAAGCCTCAACGCAAATTCGCAAAGCGTATAAAAGACTGCTCTTTCGTAACCGTTTACAATGCAAAACATAACGTCTTTTGTGGCGAAGAAGCCGTGATGACGCAAATGTTTGACAATATAAAAAGTTTTTTGTCAGAGTAAAATGCAACGCATTAAGGTAATTGTAACACAATTTTAAAATAATTACAATAATTTTTAATTACTATTATTTTCCAAACAAAACCCCACCCGTTTAATTTCGAGTGGGTTTTTTGGTTAA
>CAYLUH010000004.1:0-50769 GCA_964386845.1 uncultured Christensenella sp.
CGTTGACTACACTGTAGAGGTAGAGCGTTCACTACGTGTATTAGAAGGTGCTGTTGCAACTTTCTGTGCAAAGGGTGGTGTAGAACCACAAAGTGAAACTGTTTGGAGACAAGCAGACAAGTACAGAGTTCCACGTATCGCATACGTAAACAAAATGGATATCAACGGCGCAAACTTCCAAAACGCAATCGATATGATGCGTGACAGATTAAAGACCAACGCACTTCCAATCGTTGTTCCAATCGGAAAGGAAGAAACTTTTAAGGGCGTTGTAGACGTAATCACGAGAAAAGCATATATCTATTTAGACGACGTAGGTAAGGAAATCAGCGAAGAAGCAGTTCCTGCCGACATGGTAGATATGGTTGAAGAATGTCGTTTGCAAATCGTTGAAGTCGCAGCAGAACAAGACGATGCGTTAATGGAAAAATATTTTGAAGAAGGCGACCTTTCTATAGAAGAAATCAAAACGGGATTAAGAAAGGCAACGCTAGCGATGAAAGTTACGCCTGTTCTTTGTGGTTCGTCCTATAAGAACAAGGGTGTTCAAAACTTGCTCGACGCTATCGTTGATTACTTGCCGTCGCCGATAGACGTAGGCGCCGTACACGGTGTTGACGAAAAGGGCGAAGAAGCATCGAGAGAACCTTCCGACGACGCTCCGTTTGCAGGACTCGCATTCAAAATTATGACGGACCCATTCGTTGGTAAGTTAGCGTTCTTCCGTTCATATTCGGGCGTACTTACGACGGGTTCTTACGTGTATAACAGCACGAAGGGCAAAAAGGAAAGAATTGCCAGAATTTTAAGAATGCACGCAAATCACCGTGAAGAAGTAGACACTGTTTACGCAGGCGAAATATGTGCAATCGTAGGTTTAAAAGAAACCACGACGGGCGACACGTTATGCGCTGAAAACAATCCTATTATTTTGGAACAAATGGAGTTCCCGGAACCGGTTATCAGAGTTGCAATCGAACCGAAAACAAAACAAGGTCAAGAAAAGATGGGCTTTGCACTTGCAAAACTTGCAGAAGAAGACCCGACTTTCAAAACTTATACCGACCCTGAAACTGCACAAACGATTATCGCAGGTATGGGCGAACTTCACCTAGAAATCATCGTAGACAGATTGCTCAGAGAATTCAAGGTAGAAGCAAACGTTGGTAAACCGCAAGTTGCTTACAAAGAAACCATTCGTCAAGCAGTTGAAGCAGAAGGCTTGTTCAAACGTCAAACGGGTGGACACGGACAATACGGTCACTGTAAAATTCGTTTGGAACCGCAAGAAGCAGGCAAGGGATACGAGTTTGTTGACGAAACGGTTGGTGGTTCTATTCCAAAAGAATTTATTCAACCTATCAACAAAGGTATTATGGAAGCCGCAAGAAACGGTATAATTGCGGGCTACGAAGTAGTTGACTTCAAGGTTACCGTATACGACGGTAGTTATCACGACGTCGACTCGTCGGAAATGGCGTTTAAGATTGCAGGTAGCATGGCTCTTAAAGACGGTTTGGCAAAAGCAAAGAGCGTACTTCTCGAACCTGTTATGAAGGTAGAAATCGTAACGCCGGAAGCATACTTTGGCGACCTTATGGGTAACGTAACGGCGCGTCGTGGTATAATTCAAGGCACGGAAGACAGGAACGGCGTAAAGGTTATCGACGCACACATTCCACTTTCCGAAATGTTCGGTTATGCAACAGACCTTCGTTCTAGAACGCAAGGCAGAGGAAACTACACGATGCAATTCTCGCATTACGCAGAAGTTCCAAAGTCTATTGCAGAAAAGATAGTAGGCAAAAAAGCGTAAATTATATTGACAATAGTATAAAATTATTGTAAAATACAAGTACGTTTTATAACAAAAAAACAAATAAATTAATAAAAAAATAAAAACAATCGTAAAAAATTGGAGGAAAATCAAATGGCAAAGGCTAAATTTGAGAGAACTAAACCACACATTAACATCGGTACTATCGGTCACGTTGACCACGGTAAGACAACTCTTACGGCCGCTATCACAATGACGATGGCAGCTAAAGGTCAAGCAAAGAAAATGAAATATGACGAAATCGATAAGGCACCTGAAGAAAAGGCAAGAGGTATTACAATTAATACTTCACACGTTGAATACGAAACGGCTAACCGTCACTATGCACACGTTGACTGTCCGGGCCACGCAGACTACGTTAAGAACATGATTACGGGTGCTGCTCAAATGGACGGCGCAATCCTCGTTGTTGCTGCAACGGACGGACCAATGCCACAAACAAGAGAACACATTCTTCTTGCTCGTCAAGTTGGTGTTCCATACATCGTAGTATTTATGAACAAATGCGACCAATTAGACGACCCTGAATTATTAGAACTCGTTGAAATGGAAATCAGAGAATTATTAAACGAATACGATTTCCCCGGCGACACAACGCCAATCATCAAGGGTTCTGCATTAAAGGCATTAGAAGTTGCACAAACCTTAGAAGGCGATGCAGTTCTTAACGCACCTGAAACAAAATGTATCCAAGAACTTATGGACGCAGTTGACAGCTACATTCCTGCTCCTGTAAGAGACGATGCAAAACCATTCTTGCTTCCTGTAGAAGACGTATTCACCATTTCCGGTCGTGGCACTGTTGCTACCGGTAGAGTAGAAAGAGGTGTTGCAAAAGTTAACGACCCTGCAGAAATCGTAGGTTTACAAGAAGAAAGCAAAACGACTGTTATCACTGGTCTTGAAATGTTCAGAAAGATTCTTGACGAAGCACAAGCAGGTGACAACGTTGGTGCACTTCTCCGTGGTATCGACAAGAAAGATATCGAAAGGGGACAAGTTATTGCTAAACCGGGTTCGGTTAAACCCCACACGGAATTCGAAGGCCAAGTATATATCTTGACGAAAGAAGAAGGTGGCCGTCATACTCCGTTCTTTAACAACTATCGTCCTCAATTCTATTTCAGAACGACAGACGTTACCGGTTCAATCCAACTTCCCGAAGGCGTAGAAATGGTTATGCCTGGTGATAACATCACCATCAAGGTTCAACTCATCACTCCTATCGCTATGGAAGAAGGTTTGAGATTCGCTATCCGTGAAGGTGGCAGAACGGTAGGTTCAGGCGTTGTTTCTAAAATTATTAAATAATTGAGCGTTTGTTAAAGCGAAAAGCAATTCAAACACGAAAGAAACTAACAAACAAAAAGAGTTAAGAAATTCTTAACTCTTTTTTTTGTCGATACGTGAGCGAAAAAATTGCAAAGGAAAAGCCTTAAGAAAAAACTTAAGGCTTTTGCTTTTTTAATTAGTCGTTGAAAGAATCTTTGTATGCTTTGCCGAATTTGAAGATAGGCGTTCTAGTCGTTTCGATGCTTATTTTTTCGCCCGTTTTAGGATTGATGCCTTCTCTAGCCTCTCTGGTTTTTAATTCAAAAGTTCCAAAACCAGAAATTTGTACTTTGTCTCCAGATTCAATAGTTTCGGTTATAGTGTCGATAACTGCATTGAATGCTGCGGTAGCGTCTTTGATTGTCATATTAGTCTTAATTGAAATGGCCCTTATCAATTCACTCTTATTCATCTTTTACACCTCCATGGTTTATAATAAAATTATACCATAAATAACGAGAAATACAAGACGTTTTGTAAAATTTTTATCGATTTTGCGTTTTTTTTGACTTTTTTCGCCTCGATTAGAGTTGATTATTAGTTTGCTTGACTTTTTTAATTATTTGTTATATTTTAAAAAAAAGGCAAAATATGATAAAAGAAGAAATATGCGAAAAACTTAATAAGTTAATAGACAGAGCGTCAAGGTATTACGGCGTCAATTACAATATGCCGATGCAGTTTTCGTGTGGCAATCGTCACGCTTTATTAACGCAAACGTTAAAGGAGATTGCACCCTATTTAAAAGGCGTGTATATCACTGCAAAAGGCGAGTTCGAAAAGGAAGGCTTGCGCATTAAAAACGCAGTGGAAAAGGCGGGTTCAAAACTCATCAACTTCGTCGTGGACGAGGAGATAGAAGATAGCGTAGAGTTTATTTCCAAACTTTTTAATCTTCCCGAAGACACACGATTCGTTATTTATTCGGACACACGCTTAAACGTTGCCGTTTCCTATTTTGCCAGCATAAAGCAAATTCCCGTTATCTTTATTCCAAACAGTTTATGTACCAACAATTTTGCACTTTCTGAAGTTAAAATAAGGGACGGAAGACATGTGGACGTCGTTAGACTGTCTGTAAGTAGGTATGTTTTAATAGATTTTGCTAATATTAAAACTAGTACTGCCTCGCTTGCGTATGCACATTTGATGAGTGGGCTTGCAGAACTTGTCGAATACCGTATAAACGGCGTAATTTCCAACAAGCCTTTGGATAAATTTTCTTACGACTTAATGAGAGAAGCCGTGGTAGAGGGCTTTAAGGTTGTGTCCACGCCACCTGAAGAAAGGGCAGGCGAACTTTTGTACAACAACGTAAGAAAGGACTTGGCTGACGGTTTTATTAAAAACGCATATTCCTTTATTTCTTCTGCGAAAGAGGGGTACGGGCTTATAAAAGATTACAAAAAAAATCAAACGTATTATCAGTTCGACATGTCGTTAAAGGTTTTGGCACTTTTAAATATTTATTTAGAAAAAGGCGCAGTGTATAATGTGCCCGACTATAACGAACGCTCTATAACGCTTAACAAAATAACGGGCATCGACCAAACGTATTTTTTAAAAAATTTTATGCTCCAACGGGCACTGCTTAAAAAAAAGGAGGGCACGCTTCAAACGGTTATAGACGGACTTTACGAAGAGGTAAAATCTTTTATCCAAAAGAAAAACAAAATTTTTAACACGTATTTGGCACTCGGTGGCAAAAAAGACGATTACGTTAAAAGCAAAGACTATATCGTTGCGTTAAAATATTCTGGCGATACGCCAAGTCGAATAAACGCAATGAGTTTACTTAGGGAAGCAGGCATTTTGGAGGTAATAGATGAAGACGCTTTCTGATATAAAAGCAATTCTTTTCGACCTTGACGGCACCATTTATTTGGGCGACACCTTGATAAAAGGCGTTAAAGAAACGCTTAACGAAATAAGGCGAAAGGGCATAAAAGTCGTTTACGTCAGCAACAATTCGTCGAGAACGAAAAAACAATATATATACAAACTGAAAAAACTCGGCATATACGATAAAAAAGACGTCGTGTACACTGCTTTAGACGCCACCGTCGATTACTTAAAAGAAAATTATCACGACAGAACCGTTTATCCCGTCTGTTCCAAACGGATAAAAAAATATTTGGTGCAAAACGGCGTTAAAGTAAAAGAGCAAGCCGATATCGTGCTGTTAACTTTCGACAAAGAGTTAACGTACAAAAAGATACGGCATAGCGCCGATTTAATAAACGCAGGCAAAATGTTTATCGCAACTCATCCCGACGTAAATTGTCCCGACACACCGTATTATATTCCCGACGTAGGCTCTTTTTTGCAGATGTACAAGGCAAGCACAAACAAATCGCCCGACGTTATCGTCGGCAAACCCAACGAGATAATGGCAAAGGAGATATGTTTTCATTTGTCGTTTAAAAAAGAAGAAGTGGTAATGGTTGGCGACAGGCTTTATACAGACGTTTTGTTCGGCGTAAACAACGGTATGAAAAGCGTTTTGGTGCTTTCCGGCGAAACAACTCTTTCCGATTACGAAAAAAGTAGCGTAAAGGCAGACTTGGTTTTAAAAGACGTAAATCAACTATTAGAATATATTTAACTGGTATAAAAAATAAAATTTAGGCAATACTCTCTCTATCAAAAGTAGAGAGAGTTTTTTTATGCAAAAAAAGTTGGGCGTGGCGTTGTCCCTTTTTACAATTTTCCTTTTGTTTTTGCTAGGTGCGTTCCCCACCTTTTTAGGTCTTACGAAAAATTCAGAAGTTTATCAATGTTCGTATTCATCTAGTTGCGATATTTTAGACGGCACTTTTTCTTTTTTAAAAACAGGCGAGGGTGGAGTTTTAAAAGAGGGCGTAACCAGGCGAGAGGTAATGGAAAGATTTGAGGCACGACTAGTGTTTACAGAAGAAGTCGACGGCGTTGTCAATTATTATTGCTATTCGGAAAAGATAAAGTGTAGTTCGCTAATCAAGGGCAAAAAAATCAATTTGCATTTTGCAGAAAGGGGAGTCGCCGTCAAAGTCGGCACGCCGTTAATTTTCGGAAGTTTTTAAATTTTGAGTATAAAAAATAATTTTTGCGTCAATAACCGAAGTAACAAGTTAAAGGAGATTTTTTATGGAGAAAAAAGAGAATAAATTCGTAACGTTTTTAAGAAGGAACAGCACGTACCTAATATTAGCGTTGTGCATAGTGGCGATAGGCTTGTCGGTAAGTATAATGATTATAAAGAAAAGCAATTCGCCAACGATTGATGTTAACAACCCCATCGTTAACGATAAGTCGACGGACGACATCACTCCCGTCGAACCTAGCGACCCCGTCGATAATCCCGTCGAGGAAGTCGTAAACTTCATTATGCCGATAGAAAACTGTTTAAGCGTTGCAAGATATAGCGACACGATGGCTTGGAACAGTACGCTTAAAAGATATTCGGCGCACAAAGCCACGGATTTTTATGCAGATGGCGGAACGGGCGTTTTGTGTGTGTACGACGGCGTTGTGAAAAGCGTTGAAAATTCTATATTGACCGGCGTTACCGTAACGGTAGACCACGGCAACGGTTTGACGACGGTGTACAATTCGTTGAGCGACGAGGTGAATGTGACGGAGGGACAGTCTGTTAAAAGTGGCGAAGTGTTAGGGTACGTTGCATCGACAAATCGTCAAGAAAGCGCAAGTGGAACGCATCTTCATTTCGAAGTCGTGGAAAACGGACAATCGATTGACCCGATAAAATATATGGTGTTCGACGAAAAATAAACAAGCATAAACGATAACGAACTCCGAATAAGATATATAAAGTCTTATTTGGAGTTTTTTATGAAGAAGTTTGCTTTAATCTTAACGCTGTTTTTTGTTTGCGCCTCTTTTAATTTATATTCGTGTAAATCGGAAGATGCAAAACTTAAATACGAAATATCGTGCGAACTTGAGGGGAATAACCTTTTAGGCGTCGAAAAACTAACTTATGTAAACGACGGCGACAACGTGGAAAATTTTCTTCTTTTCAACCTCCACGCCAACGCATTCAGAGAGGGAGCAAAGTATTTTGCAATCAAAAAAAGCGAGGAGCATTCTGCTTATTATAACGGCGTTAGTTACGGAAGCGTGCAGATAAACGGCGTTACGACGGACAATAAAACCAAGTTGGATTACGAAATATGTGGCGAAGACCAAAATGTATTAAAGGTAAATTTGCAATCGGAATTATATCCTAACGAGCAGTGCGTCGTCGTAATAGAATATCTTTTAACCTTGCCCGAAGTTATCGCAAGAACGGGGATAACCGAACGGACGATAAATCTTGCCTCCTTTTATCCGATACTTTGCGCAAAGCAAAACGGCGAATTTTATCAATGTCTTTATTATTCGACGGGAGACCCCTTTTTCAGCGAAGTGGCAGATTACGTCGTTACGATAACGCTGGACAAGGCTTTTGTAGTTGCAAGTAGTGGCAAACTTGTAAGCACTAAAACAAACGGCGATAAAAGTGTCAATAGGTACGAGATTAAAAATGCGAGAAATTTTTGCTTCGTGCTTTCCAAAGATTACAAAGTCGTAAGCGAAAAGGTAAACGAAACGACTGTAAACTATTATTTTTACGACGACGAAAAAAACGCCGTCAGTTTGCAAACGGCAGTTAAGGCAATTAATTTGTTTAACGAACAATTTTGCGAATATCCTTACCAAACGTATTCGGTTTGTCAAACGGAATTTTTAGAAGGCGGAATGGAATTTTGTGCGCTTTCAATGATAAGCGACAACTTGGAATACGAAGCGTATAGCGAGGTAATAGTGCACGAAACGGCACATCAATGGTGGCACGGCATTGTAGGAAACAACGAGATAGAGCACGGATTTTTAGACGAGGGATTGGCAGAATATTCGGTGGTAATTTTTTACGAAAATCACCAAGAGTACGGATTTACCGAGCAATCGCTTATTGACGGTGCGCTTAAAACTTACAAAACTTTTTGCTCCGTGCAAGATAAACTGTTCGGCAAAGTGGACACGAGCATGACAAGAAGCCTCAAAGATTTTAGTTCGGAGTTCGAATACGTTTGCGTCGCTTACGTAAAGGGTGCGTTAATGTACGACCATGTTAGAAAAAGCGTTGGCGACCAAACGTTTTTTAAGGCGTTAAAAAGATATATAGAAGAAAACGAATTTAAAAACGCCACGCCGGAAAAATTAGTCGGTGCATTCGAAAAGGTCGGTGCCGACACCAACGGCGTGTTTGAAAGTTTTTTTAACGGCTCGGTAATTTTGTAAGAAATAAAAAAATAAGCATATTGAGGGGCAAAATAAATATTATTTATTGACAAAGGTGTTAATAAATGATAAAATATTTAGCGTATATCGTTAATTAGTAAATCTTTAAGGAGATTGTATGAATAAATTTTGCAAAACGCTTCTCGTGTGTTTAATGGCAGTGCTTGCCAGCGTTTGTTTCATTGCCTGTGGTAGCGAAAACAATTCGGAAGCGAAACCCAATTATAAAGTATACGGAGACGACAGTTATTACACTCTCGTTAGTTACGACGGTAACGAAGAAACGGTAACCATTCCGTCCGAATATAACGGAAAACCCGTCGGCAGAATCAAAAAAGACGCTTTTGCCGGCAACAGCACCATTAAAACGTTGATTATTCCGGACAGCGTTGAGGTTGTAGACCAAGGCGCATTCGGTAAAATGAAAGCGTTAGAGAATTTAACCATTCCGTTCGTGGGTAAAACGCCAAACGCAGAAGCAACGCTTAACGACAACAACGTTACAGGCGTTGACAAATCTGTTGACGACGCAAGGACGTTCGGATATATGTTCGGTACCTCTGCATACGACGGTGGCGTAAAGGTTACGCAGTATTTTAACGACGCAACGACGACTGACGACGACGGCAATGTAACCGACACAGGCGTTTTCGATTGTTATTTGCCGGAAAACTTGAAAGTCGTAACGGTCAGCCCGAAAGCAGACGATTATGCAATTCCCGCTTACGCATTTGCAAACAACACTCTTTTAACGAAAGTCGTTTTAAGCGACAACGTTAAGGAAATCGGCGAATATGCTTTTGCAAGTTGCCAAAGATTAACGACGATGGCAATCCCGTCAAGCGTTACCGATATTCACAAGTATGCGTTTAGTGGCACTCTTTCGTTAGGCGACTACGACGAGACAACGGGCAAAGGGCTTTCCTTTAACCAAAACTCATCGTTAAAAAATATCGGCGACTATGCTTTTTTAAGTGCTAAATTTACAAAAATAACCTTGCCTGACAGTGTTGAAAACATCGGCAAGTTTGCATTTGCTTCCAACGTAAGCGAATTAGAAATTGTAACCAACGGCGCATCTGCGTTAAGGGAAATAACCCTTTCGAAAAATCTTAAAGTTATCGGCGATTACGCATTCTTTATGTGCGAAAATTTAAAGACCGTTAAGTTCCATTCTGAAAGCACAAACATAACTGTTGGCGTTCAAGCCTTTGCTTATTGCGACAGTTTGAGCAGTTTCGATTCCGACACGGCAGATTGCATAAACTTAACAAAAGTAAGCACCTTAAAAGCAACGGCGTTTGCCTTTATCGAAAAGGATACAGATTATAGCGTCGTAAACAACGGCTTCTCTAACGAAGTGCTTGCAACGGCGTTTGTAGAAACAAACTGGAAGTTAAATTAAAAGTAAAAAAAATAAAAATCGTTTATCGAAAATGATAAACGATTTTTTTGTTTTAAAGTTAAACTTAGAAGTTGGTTAATAAGTTTTTAGCGTGTACTCTAACGCACCTAATTTTGCGAAACTCGAACTGTATTCTGAAAGAGGCGAAACGTACTTAACGATTAACGAATTATCTTTTCCCGCCACTTGTTCGTTCTGAATGAAAACAAATTGCGCACGCCCCATTTTGTTTGTGTCGGCGTTTACGAAACTAACGATTTTCGTGTCGATTGCATTGCCGTTAGCGTCGTTTGTTTTAACGTTTTCAGAATACGAAACGGTAAGATTTACACCACTTTTGTAAGCGGGGGAAACGACGGGTAAGGTGTTAGATTTATCAGTCGTGTAATTTATGTTTCTTAGTGCGAACAATAAACTCGTGTTGTCGATTAAACATTTGTAGTCGTAAGAGCCACTGTAAGAGGTTTCTTTCGTCGGGGTTGCAGTCAAACTGTCTTCACCGTACTTAAACTCTTGTTGTTTAAAATTAAAAGTGTTTTTGCTGTATAGCGTCGTCGTCTTGAAATGTAGCGTTTGTACGGGGTTTTCTAGGTCTAAATTGACGATTGAATAATTGTTTTCAGACTCCGTATAGATAGGTGCAATAGAATTATCTGTGTCCAAAACGTAACTTTCCGTTTTAACGAAATCGTTGTAAGTTTCTGTTTCTTTACCCACAAGTTTGTAAGTTGCGTTTAGCGAGAGTAGAGAAGTAATTTTAAGTAAGGTAGAGTTTTTACTGTCGTCTAAAACGTCGCTTGCACCCTTGTTATAATCGTTTACTTCGATAACGCTTATCGTTTCCGTGTACGTGCCTGCGATGTCGAGCGTCTCAAAGGCTTCGCTTACGGAAGAGTCCGTCGAATAATCGCTTTCGTTTAAGATAAACGCTTTGTTTAACGCCACGTCGTAAGTGGTTGTTTGAGTAAAGCCTGCTTCTGCCGTTTCGCTTTTTTTCCAGTTGGGAGAAAAGGAAAGTTGCGAAGCACTGGTGCAGCTACATCCCGTAAAGGAAAGCGCAAGTAAAATAGATGATAGCAGAATAATGAATTTTTTCATTTTTTGCTCCTATTAAATTATATTTTATATCATTGTAACATAAAAACAAAAAAATGTAAAACTGTTTAATTATGTTCTTTAAAAGTCAATTAAGTTATGATATAATAAAAGATATGGAAAATAATATAAAACTTATAACGACAGATTCATATTTTAATTTATTCCCCGTTTTGAACGAATGTTTGAAAAGCGACGAGTGTAAGCGCAAGCAAAATTATATTTTTTGCGAAGATAAAATATCGTTGTTTGTGGAAAGGAGCATCGCAAAAGAGACGGGTGGTACTTTTAACACGCAAGTTTTTTCTTTCGGCAGTTATTTAAAAAGCAAAAAAACTTTTGACAAAACTCTTTCCAAAGAGGGCTCTGCCATGGTAATAAGGAGATTGCTTTTAAGTTTGCCGTTAAAATGTTTCGTCGGCAATAAAAATCTGCTAGCCCCGTCGATTTTCGATTTGCTCATTTTGTTAAAGAGTGCAAAAGTCGGTGTAAACGACGTAAAGAACGCCATTGTAGGCACTAGTGGAATTCTTAAAAACAAACTTTCGGATATCTATTTAATTTATTCTGCTTACGAAAATTATTTAAAAGAGAACGGGCTTGAAGACCAAAGTTCCGTTTTGTCGTATCTTCCCGGCATTATAGACGAAGACGATGAGTTAAAGGATGCAAACGTTTTCTTGTTAGGCTTTACGGCGTTTACAAGTCAAACGAGAGATATTATGGAAAGCCTTTTCAAAAAGGTAAAAAGCGTTACGGCAATTTTAACTGCCGGCGAAAACCCCTTTTTATTCGTCAACGAAACGGCGGGAATGTTCGAAAGTTTGGCAAAGAAAAACAAACTTGCCGTCAAAAAAGAGAGGGCGCTTTCCCCTTACGAAAAAGAGGGAAAGGTTATTTTAAACAATCTGTTCGGCGCCGTGTCGGCAGACGAAAAAATAAAAACAGACAAAATATTCTTAACGCCGTCGTTAACTATGAGGGAGGAAATAGAAAGGGTCGCCGTACAAGTTAGAAAAGACGTTATAAACGGCGCAAGATACAAAGATTTTACCCTATGCCTTCCTAATGCCGACGATTATAAAGACGTCGTGAGAGAAGTCTTTTACGAGTTTAACATTCCGTATTTTTTGGACGAAAAGAAGAATGCGTTAAATCACCCGTTGGTAAAACTCATAGTAAGTTATATAGAGGCGCTTAGGTTTAATAAAGAGCGAGAAAAGGTTTTGGACTTTGCCTTTAATCCGTTAGTTTGCGAAGACAAAAAGTTTTTGGACGAGTTCGCCAATTATTTATATAAGCATAACGTAAATTACGGCAGATTAAACGCCCCGTTTGGCGCTGACGACGATGGCGAAAAGTTTGAAGAATTTAGGAAAAAGCTTTGCCTGTTGCTTGATAAATTCGACGTCGAAAAATTATTGCAAGACTTAAACGTTAAAGAAAAGTTAGAAGAATTTTCCCTTTGGCTTTCAAAGGAAAACCCCATAGAAAACGCCGTAAACGCACAGGTATACGATTATATCGACGGCATATTAAAGGAAATAAACGTTTTGCTCAAAGGCGTAAACTTGTCGCTGGTAGATTACAAAAACGTATTTTTAAGTGGCGTGTCGGCTTTGGAACTTTCCATAATTCCACAGTATAACGACGCAGTTTTCGTCGGCGAATACAAAGAGTGCGCTTTGGCAAAAAGTAGCAACTTGTTTTTGGTGGGGCTTAGTGGCGACGTGCCGACTTGTAAAAACGACGTCAGTCTTTTAACGGACAGCGACATAAATAAACTTTCGGAAATCAAAGTTTTAGTCGAGCCGAAAATTCAAATCGTCAACGCAAGGGAAAGGGAGCAATTCGGCTTAGGCTTAACGGCGTTTACGGAAAAACTTTATCTGTCGTACGTCAAAAACGAAAAGAAAGGAAAAAGTATTGCAATATCTAATATAGAAGACTTGTTCGAGGTTCAAACGCTTGACGTAAAAGAGGATTTTTTGACTTACCGTCAAGGCTTAAAAAGTTTTGCAAGAATTTGCCGTAAAATTGCTTCGGGAGAAGAATGTGTAAGCGTCGATGAAGCGGGTGCGTTTTTCGTATTGTCGACGGAAGACGCCGATAAAATTTTAAAGAACGTAAACGGCGAAATGAAAGTCAGGTTAGATTTAGGTGAAAAAATCAGCGTTCCGTCTTCCATCTCGCCGACACGCCTAGAAAAATTTTATTCTTGTCCGTTTATGGCGTTTTGCGAAAACACGTTAAATTTGCAAGAGAGAGAAGAGGGCAAGGTGGACGGAAAAAAATTCGGTTCGTTCGTTCACGACGTGCTTGAATTGTTCGTCAAAAAAGCCTATTTGGAAAAAAGTCACGAGGTTGGCGATTTTGAATCTTGCGATATGCTTTGTTCTCTTTGTGCAAACGAAGTGCAAAGTAGAGATGAATATTCTTTCTTGGTAGAGGGCTCAGAAAACGCATACAATTATTCAGAACTTTTAAGGGAAACGAAAAAGTATTGTAGGCGCATTTACGAGCGTACCGGCAAGTCGCTTTTCAAACCGTACAAAACGGAAGCAAGGATAGGAAGCGGTGGCGATTTTGCGCCGATATCCATACTAGACGGCAAAATAAAAATCGTCGGCGTTATCGACAGAATAGATACGTACAAAGATTATTTTAGGATTATAGATTACAAAACGGGTAATTCCAGAAACGAAGCCAAAGATTTGTTCGTCGGCAGTAAGTTGCAACTCTACTTGTATTCAATGGCTGTAAAAGATAAAAAACTTGCAGGTACGCATTACATGAAACTTTCCGACGAGTATATTTCTCAAGGCACGAAAGAAGAAGATATGCTGGGCAACACCTTAAATGCAAAGGAACTGGAAAACGCATTCCTTTTGGCAGAGGACAAAAACAAACTGACGGAAGAAGAATTATACGCATACGTATCGTACGCAACGTATATGAGCGAGCAGGCTGGAAAACAAATTCAAGACGGCGTTATCGTCGCATCGCCGTTAACGGAAAAGGCTTGTAAGTATTGTCAATATAAAGGCATTTGCGCATATACGGGTTGCGCAAGAGAAATGCCAAGCGTCAAAAAAGAGGCAATCGTAGAGGCAACGAAAAAGGTGCAAGAGGAAAGAAAGTCGACCGATACAAAGTATACGAAAGGTTAAAAATGGAAGAAAATAAAAAAGATTTACAATTAAAATCAGAACAAAAATCTGCAATAGAGCACGAAAAAGGCAATTTGATGATTTCGGCGTCGGCAGGCAGTGGCAAAACTTTCGTTATGATTAGTCGTCTTATAAGATTAGTCAAAGAAAAAAAGGCAAAGGTAAGCGAAATTTTGGCAATGACTTACACGGAGGCAGCCGCAATCGATATGAAAGAGAAATTGACGAAGGGCTTGTCGAAAGAGATTGCCAAAAGCAAAGACGCAGAATTGTATAACGAATTGTTAAACGTCAGAACGTCGGATATTTGCACCATAGACTCTTTTTGTGCACGGCTTATCAGGGTATACTTTTTCAAAATAGGCGTTGCCCCCGATTTTAGGATTATAGACGAATCTGACAAGGCGCTTTTAATAGAGCGTGCGTTAGAGAAAACCTTTTCAAGTTTTTACGAACAAAACGACGAAGATTTTTTTAGGGCGCTTTCCATATTCAAAACGAAGAGAAAGGACGGCTCTTTTAGAGAATTGCTTGTAAAAACCGAGTCGCAACTTTCCACCGAAGTCGACGGCGACGCATTGATAACAAAATCGTTAGACAACTGTTTCGGAGAAGGTTTTAACGCAATTTGTAATCTTTTGGTGGAAAATTTTAAGACGGTAATAGCAAGGTATTTATCCGTCCTTTTAGCGTTGGAAGAAGACCCCGTCGTTTACGGTTGCGAAAAATCGCTCGATTATTTGGGCGAGATAAAAAGTCTTATAGAAGAAAAGGTGTTGACGGTAAAAACCATTTACGAAATAAAGACGTTAGAGAGTTTGTCGATTCCTTCCAACAGGGGCTTTTCTAAAAAGGAAATGCCTCGTCAAAGGGAAGAAATGGACAACGTGAAAAAGGGCGTTAAAGGGCAGATACAAGCCTTTTGCAAGTCGATATCGTATCCCGAAAAGGACGACGATATAATGCAAGTCGTTAAAGAAGACTTGTCGGCATACTTTAAGGTGTACAAAAAATTTAGCGAAAATTACGCCGTAATAAAGAGCGAAGAAAACGTTTTGGATTTTGCCGATTTAGAAAGATTTACTTATAAATTACTGCTTGACGACGAGGTAAGAAACAGCGTTAGAGAAAAATACAAGTACGTTTTCGTTGATGAATATCAAGACGTAAACGGGCTTCAAGAAGAAATAATAAAACTCGTTTCCAACGACAACTTGTTTATGGTTGGCGACGTTAAGCAAAGCATTTACGGTTTCCGTGGCTGTCGTCCGGAAATTTTCGAGGAGAAGTTTAACAGAATGGAAAAGGAAAATCCTTCTTCCGTCATTAAACTCAATCACAATTTTCGTTCGTGCAAAAAGGTTTTGGAAATGGCAAACGCCGTGTTTGATTATTCCATGACGAAAGAGGTGTACGGGCTGGACTATAAAAACACGTCGAGGCTAATTTCAGGTGGCGTGTATCCCGAAGATGAAGAGGGCGACGCCACCGTGTATTCTCTTGTCAGAGACATTGAAAAGGAAGAAGAAAATGCGTGCGACGGCATTTACAATATTTTAGACAATTTGGAAACAGACGACGAGGAAGAAAGTGTGGAAACGGCGCTGTACGCACGCATAATAGAAGAAAAACTCGGCACGTATATTTACGACACCGGCTTAAAAGAAAAGAGGAAAGCGACGTTTAAGGATATCGCAATATTAAGCAGAACCAACGACGGCTCGTATATAGCCAAAATAGTAAAAGGCTTGGCAAAGAGGGGAATACCCGTTTCGACGGGCGTTGCCGACAACGTTTTGAAATTTCCCGAAGTTATGATGCTCGTCGCCGTGTTAAAACTACTCGACTGTTTTATGCAAGACGTACCGTTGGTTACCGTGCTTAAAAGTCCCGTTGCGTCGGTCAGCGTGGAAGAACTGGTAAAAATAAAGCAGTTTTACGACAGTGTTTGTTCTGACAAGAATTCAAAATTTTACGATGCGTATTTTTATTATTTAGAAAACGGCGAAGAGCCGTTAAGGGGTAAACTCTTAAAGTTTAACGACTATATGGAAAATCTGAGAAGAACGGCAGATTTCGTATCGGCAAAAGAGATATTAAACAAAGTCGTGGAAGACAACGATTTAGAGGCGTATTATTATTCTTGTTTGGATAGTCGAAACGCCATCGACAGAATGAGGTTTTTCGTGTCTCTGTCGGAAACGAACGCAAAGGGTTACAGCATAAGAGAATTTTTAAAAGTAATAAAGAAAGAACCGAAGTCGTTTGAAATGAAATTTGCAAGTAGTGAAGACGCAGTAAGGGTGTCCACAATGCACTCGTCGAAAGGGCTTGAATATCCAATCGTCATCGTCGGAGGACTTGCAAAGAGGTTTAGCGTCAAAGACGAAACGCCCCCTATTTTGTTCGACAGAGAGTTTGGTTTTTCAATCGAGTATTACGACAGGGAGAATAGGCTTAAACAAGGCACCGTCGTGCATAGATTTTTTAAGGAAAGAAAGCGTATCGACAAAATAAAAGAAGAATTAAGGCTTTTTTACGTTGCTCTTACAAGACCGACCAATTCATTAAATATAATTTTAGACGGAAACAAGGAAACGAGAAAGGACTTGATGATAAAGGCAAACACTTTTGCAGAGTACGTGCCGTTAAACATTCCGACGAAAGAGATAAAGCAATCTGAACTTACCTTTTACAAGGAAAAATCAAAAACGAAAACGGTAATTTTCAGCACACCGACGGCGCAAACGGTAAACCGATTAAAAAGAGATTTAGATTTTGTTTATCCTTATAGTGCAGACGTTTTGCTCCCGTTAAAGAGCAACGTTACCGAAGTGTTAAAAGGTGAAAAAAACAACGAAACGGTATTTGAATTAGAGCACGACAAATTCCCCGCCAAAACGGATACAGAGAGAGGAATAATCGCTCACAAAATTTTGGAAACTTTTGATTTCGACGGCGATTTAGATATTTACAAACACGTCGACGCATTGATAAAAGAGGGCGTTTTGAGTAAAGAACAGGTGGAAAAAGTCGAGGTAAAAAGTTTAGAAAAAATCGTTACGTCTTCACTTTTCGTAAGTCTTAAAGGCTTTAAAAAATTAAGGGAAAAAAGTTTTTTAATGAATTATCCCGCAAGTATGCTGTATGATATCGACAGTAAAGAAGAAGTGCTTGTGCAAGGCGTTATCGACCTGCTTGCGATAGACGGCGACAAGGCTGTCGTCATCGATTACAAGTATTCTTCGTTGTCTGGCGAAAGGTTGAAAGAAAGGTACAAAAAGCAATTAGAACTTTACGCTTACGCCGTTGAAAAAGGCTTGGGCGTCAAGGTGGAAAAAAGGCTGATTGTAAGTTTAATGGGTGGCGAAGTCATACAAGTGTAATTTTTTTGAAAATTAAAGGCTAGTGCAAAAAACTTTTCCCCTAAAAACTTACAAGACTCGACAAAAACAGTTAAAAATTTCCACAATAAAAGTAGTATCTTGGTGGTATGGATTTTTATTTATCGAAATTTTTATTGTCAAAAGAAAATTTGGCAGTCGTACAATGGCTTGATATAATTTGCGCCGTAATATTAATCGTGCTAGGGATAATACATTTACTTCTTTGTGTTTTCGGCGTTGGCAGTTTTAGAAAGCGAAAATCGTTTTTTCTGCTAGAAGGCTTTTCCGTTGCACTGATAAACCTGTCAATTATTTTAACGATGGCGAGCGTAGATAATATTTTCATAAGTTTATCCTTCCCCGTATTTTTGGTTGCGTTAACCGTTTTGATATATTTGCCCATATCTTTTTTTGACGAAAGGGTGATTGTGATCACCGATAAAGAAAGAGAATTAGTGAGGGCAATAGACAAAAGTATGGAAGAAGAGGGAGATGGCGAGGAGAATAGTTTTGCCCGTGGGAACGAGTTTTTAGAGCGTGTGGAAAAAGCCTTGGAAGAAAAAAAGGTGGAAAGAATTGCCGTAAAAAAGGTTAAAGAAGACGTTAGCGTGAAAGAAGAACTTAATTTCGAGCACGTAAAAAACGTACTTGAAAGGCTTAATTATTTTAATCTTTCACCATCGGACAAAAAAACGGTGTCGGAATTAAAAAGCCTTTTGTTTTTGGCAGAAAACAGTGGCGTAACGAAAGAATTCAAAAGTAAAATAAACGACGGACTGTCGTCGCTGTTAAAAATAATGAGTAAATACAGCGTGTAAAAGGCTTGTCAATTTGTTTACAAGGCAAAAAAAAAGAGTTATAATTTACAAGGCTAAAATATTTAGCCTTGTTTTTTTACGTGGAGAAGTTATGGATAAAAGGATAATAGCCATCGGCGGTGGCGAAATAAAAAACAAAACGACTTTAAAAATCGACGAGTATATTTCAAATCTTGCCAAAGAGCATGCGGGCGAAAATCGTGCCGTCGGGCTTTTTATAGGCACGGCTTCGCACGACAGTATGCCGTATTTTAATAGTTTCAGAAAGACGTACACATCGAACTTTAATTTGAAAGCAGAGGTTGCGCTTATCGTTTACGGCGAAATGGATATAGAAAAAATTAAAAGTAAAATCGATATGGCAGACGTTTTGTATATCGGCGGTGGCAACACGAAATATATGCTTGACAAATGGGAAGAAACAGGCTTAAAGCAAATGATACTGGAAGCGTACAATCAAGGGAAAATCATATGCGGATTGTCTGCCGGCGCAATATGTTGGTTTAAAGATATGTTCACCGATTTTGCCATAATGAACGGCGATAGTAACGAATATAAAAGGTTGTCGGGGCTCGGCGTACTTAACGGAATGATGTGTCCTCATTTTAACGAAAGAGAAGAAGACCTTATGAAGTATTTGAAAGAAAACGGATACGACGGAGAGGTTTTCGGCGTGGAAAACAACTGTGCGATAGAATTTAAAAACGGCGTTTTAAGTAAGGTAATTTCTGCAGGAGGCAAAGCGTACAGAGTAGTGAAAGACGGCGCCGATTTTAAAAAGGAAGAGATAATTGAATAAAGTAAATTACGACAAAGAGTTAAATGCCGAAATAGAAAAAAATATAAAATTAAATTTAAAGCCAAGGCTTTTATTACACGCTTGTTGCGCCCCCTGTTCAAGCACTTGCATTTTAAGGTTAAAAGAGGCTTTTAATCTTACGGTGTTTTTTTACAATCCGAATATCGACGAAGAAGCAGAGTATGATAAAAGAATGACGGAGCAGGTAAGGTTTTGCAAGGAGTTTTCAATCGACGTGGTAGAGAATGCTTTTAATCCGTCGGAGTTTTATATGACCTCAAAAGGTTTAGAAAACTTAAAAGAAGGGGACAAAAGGTGCTTTAATTGTTATAGATTAAGGCTAACAAAAACTGGCGAATACGCAAAAGAAAACGGCTTTGAATATTTTGCAACGACGCTCACACTGTCGCCACTAAAAAACGCAGAAAAAATAAACGAAATAGGTAAAGAAGTCGAAAAAGAAGTCGGCGTCAAATATCTTGCGTCGGATTTTAAAAAGGGTGGTGGCTACTTAAAGAGCATAGAATTAAGCAAGCAATACGGCTTGTATCGTCAAAACTATTGTGGCTGTTCGTATTCTAAAAGAAAGTAAAACATTTTTTATAAAAAAAGAGGGCTTGTCCGTTTAAGGCAAGTTCTCTTTAAAATTTTTACACGGGTTAAAAAATATTTTCCACTCGCAGATTAAACGTCAAAGGAATTTGTTCTGAAAGTTCGATTAAAACTTCCAATTTAGAGATTGCTTCCGTCCACTCTTTTTCTCTTACGTAACTCACCGTTTCCGAAAGCCAAAGGTCAATTTCCTTTATTTCGGTATGTGGGATAAAAACGTGTAAATGCCGTTTCTTTTCTAACCAATTTTGTTGAAGGCTCAAAACGTCGCCGACGGTTGCCGACTCGTTATCCACCTTTTCGTAAAGTATATTTAGGTTTTGATTAAAATCGTTAAAATTAGTCGTTATAAAATTATGTTCGTAAATTGCGCCGACAATCAAAATGGAAAGTGCGCATAGGGTAGAAATTAAACTTTTTACCATTTCGTGTTCTCCTTTAAGGGAAAGGAGAGTACCTTGTATTTAGAATTTTTTTGCTGAAAGTATGCTTTGCCTTGCCCGTCGACGGTGAGTATCATAGTTTTTTTCAGCGTGCTTTGTTGCTCTTGTAAAAAGTCGTTCAAAGTTTTTTCGTTGCCGACGATTTGTAAATTGTGTTTGTCGATTTTGCCTTCGTTTACAACTACGAGGGGAAGCGATTCGACGCTTTTAGAATTTTCTTTTTCCATGCACGAAAGTTTGCCGTTAGATTCAAAAATGGCATAGTCTAGTTGTTCGAAAGAAAAATATCCCTGTGAACGCAAACTTTCAATCAAATCGCTTAGTCCCAAATTGTTTTTTTTCAGTTCTTTAAAATTGACGCCGTTTTTATCTATCACGATACTGGGCTTACCCGAAAGGGCCATTCGTGTAAGTTTGTTGCTTTGTTCCAAAAGCGACAAAACTTGATGCAAAATAAAAAGACACAGCATAGAGACAATGCCGTAAAGTAGTGGTATGGAAACGTCTGCCATAGGCACGCAAGCAAGGTCGGCGATGATAAGCGTTACGATAAATTCAAAAGGTTGCATTTCTCCTATTTGCCTTTTGCCCATTAAACGGATTACGATTATCAGCGTCACGTAAATAATGAGTGTTCTAATAAAAATTGTGAGCATATTTACATTATCGGCAAGTCTCGGAAAAATATGTTAATTTTGATTGACTTGACGGCAACTAGATTATATAATAAAAACATAGAGTAGTAAAGATGCGTAAAGTGTTGCAAAACGGGATGTTGTTTGCAAACGAAAGGATTAGCCTGCGGTGTCTTTACGCGTCCGCTATTATTACATTGCTTAAAGGCAACGCAAATTTTATCGGTCTCTCTAAAAGTTTAAGGGAGATTTTTTTATGTCCAATTTACTTTTGTACAGCACGCCGAACCCGTTTGATTTTTCTGCGATTTTCGGAAATTTTTCGGAAGAATGGTACAAGTACTTAATTCTTTTGCTTTTCATCGCCGTAGTTATAGTTTTCGGTATTCTTTTTAGAAAAAAACAAAAGAGAAACGCTTTAAGTAAAACGCAAAAAATAGTTTACGTGGGAGTGCTGTCGGCATTATCCGTTTGCTGTAACACTTTTTTAGAAATTCCTTTAGGCGATAAAAAAATTTCTTTAACGATAACGATGGGTTTCATTTCAGGATATATGCTTGGCGGAGAACCTGCTTTCGCCGTGGGATTTGTCGGCGACTTAATAGGTGGCATAATTATGCCACAGGGCGTGTACAATCCTTTTTTGGCGTTGTCTAGCGGGCTTTTCGGCTTTATCCCGGGCGTGCTTTTTACTTACTTTAAAGGAAACGATTACGTTAAAACGATAATTTCTTCTATAGTTGTATTCGTCGTTTGCTCGCTTTTCTTAAACACTTTCGGGCTGTACTTAATTTACGGGCTCGGCAAAAAAACTTTTTTTGCATATATGGTAGCAAGAATTCCCTCGCAAGTTATCAACGCCGTCGGCAACATGATTGTATGTTTTTTAATGGTACCTATTTTGCCAAGGATATTGCCCAAAAGCAAGTTTAACACGGCAGGAAAAATTAACGCAGAAGATATAAATAACAAAGAAAAATAAAAAATACGCTCTCATCGGAGAGCGATTTTTTATTTTAAACTTTTTTCACCTTGCGTTTTGGTAAAACATTCGTTAATCTGTTTGTAAAAGTCGTTATGGAAACGAGGTTGAAAACGACGTACAAGAGGGCGCAAAGAATACAAAGGATAGATGCGACTATTATCAAAGTAAAAAATTCGCCAAGCAGTGTCAAAAGTAAATTCTTTAACAAAAACCCCAGTAGTATTAGTGGTGGAACAAACAAAATCGACGGCGTTAAAAAGTTAAAATATTTTGGTTTTACGGGGCATTTTTTGTTTAATAAAATTAAATTCAAAACAGTCGACAATCCGTACACGAAAGTAAAACCGACGAGTAGCGAGTAGATGCCGACGACGGAGGGCAAAAACCAAATTGATAAAAGCATAAAAACACCGCTTATTATGTAAAAAATCAGCGTTTGTTTTTCTAGCCCTATGGAATTTAGTATGCTCGTCGTGATGTTCGATAAACTCATAAAGAGCATTAAAAAAGCAGAAACCGTCAAGTATCTTCCACACTCTGCGCTGTCAAACAAAACCAGCCCTATTTCGTTGCCAAGCGAAGTAAAAACGGGGATAAAAATACAAGACACGAAGATTGCGATTTTTAAAGATTTTTCTATATCGTTTTTCAATTTTTCGTAATTTTTTCTGTAAAAGTTTTCCGATATTTCAGGTACTAATACGAGGGTAAAAGAGCCTATTAGAGTAGACGGAATAAAAAGTAATGGCATGGCTTGCCCGACGGCAGAACCGAAAGCGCTCATCGCCAGTTGTTCGGGCATTCCGCTTGCGATAAGTCGCATGGGAAGTATTATTGAAACGAGTGAAACGGCAAGAGAGTTCGCAGACCTCATTGCCGTTATAGGCATTGAAGAAGACAGCAACGTTTTCAATTCTGGGAAAGGATTTCTCAATTTGTTTTTGCGCACGAAAAAAACTATCGAAGCAAGCGTGAAAGAAAAGACGTAAGATATAAGCACTGCAACGCCCGCTCTATATGCACCCTGATAAACGCTGTTTGAAAAACTTATCAAAACGATACCACAAACAATCATGCACAGTTCTTCCAAAAGTTCAATCACGCTGTACGGCAAAAAATCTTTATTGCCCCAAAACACACCACGAAGCACCGAATAGACTGATGTCACGATAAGCCCCGGCAAAATAATCAAGAAGATATTTTTGCAACGCTCGTCTGCAAATATAAAGGAGAGCGAATTGTTAAAGAGGAAAAAAATCAAAACGATGGGCACGGCGAAAATCAGCGTGGAAAAAAGCCCTGCCGAAATTACCCGTTCCACCTTTAACGGCTTATTTTCCGCCTTATATTTAGTCATTAGTCTAGAAACGGTTATAGGCGTTCCCGAAGCGCAAACGGTAAACAAAAGTCCGAAAACGGAAAGAGCCACCTGATACATTCCGATACCTTCGGAGCCTATCGTTCTCGACATAAAAATTCTGTACAAAAAGCCAAGCAGTTTTTCAGATATGGAAAAGACGGTGACAACGGCAACCGTTTTAAAAAATCCTTTCAAAAGTTTTCTCCTGTCAATTTTACTCTTGTAAAAGTCTATTCTTTAACGAGCGTAAATATAATAAGCGTATGAAAAAGATTTTTTATAGGGTGGAAGAAACAGATACACTTTGTAGTTTGGAAAACGACTTTAAAATCCCCGTATCGAAAATAATTGCAGACAATAATTTGAAATGCGAAATATCTGAGGGCGACTTGTTGGTGTTAAAAATTTTGGATTTTGATTTTTACACTGTTAGCCCTCACGACAGCGAAAAATCGCTTGCCGAAAAATTTTGTATGGATGAGGGAGAGGTTAAAAAAATAAACGAAATAGAGTACGTGTATCCTTTTCAAAAAATTTGGGTAAAGAAAAAACTCCTTTGAAAAGCCAAAGGAGTTTTTTGAAATTCAATTAAATATTATTTGCATTCGTCAGCCTTGCCAGCGCAACCCAAAACGTCTTTAAGTTTGTGCTTAACAAGTTCTTTGATGTTTGCACGAGCAGGTTTTAAGTATTCTCTCGGGTCAAACTTGTCGGGGTGTTCGTTGTAGAATTTACGAATTGTACCCGTCATAGCCAAACGGAGGTCAGAGTCGATGTTGATTTTGCAAACGGAAAGTTTTGCGGCTTCTCTTAATTGAGATTCTGGAACACCGATTGCGTTAGGCATTTTGCCACCGTTGTCGTTAACCATTTTAACGTATTCTTGTGGAACTGAAGAAGAACCGTGTAAAACGATTGGGAAATCGCCGAGTTCTTTAGCAACAGCCTTTAAGATATCGAAACGTAGTGGAGGAGGTACTAAAATACCGTCTTCGTTAACAGTGCATTGTTCGGGAGTGAATTTGTAAGCGCCGTGGCTTGTTCCGATTGCGATTGCAAGAGAGTCAACGCCCGTTCTCTTAACGAATTCAACGACTTCTTCAGGTCTTGTGTAAGATTCGTTACCTGCTTCAACCTTAACTTCGTCTTCGATTCCTGCAAGCGTTCCGAGTTCGCCTTCAACGGTGATGTATCTGCCACGAGCAGCAACGTCGTGAGCGTAGTCGCAAACCTTTTTGGTTAAAGCAACGTTTTCTTCGAAAGGAAGGTGAGAACCGTCAATCATAACTGAAGTAAAGCCACCGTCGATACAAGCTTTGCAAGTTTCGAAGTCTGGGCCGTGGTCCAAGTGAAGAACGATAGGAATTTCAGGACATTCCAAAACAGCCGCTTCAACAAGTTTAACAAGATAGGTGTGGTTAGCGTAAGCCCTTGCGCCCTTTGAAACTTGTAAAATAACAGGTGCTTTTTCTTCTTTGCACGCTTCGGTGATGCCTTGAACGATTTCCATGTTGTTAACGTTGAAAGCGCCGATAGCATAGCCGCCTTTAGCAGCCATTTCAAACATTTTCTTTGAGTTTACTAATGCCATTTTTAATTCTCCTTAAAAATATTACAAATTTTTACAAAACCTATTATACATTCTTTTTTATAAATAATCAATTATTTTTTTGATTTTTGCTTAAAAACTTGTAAATATTTGTTTCCGATGTGTTATACTTAAAAAAAAGAAAAAATCGGAGAGAAAAAATGACGGACGCAAGGCTAGAATTATTGGCAAAAAATTTAATAAATTATTCTTGCTCGTTAAAAAAGGGCGAAAAAATATTGATAGAAGCAAAGGGCATCGATTACATGTTCGTTAATGCACTGGTAAAAGAAGTGTACAAAGTCGGTGGAATACCCTTCGTCGAAATATACGATAACAGGGTAACGAGAGAACTTTTACTTGGGCAAACGGAAGAACAAGCAAAAATGCGTGCAAAATTCGACAGCGTGAGAATGAACGAAATGGACGCATATATCGGCGTTCGTGGTGGCGAAAACTGTAACGAACTCGGCGACGTTCCCGAAGACAAAATGAAGATAGAAAGCGAATATTATTCCCATCCCGTTCATCACGAAATAAGGGTTAAAAAGACGAAATGGGTGGTGCTTCGTTACCCCAATCAGGGAATGGCTTGCCAAGCGGGAATGAGCACGGAAGCCTTCGAAGATTTTTACTTTAAGGTTTGCAACCTCGATTATTCTAAAATGGATAAGGCGATGGACGCATTAAAAAAGAGGTTAGACGGTGCAGACAGAGTAAGAATTACTGCAAAAGACACCGATATATCTTTCAGTATAAAGGGAATCGGCAGTAAGAAGTGTTCTGGGGAGCGCAATATTCCCGACGGCGAGATTTACACTGCGCCCGTTAAGAATTCAATTAACGGCGTAATAACGTACAATGCGCCGAGCATAGAGCAGGGCGTCAAATTCGAAAACGTTTCTTTAACGTTTAAGGACGGAAAAATAGTAAAAGCCACGGCAAATTACACTGATAAGTTAAACGCCATATTAGATACCGACGAGGGAGCAAGATACGTCGGCGAATTTGCTATCGGCGTAAATCCTTTCGTAACGAAGCCGATGGGCGACATATTGTTCGACGAAAAGATTTCCGGTTCCATTCACTTTACGCCGGGGTGTTGTTACGACGACTGTTACAACGGCAACGTTTCGGCAATACACTGGGACTTAGTGCTTATTCAAACGAAAGAGTACGGTGGCGGAGAAATTTATTTAGACGGCGAATTGATTAGAAAAGACGGGTTGTTCGTGGTGGAAGACTTGTTGCCACTCAATCCCGAAAATTTAAAATAGAAAGAGGAGAAAAATATGGGTGGAATAGTTTATGCTATAAATATCGTTACGATGAAAGGGCGTTCGGGCTTTGTAAAATTTATTGGCGAGGGCGATTGGGGTTGGCGTTTGGTAGCAGACGTCGACCAAGCGACGCTTTATAGAAGTAGAGAAGAATGTCTTCACGATTTTTACGAACACATGGAAAATGCGTATGGAGAAGACGGCGATAGAATAGATAGAGACAAATGCCGTATTTCCGAATGTTACAATCCGTGGTTGTAAAATAAGAAAGAATAGTCAAGGGAAATACTTTATAAAACACCCGAAATTATAAAAATTTTATTAAATTGTAAAAAAAGCGTTGACTAAACGGGTGTTAAAAGTTATAATAACATATAGTAAAAAAAATAATAAAAACTTTTTTGGAGGACATATCATGTCAAAAATTACAAAAGTTGCAATTAACGGTTTCGGTCGTATCGGTCGTTTGGCATTCCGTCAAATGTTCGGTGCAGAAGGTTATGAAGTTGTTGCTATCAACGACTTAACAAGCCCCAAAATGCTTGCTCACCTTTTAAAATACGACACAATGCAAGGTAACTACTCTCGTGACCACGAAGTTTCTTACGGCGAAGCAGTAGACGGTCAAGACGGTTACATCACCGTAGACGGAAAGAAAATCACCATTTACGCAAAAGCAAACGCAGCAGAACTTCCTTGGGGAGAATTAGACGTTGACGTTGTTTTGGAATGTACCGGTTTCTACACGTCAAAGGCAAAAGCACAAGCACACATCGATGCAGGTGCTAAAAAAGTTGTTATTTCTGCTCCGGCAGGTAACGACCTTCCAACAATCGTTTACAACGTAAACCACAAAACGTTAACGAAAGACGACCATATTATTTCTGCCGCATCTTGCACGACGAACTGTCTTGCACCTATGGCAAAAGCACTTAACGAATACGCTCCTATCCAAAGTGGTATCATGACGACTGTTCACGCATACACTGGCGACCAAATGATTCTTGACGGCCCACAAAGAAAGGGTGATTTAAGAAGGTCTAGAGCAGGCGCAATGAACATCGTTCCAAACAGCACGGGCGCTGCAAAAGCAATCGGTTTAGTTATTCCTGAATTAAACGGCAAACTTATCGGTTCTGCACAACGTGTTCCAACGGCTACCGGTTCAACGACTATTTTAGTTGCTGTAGTTAAGGGCAAAGACATCACGAAAGAAGGCATCAACGCAGCAATGAAAGCCGCTACGACAGAATCTTTTGGTTACAACACAGACGAAATCGTTTCTTCCGACGTTGTAGGTATGAGATTCGGTTCGTTGTTCGACGCAACGCAAACAATGGTTGCTAAAATCGACGACGATACTTACCAAGTACAAGTTGTTTCTTGGTACGACAACGAAAACTCTTACACCAGCCAAATGGTTAGAACAATCAAATATTTCTCTGAAATCAAATAGTTTTAAGAAAAATATAAAAAGAGCAGGCTTAAACACCTGCTCTTTTCTTTTGCTAAACGTTGTTATTTTCGCAAAGACAACCGTTATGAGAAGCAGTTGTTAAAAGGGCGAGAAGTAATAGCGTTTGCGTGTTGCTTATCGTGTTGTTATTAGTTAACAAAAAAAGCAAAGCGATAAGCGTAAGGTTGTTAGAATTCATAAATTTACCCCCTTTTGATAAATTACGACCTTTTTATACTTTATGCGATAAAACTTACTTTAATGAAAGTTTTTACGTATGTTATTATGTAACGTGTATACATTCATTAAGACAGGGGGGGTATTTATGGAAGTTTTAGTCGATAAGAGATTACAAAATTTAGTGGACGATTACGTACCAAAGGGAGAAATATTAGACGAACTCGTTTGTTTCTTTTCAATATTTTCCGACTACACGAGGTTAAGAATGATATCTGCGCTTGCGATAAGCGAGATGTGCGTTTCCGACATAGCGACGCTGTTAAAATTAAATCAAACGACGGTATCACATCAACTGCGATTATTAAAGAATTTAAACGCCGTAACGACTCGTCGTCAAGGCAAGGTTATCTTTTATTCGTTGCGCAACGAAACGCTTAACGACGTTTTGCTAAAGGGCGTGGAATTTTTGGGGTATTAACTTGTAAAAAATAAAAAAATAGTTTATAATACATTCCGTGAACGTTTTAGAAGAAAAATTAAAACATTTGCCGTCAAATCCTGGCGTGTACGTAATGTTGGATAAAGATGGCGTTATAATTTACGTTGGCAAAGCCAAAAATTTAAAAAACAGAGTAAGGCAATATTTTTTTAACAGCGTAAAAACACAAAAAGTTATGGCAATGGTTTCGCACGTTGCCGACTTTTATTATATAATCGCACCCAGCGAAACGGAAGCCTTGTCGCTTGAGAACAACTTAATCAAAAAAAACAAGCCGAGATATAACGTACTGCTTAAAGACGACAAAACTTACCCGTATATAAAGGTAAATTTAAAAACTCCTTTTCCGACTTTTAAAATCACCAGAAAAATTTTGAAAGACGGTGCAAAATATTTCGGCCCGTTTATGGGAGGAATAAGCGCAAACGATTTGCTAGAGATGATAAATTTAGCATTTACCATTCGCCCGTGCGATAAAAGTTTAACAAACGTTTCGCCGTTAAAACCCTGCTTAAATTATCACATAAAAAAGTGTTTGGCACCTTGCGCAAAATACGTAACTGAAGAAGAGTATTTAGAAAGGGTAAACGGCGCCGTAAGTTTTTTGAACGGCAACACCGTGGAAATAGAAAAGTTGTTAAAAGAAAAAATGATGCTTGCAAGCGAGCGAGAAGAATTCGAACTTGCGCTTAAATTTAGAGAGCAACTTTTAAGTTTAGAAAAGTTAAAATTAAAAAGGATAACCAACTTAAAAAGTTTTTTAGATGCAGACGTTGTTGCATATTCGTCAAACGGCTTGTATTCTGCAATCAATTTGCTCGTCGTAAGAAAGGGCAGAATGGTGGGTAGTAAAAATTTTGCCTTCGACGGCGTTTCGGAAAAGCAAGACGCCATAAGGGAATTTATCCTGCAATATTACAAAAACAAGGAAATGCTTCCCGACGAAATAATCGTCAACGAAAACTTAACCGATTACGATTCTATAGAACAATTTTTGAAAGGGCAATTCGAAAAAAAGGTTGCCGTCATAAATCCGAAGCAGGGCGTAAGGAAGCAACTCGTCGACATGTGCGAAGTGAACGCCACGGAGCATTTGGAGGTTGCTTTCAGTAAAATAAAACATAAAGAAGACAGTACTTATTTAGCCTGCGAACGCTTAAAAGAGATATTAAATCTTTCCAGATACCCAAAAAGAATGGAATGTTTCGATATATCTAATATAAGTGGCACCAATAAGGTGGGAAGTATGGTCGTTTTTATAGACGGCGAAAAAGAGGCGAAAGAGTATCGCCGTTTTAAGATAACTTCTTTCGAGGGGGTAGACGATTTTAGGAGCCATCAAGAAGTTATGAGTAGACGGTTAGAAAGGCTCCGTACCGATTCGGAAAAGTTTCCGAAGCCCGACTTGATTGTAATCGACGGAGGCAAGGGGCAACTTTCCAGCGTCAAAGAGATTTTCGATAAATTCGGCGTAACCGATATAGACCTTATTGCTTTGGCAGAAAGAAACGAAGAAATTTACACTTTAAGTAGCGACGCACCGATAGTGCTAGAACGGAGCGATTATGCGTTAAGGCTTTTGCAAAGAATCCGTGACGAAGCGCACCGTTTTGCCATAACTTTTCACCGTTCGCTCAGAGATAAAGGCGCTCTTGAATCTGTTTTAGACGGCGTAAAAGGGTTAGGCAAGGTAAGAAAAAAGGCGCTCCTTGTACGCTTTAAGGACGTTGGCGGAATACTTCACGCAACGAAAGAAGAACTAATGCAAGTGGAAGGGATAGGAGAAAAACAGTCCGAACTTATAATTCGGCACTTAACAAAAGAAGGACTTTTATGAAATACGATTTGTTTGTAAGCGATTTTGACGGGACGCTAGGCATTGCGCCCGACCATATAGAAGAAGAAACGCTTTCGGCGATTGCAGAATATCAAAAAAGGGGTGGCAAGTTTGCCATCGTAACGGGCAGAATGTATTCGTCGATAAGGCCCATTTGCTTAAAATACAACTTGAAAGGCATTGTAATATCTTATCAAGGCGCAATGATAAACGATATCGAAAGTGGCAAGAGTTTGTTTACGGGTGGCATAGATTATAAACTTGCGTCGCTTGTCGCCAAAGATTTTGTAGACGAGGGCGTGCAAACGGTTGTCGATATAGACGACGTTATGATATATAACGAGCGTTCCGATTACACCGATTATTACGAAAACGCCGTCGGCGTAAAAGGCGAACTTTGTGACGATATCGTGGGACTTGTGTTAAAAGAGAAAAAAGTCGTGCAAAAGGTTGGCACGATATGTTCGCCCGAAGACAGTTTAAGGCTTACGAAAAAATTTCAAAAAAAGTACGGCGAAGAACTTGTCATAAACAACGGCTCCAGTCACTTGGTGGAAGTTGTAAGCAAAAAATGTAGCAAAAAATTTGCCGTCGAATTTTTATCGGAATATTATAATATCCCTCACGACAAAATAATTGCCGTCGGCGACAGTACCAACGATATGGAGATGTTAAAGGGCGATTGGCACGGCGTTTGCGTCGGAGACGGGAGAGAAGAACTTAAAAAAATAGCAAAAGAAATCACCGTACCTTACAAAGAAAATCCCGTTAAGGTACTTATTAAAAAATACTGTTTATAGACTGGAGAAATTATGCAGGAGATGGAAGAACAAAATTTGATTTTAGAAAAGGAATATCCCGTTGTCGCATTAAGGGGCAAGGTGCTTTTCCCCAACACTTATTTAAATTTCGATATAGGAAGGCAAGTTTCCCTTCAAGCCGTGGAGTTTGCCACCGATAGCGACAATTTGATACTTATATCGTCGCAAAAAAACGCTTTTATCGACAACCCGAAAGCAAAAGATTTAAACAAAGTTTGCACGCTTGCGAAAATTAAACAAATAATGCGTCTTCCTAACGGCAACGTAAAACTCAACGTGGAAGCCATCGAGAGAATGATGATATTGTCGTTTGATAAAGAGAGCAAGTTTTTTAAAGCGACGGCAACGGTTTATCCGTATTTAAGCGACAACACGGAAGAAGAGATAGAGGCGTATTTCAGAACGGCAAAAAACGCCTTTTACGAGTACACTCTTTTCGATAAACGCATTACCAAAGAAATGCTTTACACCATATCTGAATTAAAAGACCCCAACGTGTTTATGGACAACGCCGTGTCGGTTGCAAACTTTAAAGAAAGCGATGCGCAAGAATTTTTGGAAACGACGAACACCGTCGATAGATTAAAAAAATTCCACTCGCTTTTCTTGAGGGAATTGGAAATTTTAAAGATTGAAAAAAAGATATCGGCAAACGTTAGGGAGTCGATAGACCAAAGCCAAAAAGAATATTATTTAAGAGAACAACTCAAAGCGATACACACCGAACTTGGCGACGACGAAGAATTAAACAACGAACTTTTAGAAAGCATTAAGGCAAAAAATCTTCCCAAAGAGATAGAAGAAAAGGCGTTGAAAGAAATTAAAAGGCTGGATAAAATAAACCCGTCTTCGCCCGATTATTCCATCATACTCAATTACTTGGATTGGATTAAAGAACTTCCCTTTAACGAGTGCACGGAAGACACAAAAAGCCTAAAAAAGGCAAAAGAGATTTTGGATAAAGACCATTTCGGGCTAGAAAAAGTAAAAGAGCGCATTGTAGAATACATTGCCGTTTTAAAACTTACCCAAAAAATAAAGGGACCCATTCTTTGTTTTGTAGGACCTCCGGGCGTCGGTAAAACCAGCGTCGCAACGTCGATAGCGAGAGCGCTTAACAGAAAATTCATAAGAATGAGTTTAGGGGGCGTAAAAGACGAAGCGGAAATAAGAGGGCATCGCAGAACGTACGTCGGCGCAATGCCGGGGCGTATTATTTTCGGTATGAAAAACGTCGGCAGTAATAACCCCGTATTCTTACTCGACGAGATAGACAAGTTGTCTTCGGACATTCACGGCGACCCTGCCAGTGCTCTTTTAGAGGTGCTAGACCCCGAGCAAAACGTAACGTTTAGAGACAGGTATATGGAAATCCCGTACGACCTTAGCAAAGTTATGTTTATAACGACGGCAAATTCGCTCGACACGATTCCGTATCCCTTGCTCGACAGAATGGAAGTAATAGAACTTTCGGGATACACTAACGAAGAAAAATTGCAAATAGCAAAAAGATATTTAGTACCGAAACAAATCGAGCAAAACGGACTCTCTGAAAAGAAGATAGAATTCACGATTGATGCGTTGAAAGAAATCGTAGAGGGGTACACGATGGAAGCGGGCGTAAGAAATTTAGAGCGTAAAATAGGCAAAGTCGTAAGAAAGGTTGCAACGATGTTTGCAACGAATAATAAAACCAAAAAGCAGATTATAACAAAAGACAACGTCAAAGATTATCTCGGCGCAAAAACGTTCGTAAAAGATTTATCTATGGAACAAGACGAGATAGGCACTGCCAACGGGCTTGCGTGGACAAGCGTCGGGGGAACGACGTTAAACATAGAAGTAAGTTTAATGGCTGGAAAGGGCGAAATAATGCTCACGGGTAAACTCGGCGACGTTATGAAAGAATCTGCCACGACGGCTTTGAGTTACGTAAGGGCTCACGCAGACGAGTACGGCATAGAGGCAAAAGCCTTTACCGAAAACGACGTTCATATTCACGTCCCCGAGGGGGCAACTCCCAAAGACGGACCTAGCGCAGGCATAACCATAGCGACGGCAATTCTTTCTGCGTTTATCAAAAAAAGCGTTAAGGCAAGCGTCGCAATGACGGGCGAAATAACTCTCCGTGGCAAAGTTTTGCCAATCGGTGGATTAAAAGAAAAATCTTTGGCGGCGTTTAGGCAAGGCATAAAAAAGATAATTATACCGAAAGATAACCAAAAAGACTTGGAAGAAATTCCCGAAGAAATACGTTCGGAAATAGAATTCGTTCCCGTTTCAAACGTGAAAGAAGTTTTCGAAATAGCGATAAATTTTTAAGGAAAGGATATGAAGATAAAAGAGGCAACCTTTATAACGTCGGTTGCAAGCGAAAAAAATTTTTACAAAACGGACAAGCCGATTATAGCCGTTGCAGGCAAATCTAACGTCGGCAAAAGTTCGCTAATAAATATGTTGGCAAACAGAAAAAAACTTGCCAAAACTTCCACGACGCCGGGCAGGACAAGGCTCATAAACTATTTTGATTTCGGCGACTTTGTCCTTGCCGACCTTCCGGGTTACGGCTTCGCAAAGGTAAGCAAAGAAGAAAAGGCAAAGTGGGGAAAACTTATGGAAAGTTTTTTATCCACGCAAAAAATAGACCTTCTTTTGTCGCTTGTAGACATCAGGCACAATCCCACAGAAGACGATATAACGATGGTAAATTATCTTTATCACTACAGAATACCTTTCGTGCTTATCGCAACCAAAGCAGACAAACTTCCCAAAACTAAAATAAAGCCACAAATACAAACGCTTGCGACAAAACTTAAAGTCGGCGTAGGCGACATAACGGCGTCATCTAGCGAAACGGGGCTCGGCAAAGAAGCCGTATTAAGTTTAATTGAAAAGGCAATCGAAGTCGCAGGTTTAGACGAAGAAACAGAATAAAAGTATATAAATAATATGATAAAAATATTCAAAAAGAAGATTTAAAAAAAGCGTTCCAAAATTTACAATTTTGGAACGCTTTTTTTAAATCATTCTTAAGTTAATAAAAGGGCGTTTTTTTGCCCTTTTTAAAAATATATTTTTTTAGACTTGGTAAAA
This sequence comes from uncultured Christensenella sp., assembly GCA_964386845.1. GTDB lineage: Bacteria > Bacillota > Clostridia > Christensenellales > Borkfalkiaceae > UBA1259. The sequence continues at coordinate 33,915 of CAYLUH010000004.1, forward strand.
AAATTATTTACCCTTGTCGCCGTAAAGTTTCGTGCGCATATTAGGCAAAACGAATTCAGCGTTTCCTAACGGCATGTTGGCATTTCTGTAATCGTGCTTTTTGCAAAAGCGTGTTAAGTCGTTTTGCAAGCGTGTAAAGTTTTCGCTTTCTATTTTGCTTAAAACTTGCACGTATTCGTCGCAACAATTTCCACTATATTTTGCGTATTCTAAAAGAGAGGCGTAATGATTTAAGCAAAAGCCTTTACTGTTTTTAAGTAATTCTCTGAAAGAACTTTCCCTTTCGTAAAGTTGTGCAACCGTTTTGTAGTATTTAATCATACTTTCGTTTAATAGGTCGCATACTACACAAGTGGAAGATTGTTCACGCAAAGTAAGTGCCTGCTTTTTTGCTTGCTTTTGGTTTTTTACGGGTTGTAAATGTTTTTGTAGTTCCAAAACTCTCGTTCCTACTTGCAAGCCTAAAGAGAGTTTGTTTTGCCTTGCAAAAAGTTTGTCGAAGTGGTGGGCGCAAAATCCCGATTTGTTTACCTTTGCCCGTGTTTCGCTTGCCATAACCGAATCGTTTAAGAATTCGTGCAAAAATTGTTGTTCGGCAATTTTTTGAATTGAGCAAAGAGGACATTCGCAATCTTTTGAAAATTCTTGAATAATTAAACCCGTGTCAATGTGATATCTCATAAAAAACATTGTAACAAAAATGTGCTTATTTTTCAATAGGAATATTGCAAATAAAAATAAATTGTGTTACAATTTTTTTAATAAAAAAAGTGCAAAAAGGGAGTGGCTTGCAATGATAACGGAAAAAATAGACCTTTACAAATATTTCGGCGTAAAAAGAAAAGAGGGCGCAAGAGGATACTTGACGACTTATATTCACGCCGTTTCCAAAGAATATAACGAGGGAAGAATTCGTCCTGCAATGGTTGTTTGCCCGGGTGGTGGATACAGTTTTTGTTCTGACAGAGAAAACGAGCCCATCGCTTTAAAATTTATGGTGGAGGGCTATAATTGTTTTACGCTCGATTATTCGATAGAGCCGTTCGGGTATCCGTATCAACTCGTAGAGTGTGCAATGGCAGTTGCGTACGTAAAGAAAAACGCAAACAAACTCGGCGTAAACAAAGATTGCGTTGCCGTAATCGGCTTTTCGGCAGGCGGGCATTTGGCAGGCTCAATCGCAACGCTTTTTTCCGACGAAAATATTGCAAAAATCTTAAAAGACGACAAAGAGTTTGCTCGTCCGGACGCAGTCGTTTTGTCTTATCCCGTTATAACGACGAAAGAGCAAACGCACGGTGGCACGGCGCAAGTCGTATCAAACGGCAAACAAGATATAAAAGAATATATGTCGCTTGAAGATAGGGTTACAAAAGAAAGCGTCCCCGCATTTATTTGGGCGACTGTTGACGACGGAGCCGTTCCCTGCGAAAACAGTTTGATGATGGCTTCGGCGTACAAGAAAAACGGGGTAGACTTCGAACTACACGTGTTTGCAAGCGGGGTGCACGGATTGTCGCTTTGCTCACGAGAAACGGCGAGAAACGACGAAGACGAATTGATAAACGCACCCGTCGGAAAATGGTTCGATATGGCTGTTACGTGGCTTAAAAACAGAGGTTTTAAGATTATAGGTTAAAATGAAAAAATTAGGATTGGCTTTGGGTGCAGGTGGAAGCAGAGGCGTTGCTCACATCGGCTTTTTGAAAGCGTTGGAAGAAAACGGAATAAAACCCGATTATATCACGGGCAGTAGTATGGGCGCCGTCGTCGGTGGCTGTTACGCAATGGGTATGTCGCCGGAAGAAATGATGGAGGAGATAAACAAACTTAAACCTACCGATATTTTCGACCTGTCGTTAAAACCTATAAGCGGTGGTTCGATACTTCGCTCAAAAAAATTGCGTAAAAAACTCGTTTCTTATTACGGCGATAAAACTTTTAACGACTTAAAAATACCTTTTAAGGCAGTTGCGACGTGTGTTAACGACGGCGAGGTCGTTGCCTTCGACGGAGACGTTAGCGTTTGCGACGGCGTTACTGCAAGTGCTTCGGTGCCGATAGTTTTTCAGCCGGTGGAAATAAACGGCAAGTCTTTTGTGGACGGTGGGGTAAAATGTAGAGTGCCGATAAAAGCCGTTAAGGATATGGGGGCAGAAGTCGTTGTCGGAGTTGACGTTTTGGGCGACTTGCAACAAGAAGATAAAAATTATCATTTGCTCAGCGTGGTGTTTAGAATGTTTGCCATTGTGGACGACGAATTGACGGCGATTAACGTAAAAAAGAATAAACCCAACTTGTTTTTAGTGCCCGATTTGGGGGATATGCCCCAGTACAAGTTCAAAGATTTGGGCGTTGCGCACGACGCAGGGTACGTTTTAGGCAAAAAATATGCAAAGAAAATAAAACATTTATTAAATAAGTCTTAAAAAAAAGTTGATATTTTCAAATAATTATGGTAATATGATAAAGTACTTTTGCGAAAGTAAAAGTTTTATCGTATGCTACTGTGGCTCAGTTGGTAGAGCAGTTGATTCGTAATCAACAGGTCACGAGTTCGAGTCTCGTCAGTAGCTCCACAAAAAGTTAAAAGGCTTTGCGTTAAAATGCAAAGCCTTTTTTCATTGTTTATGTAAAGTGTTTTTTGTCGTATGCCTTAAGGAACGGGCTTTTATTTAACAAGCCCTATTTCTATTAGGTCTTGTGGACTCTCCGTTGTAGTGTTTGATGAATTTGTATACCATTTTCATATTCTGAAAAAGTCAGGTTTTGGTTATTATGGAAAAACAAGGTTTGTTTAACACAAATCGTGTTTGTCTTTTGATTGTTTTTTCCAACTTCTTACGTGTTCGTGATTCCACATACAACTTTCTGTAACTTTTGGATGGTTTTTGCAATGTTTACCCAACCAATTATCTGAACGTATGTATTTGCCTGTCGTTTCGTGGTATAGCCTGTTGTGAATTGATAAAACTTCTAATAACGTTTGTTCGAGTTTTTTGATTTCTTCTTTGTCTGATAGGGGTATAATACAAAAGGAAATATTTTTTTTGAGATGGTCGGAAACTTTTTTTTCTATTGCAGGCATTTTTGTGCCTTTTGTGTCCCAAGCTTGAACTTCCGAGTCGCAATGTTGTTGATGTAATAACGACCTGCCTATGTGTTTTCTTAAAATACTATAGTCCTTGTCTTTATTGATAAAATGTTGGTTTAATCTTGTCAATAGCGAATTTTCGGCTTTCCCGACTCTTACAATTCTATCAAAATTTTTGTAAGTTTCTTCTTTTTCAAACATTATGTAAATGCCACCTTGGTTATCAGGTATTGTTGCGATTGATTTATTAGATGAAAAAATAAAATTGTTGCCGTCAAATTCGTATCTGTCAAGCGAATTCACTTGTTCGTGTATGCGATAGTAAATGGTTTTTATTTCATCAAAAATAGGGCCTATTAGGTCAGTGTATTTCAATATTTTTTTCCTCTTTTTAGTTAAAGTCTTGGCTTGACAGTGTGGTGATTAACTATTATTTTGATTTTTAACTACCAGAATCTGTTTATTATGCGTTGCATGTTTTCTCTGCCGACGGGGTTCATTGTGTGAAGCGCAACGGGGTATAGGGTGTTTCTTTCCACAAGCCAGTCGAGAAGTTTTATGCCGTCGCCTCCGTCGAATGCGTAATCGCCGAGGTCGTGGTCTAAATCGATGAGTTCTATCATTTCTGTTTTTTCATATTTTTCTATCGCCCTTTTTGCCTCGTTCACGCTTTTGCAAAGCACGAAACCGTATGGCGCAGGGCGAACGTCGTCTAACCAAATTTTCATTTTTTTTATTCCTTTAACACGGCGATATTTTAACATACAACCTTTTTACCGTCAATAATTTTTTTAAAAACTTTACCAAAAAGTGTCAGTCCCTGCTCGGAAAGGGCGCCTTTCGTGATACAATGCCTTTCGAAAAGGGGGATGAAAAAATGATTTTTTATTTTAATGCGAGTGGCGATTCAATCGGAACGTCGCCGGAACGAGTGTATCAAGGTTCTAACAAGGCAAACAAACTTTACGTCGTGTGCCCGATTCCGAGGAACGCCGTCGTTAGCGTGACGTACGAGTTACCGAACGGGGAAACAAGCGCTTCTTTTATCATGAACAGCGTTATGCTGGAAAATCACAAGGAAATGGTGGATAAGTACGGCATTACTTTTAATATGTGGGAGGTGAGTTTGGAGGAAATCGCCTCTGCTTATTGTGGTTGCGTGGGCGTGCAATTTACCTTTAATTTGTCTAGTGGCGAGGTGCTTAAATCTTCTTACCAAAGGTTTTACGTGGAAAGGGGTATCGAGGTGGAAGAACCGGAAAAGGGAGATTCTTATCAAGAAATTTTAACCTTTTTAAGTGCCTTAAACTCTAGGCTTGTAAACGTGGAAGACATGACGAGCCAAAACGCATCTTCGCTAGACGGCGTTTCGACGGCGGTGTCTACTTTGCAAGAAAAAGTCGGCGAGCAATCGACGAAGATTGAGGCTAACGAAAGTTCTATATCACGACTTCAAAGCGAAGTAAAAGAGGTGCAAAATAAAGCCTCTGAAAACGCCGAAAGCGTGAGTAAATTAAAAAAAGAAGTGGCGTTTGTTTCTAACGTGGTGAATGAAACTATGATAGGCACCGTGGAAGTTAGCGATTGTTTTAGCAACAGAATAACGGCAGGCGGGCTTAACGTGATTAACGGCACGCCGACGCAGGTTTTTAAGGTTTACGGCAACACTGTCGAAGGAGAAGACGGCAATTTTCAAGACGCTTGCTTTTACGGTATAGATTCTTATTCTGCCAACAAGTTTAAGTTAAAAGATATCAAAATAAACAGTGGGGGAAAGTCCGTCGTTACGACGAATATGGAAGATAACACCATTTCGATAAACGGTTACGTGCAAAAAAACGAGACCGTTGCAACGATTAGACCTAATATGCCAGCAGGCATTTCATATTCTATGAAGTTCGAGCATTTGGGTGGCAACGCAACCGATAGTACGGGCAATCCCGTGAACGTTTCTATTAACGTTTTTATGATTGGATTAGATTACGATAAGTGCCTTTACGTTAATCAGGATTCGCCGTTTTCTTGTGGCGTCGTGGGGTACGACGGAAAAGACGTTATAATAAGTTTCGTCGTTAACAATAGAGAAGATATCGTATTTAACGATTACAAGTTTAGAGTAATGATTGTGGAGGGCGAATACGGGGAGACTGATATGTTAAAGTTTTCGCCTTACGCAGAGCCTGAAAGATTTTGCCTTGCCGAAAGCGTAAGTTTGGGCGAGTACGATTATATCGATTTCGTAGAGGGCAATTTGGTGCGTCAGACGGGGTACGTGGTTAAGGAAACGCCTTTAACGGAAGAAGAAATTGCTCTTTACCCTAACGCAACGACGTCGTCGAACGGGAAGCAGTTGTTTTACAAAACGAGCCAAAAGGTGACGACGCCACTTGATACGCCCAAAAGTTACGTCGTTTACTCGGGTGGCAGAGAAAAGGTTATTTGCGACGAAGAAGGAAATGAAAATTTGATGACGAAAGTTATCGTGCGACAAAAATATTTGGTTAAGGTAGGAGGGTAAAATTGAAAATTATAGGTATAAAAAAGTTGGACGCAAAAGATGCGAACAACGTTTACGGAGAAGAAAGATTAAACCTTTTTAGGACGGTTAGAAAAGACTTGTTAAAGGCTTTCGATATATACAAGTCGAACGTGAGTTTCGGCATTGAAATTCAAACGGATTTGGAAATGACGGAGGTTAAAAATTGGTATAAAAACCTTTTGGACTTAAAAAGCGAAGCGTTTTTTAACGTGCCGTGCAAGGTGGAAAAATATTTGTAAAGGCGTTTTTACAAAGTCGAAAAACATTAAAATCAGTGGGTAAAAGCCTGCTGATTTTTATTTTTACAATTTTTTTACAATTATTAAAATCGTTAGGAAATTAAAGGCGATTACGCTGTTTTTACAAGACCTTGCCAAAAATATGCGATTGACACGAAAAGATTGTTTTGTTAAAATACTTTTTGTTGTTACACTTGAAAAACGCTAAAAATGTAAGGTGAAGAAATTGAAAAACAATTACGTTGACGGAAAAGTTTTGAAGGGTATGCTCTTTTACGGGCTACAAAAGTTAAAATCCGATATCGAAAGAATAAACGATTTGAACGTTTTTCCTATTCCGGACGGGGATACGGGCGACAATATGTACTCTACGATACTCGGAGGGGTGAAAGCTATAAACGATATCGAGGAAGAAAATATCGGCAAGGTCGGTGCGCTTGTAAGACAGGGTATGTTGCTTGGCGCAAGGGGTAACTCGGGCGTTATTTTATCGCAAATGTTTGCAGGTCTTACCGAAAGTTTCGATTGGAAGGAAAAAATTACCGTACCCGAATTTGCTCACGCATTTTTAAGTGGTGTAAAAACGGCGTATGCGTCGGTCGCAAAACCTGTCGAGGGAACTATTCTTACGGTTATCAGAGAGGCTGCCGAAGGGGCGAAACAATTTGCAGAAGAAGGACTTGTAGAGTATTTACAAGCGTATATAGAAAAAGCAAAAATATCACTGGAAAACACGCCTAATCTTTTACAAGATTTGAAAGAGGCCGGCGTTGTGGATAGTGGCGGTGCAGGTGTTATTCTCATCGTGGAGGGATTTTTGAGTTTCGCAAAAGGCGAAAAAATCGACGATGCGAACGAGGTTGCAGTTACCGATACTTCGAAAAATAAGGATATAGATTTTTCCTTGTTTACAGAAGACAGCGAAATGGTGTACGGATACTGTACGGAGTTTTTGCTTCAACTTACACACAAAAAAACAGATATATCCAAGTTTTCTTTGGAGAATATGAAAAGCGTTTTACACACTTTCGGGGATTCGCTTGTTGCCGTTAAAAACGGTAGCGTCGTTAAGGTGCACGTGCACACGATGACGCCCGGCGCAGTTTTATCTTATGCGCAACAGTACGGCGAATTTTTAACGCTGAAAATTGAGAATATGACGCTTCAGCACAACGAAACGGTGGAGAAAAAACTTCCTCAAACTTTCAAGAAAAATACAGTCAGAAAGGATTTTGCTCTCGTTGCCGTCGCAAACGGAAGTGGCGTAATGTCGGTTTTTAAAGAACTCGGCGCAGACCTTATTATTGACGGCGGGCAAGGGAACAATCCGTCGGTAGAGTTGTTTTTAACGGCTTACGACGCCGTTAACGCAGATAATATTTTCGTGCTTCCGAACAACAATAACATCATTATGGCGGCAACGGAGGCGGGAAGTATTTTTAAAGATTCCGTCGTCAAGGTTATCCCCACGAAATCTTTCGGCGAAGGGTACGCCGTTTTGTCAGACTTAGATTATACGGCAGGCGACGTCGATGAAATTGCTTCTAACATGCTTGAATCGGTAAACGCTTCGAAATGTTTGATGGTCGCAAAGTCTAATAGAGACGCTAACTTTAACGGAGTGGACGTCGTTAACGGCAATTACATAGGTTTTTGCGGGAAAACCGTTTTGACTTGCAAGCAAGATAAAATGGATTGCGTCGTGGACTTATTGAGCAAGGTCGATTTGTCTAATTATTCTTTCCTCGTAACCTTTTTCGGCGACGGCGTAAAAAAGGAAGAAAGAGAAAATCTACAAACTTTTGCAGAAAAAGAATTGAAAGATTTGGAGTTTTACGCTTTGGACGGAGGACAGGAAATTTACGATTTCGTAATTGTTTTGGAGTAATATGGAAAATATCAAAATTGTAATAGATTGCTGTGGCGCAGACAATCCGAAAGAGGTAATACTCGGTGCCGTTAGGACTACGAAAGAAGTCGACGGCGTGAGTGTGATTTTAGTGGGGTTAGAAGAAGAAATAAATGGCGTTTTGTCTACTTGCGAATACGACGAAAACAGGTTGGAAACAGTTTTCGCTAGCGAGGTTATAACCAACTACGACGAGCCTGTTTTTGCACTTAGAACAAAGCCTAACGCTTCTTTACCTAAGGCGTACTCGTTACTCAAAAACGGAGAGGCAAACGCACTTATATCGGCAGGTTCGACGGGTGCGCTTTTGGCGGGCTCTATGTTGTGCCTTGGCAGAGAAAACGTTTTGGAGCGTCCCTTTTTAGCATCGTTATTGCCGACGGATAACGGAAAGTACGTGTGCCTTGCAGACTGTGGCGCAAACGTGGATTGCAAACCTCATCAACTTTTGGCGTTTGCAAAATATTCCTCCCTTTATATGAAAAGTTATTTCGGTATCGAAAGACCTACCGTCGCCATTTTGAGCGTCGGCACGGAAGATAAAAAGGGCAATGCCGTTACAAAGGAAACTTTTGCGTTGCTTAAAGAAAGCGACCTTAACTTTATCGGCAATATAGAGGGAAAGACAATTCTTTCGGGACAAGCAGACGTCGTTGTAACAGACGGCTTTAGTGGTAACGTCGTACTTAAAAACATAGAGGGCACGGCAAAATCCGTCGTCGGAAGACTGAACGGCATTATAAAAGAAAACGCCACCGAAAAGGACGACTTGACTTTAATAAACAAAGCCTTTAAACTTCTTATGAAAAAACTTGATTTTAACACGCAGGGCGGGGCAGTCGTTTTAGGCGTTAAAAAGGTTATCGTAAAGGCTCACGGGGCAGGCACGAGCGAGACTATCGTGAACACGGTTAGACAGGCTAAAAAAATGCTTGACGGTGGGTTTGAAAAATTTGTTAATAACTAAAGGAGAAAACAAAATGAAAAAATTCGTTATCGTTTCAGATTCTTGTTGCGATTTGCCGGAAAATTTGAGAAAAGAGTACGACGTCGATTATATTCCTATGCGAATACACTTCGACGAAAAAGAATATCCCGCCGATTTGGATTGGAAAGATATTTCTTTTTACGACTTTTACAATTTGATGAGAGAAGGCGTTAGAATTAAAACTTCGCAAATTAACGCTAACGAGTACGTTGATGCGTTTGAAAAATATATTAACGACGGCTTTGATGTTTTGTCTATTTCTTGCGCTTCGGCACTCTCTAATTCTTATAACGGAAGTTTGTCGGCAAGAGACGAATTGTTAAAAAAATATCCCGACGCAAAAATCGTTTGCATTGACAGTAGAAATTCTTGTATGGGGCTTGGAACAATCGTTATAACTGCTTCCAAAATGAGGGCTGAGGGTAAAACTATCGAGGAAGTCGCAGAGTTTATCGAAAAGCACAAGCAAGAGGTAAATCAACTTTGCACGGTGGAAAGTTTATCTTACTTAAAAAGAGCCGGGCGTGTTAGCGCAATGAGTGCGGTGTTCGGTGGACTTTTACAAGTTAAGCCCATTATCATTTCTGATATTAACGGCTTAAATCACGCTGTCGAAAAGGTTAAGGGAAGAAAAAATTCCATTAACAGATTAATAGAAATGTTTAAGGAGTCTTACAACGAAAACGCTCCTTATCAAAAAATAACCGTCGTTCACGCAGACATCGAGGAAGAAGCAAAAGCAATCAAAGAGTTGCTTATCCCTTGCGTGAAAGAGGGTACGCAAATAGATATTGAAAAAATAGGACCGATTATCGGTGCTTCGACGGGTCCCGGTACGGTTGCAATTTATTTTTACGGAAAAGAAGTTACGGTGGACGGTAGCATAAAATAATGGACATAGAATATCAACTTCCGAAAAGAGAACAGCCTTTTTTCAATTTTGTAAAAGGCGTTTTAAGAACGTTTAAGAAAAAGGTCAGATACGTGGTTTTGGGCGAACCTTTGGATACTAATTGTTTGCTCTTGGCAAACCACGCAAACAAAATGGGACCGATGCAATATGAGATTTTTTTGCCCGTGTACAAGGTTACTTGGGGTGCACACCAAATGTTTGGTAATTACTCTTCTAGACGTGCGTATTTAAGGGACGTTTTGTATATTCAAAAAAATCACGCCGGCAAGGCGAAAGCCACTTTCAAGTCGTGGTACGAGGCAATGTTTTCGCAGTACTTTTACAAGGGTATGAAAATGGTGCCGACTTATCCGGACGCAAGGCTTTTGGGTACGGTAAAAAAGAGCGTCGACGCACTTAACGACGACACTGCCGTTATGGTTTTTCCGGAAAACGCCAACACAGGGTATACGGATAGAATGAAAGCGTTTTTCCCCGGATTCGTGCTCGTTATGGAAAAGTACTTTAAGGTGAACGGCAAGGATGTCCCCACACGCCCCGTTTATTATAACGTTAAAAAACGCTTAATGGTTGTGGGTGAAAAGTATTATTTGCAAGACCTTAAACAAAAGGGAATGGACAAAAACGCCGTTGCTGAATTTATGAAAGATAGGGTAAACGACCTTTACGACAGAATTGAAACGGGCGAATTTGATGAAAAATAAGCGTAAAATTGCGTAAAAAAAGCGAGAAAGTTTCTCGCTTTTTATTTTTGAAAAAAGATTGTTAGATTTATTCGTCCGTGCCGATTGCGTCTTCACGAGTCCAATAAACGTTTTCTTTTACTATTTTTTGAGGTCGTCCGACGACGAGCGAGTTTTTGGGCACGTCTTTTGTGATTGTCGTGTTGGAGCCGACGATAGAGCCTGCGCCGACGGTGGCGCCCTTAAATATTTCGGAATGGGGTAAAATCCAGCAGTCGTCTTCAACGACAACGGATTTTGCAACGTTTATTCTTTCTTTTGTTTGCATATCGTAAATCGAGTGAGAATCGGAAGTTCTAACTACGACGTCGTGGGAGAACATACAACGCTTTCCGATATAAACGGAAAGATTTTGTTCTTGTGCCACAATGGAACATTTTTCTACGAAAGTTGCTTTTTCGTCTATTGTGACGGTTAAGTTGTTTCCTTCCAAAAAAATTGAACAATCGTTGCCTATTTCAACGCCCTTTTTTATTACGAGCGTGTTGTTGTTGCCACGGAATTGGATATAGGGCTTTTGCAAAATGCAATCTTCTTCTATGATTACCGAATGGCCTTTACCTTTAATATAAAGTTTAATTTTGCTTTTACTTTTGTTTTGCACCGTATAATCGCCTTTGCGTTTTTTAACGAGCAATCTTAATTTTTTTCCGAATTTAGTTTTTAAAAGAGCCTTTTTTGTTTTTTCGAACATAATAAAATCCTTTAATGAATATCAAATTTATTCTATCACTTTTTTTTAGTTTGTCAATTAGCAATCTAATAAAAGAAGAAAAATTTGGCGAGGCTGGGTTTATTTGACAATTTATGTGGTAAGGTGTATTATTAAAGGGAAAAAGATAGATAATAACAAATAAAGGAGATTAAAATGAAAATAGCGGTAACTTATTTAGACGGACAGATTTTTCAGCATTTCGGACACACGGAGCAGTTTAAGATTTACCTCGTTGAAGACGGCAAGGTCGTTTCTTCGGAAGTGGTTGATACTTGTGGTTCGGGACACGGGGCTTTGGCGGGAATGCTTTCTGACCTTTCTGTCGACGTTTTAATTTGCGGTGGCATCGGCGGTGGTGCGCAAAGTGCTTTAAGTGATGCCGGCATTAAACTTTTCGGTGGAGTAAGCGGGGATGCGGACAAAGCCGTTAACGATTTTATCGACAATGCTTTAGAGTATAATCCGTCGGTAAAATGTAGTCATCACGACGAAGAACACGGCGACACGCCTCACACTTGCGGGGAACACGGCTGTGGCAAGGGAAGTTGTGGACACCACTAATTTTAATTTACAACTTAAAAGATAAAAAAGTGCAATCGTTTTTTCAAAAAAGCGATTGCACTTTTTGTTTTTATTGAATTGTCGTTTTGCTTTGTTCGGCGCCGTTTATCGGCGAAAGGTCTGCAAGTTCGATTAAAAGGTTGTCGGGAGGCAAGTCGTCTAACGGCTCTCCGTTTGGTTTTAATTGACCTTTTTTCTTTCTCGCATCGTGGAGTTTAACTTCGTTTACGACCATTTTGTAGAGCGCTATTAACGCAATGGCGTTGGGGAAGACCATGAGGTAATTGAAAAAGTCGGTTAATTCCCACACAAGGTCGTTTTGCATGAAAGAGCCAAGCATTATGAAAGCGAGGGATATGATATAGTAAATTATCGTGCCCTTCTTTTTGAACAGATAGTTAAAGTTTATTTTACCGAAAAGGTTCCATGAAATTATCGTCGAGAATGCAAAGAAGGTTAAGCAGACGGCGACGAAGATACTGCCGATTTTGAAGCCGACGTCTTGACTTGCGAATATTTGCGAAATACCCGTCGATAAGATGTTTGTTTTGTCAATCGCTTCGGGTATAGAGCCACCGGCGAGTGCGCCGTTACCTGCGTACAAGGTGGAAATAATGATTAACGCCGTGAAAGTTAAAACGACGTAAGTGTCTATAAACACGCTGACGATTGCCGTTACTCCTTGTTCGTGAGGCGTTTTTACTTGTGCCAAAGCGTGTGCGTGAGGCGTTGAGCCCATGCCCGCTTCGTTGGAGAAAAGTCCTCTTTTTGCACCTTGACTTATCGCCGTTTTTAACGCTACGCCGACCGTTCCGCCGATGATGGCGTTAGGGCAAAATGCGTACTTAAAAATGAGAGCAAATGTTTCCGGAACGTAAGTGATTCTTGCAAAGATAACTATTAGTCCGCCTATAAAGTAAAGCACTGCCATAATGGGAACGATTTTTTCCGTCGTGGAGGCAACTCGTTTTGCGCCACCGATAAAAATTATTCCAGCAAGAAGCGTCGTTACTATGCCCACAACCCACGTCGGAACGGCGCCACCCGTTGCCGTCGAAATGGTTTCGCTTATGGAGTTTGATTGTACCATCGAGCCGACGAAGCCGAGGGCGATTATCGTTGCCACTGCGAAAAAGCCGGACAAAAATTTGCCGAAGTTACCCTTAAAAGCCGTCTTTATATAATAAACGGGACCACCGTCGATTGAGCCGTTTTCGTTAACGACCCTTGTTTTTTGAGCGAGAGTGGCTTCCGAATATATCGTCGCCATTCCGAAAAAGGCAATTATCCACATCCAGAATATTGCGCCCGGACCACCCGTTATGATGGCGGCGCTTGCGCCGATTATGTTGCCCGTGCCGATTTGCGATGCGACTGCCGCCGTGAAGGCTTGGAAAGACGACATTCCGTGCTTATGCTTTTTGCCCTTTAAGGAAAGCCCGCCGAATACCTTTCTCATTCCTTCGCCAAAGCAACGCACTTGAACGAACCTCGTTTTTATCGTGAAAAATATTCCCACGCCGACAAGAATTATAACCAAAATCCAGTCGGAAAGATATTCGTTGATTGTCTTAAACACCTTTAATAAAAATTCTTCCATTGTAACACCCGCTAATAAAAACAATAAAAAAAGAAAGCGTGTAAATAGGCTTTCTTCGTGATAAAAAATTCTGTCCTTTTACCTGAGAGTTTTTGTCCCCTTCGGTACTCTTTTTCAGAGATTCTCCAGAAAGCCAATCCATCGACGGTCAAGAAAAACTTTTCCGTCCATTTCATATAGCAAAAATTAAGTTTTGACATAAATAATGCACGCTAAAAAAAATATTTTTTTCGTTTGCGTTAATAATATAGCAGATTTTTTGCCGTTAAGCAAGTTAAAAGACGGGGTAAATTAAAATTGTCTTAATTTAAGCGATTTTTATTTTGAAAAATGTTTACACCGTACGCTTGGATATGAAGTTGGCAACCCAAAATTTGGTGTAATCGTAAAGGTCGTCCAGCGTGACGCTAGAGTAATTTCGGCAATATTTCATATATTCGCAAAAAAGCCCTTCTAAGAAAATTTGAATTTCAAGTTCGATGAATTGGTCTTTTATTATGCGTTCGTCGTTTTGGCATAATTCCACGATTTTTTTTGAGGCGATTGCCGTTAGTTTTTTTGCTGCAAAAATTACTTCGTTGGATTTGCAAAGCAACCGATAATTTTCGTTGTTTTGACGAATGTATTGAAAAATGGAATCGATGAATTGCATTATGTTGTGGGAGTTGGTAAGGCGTGCTTTATCGAAAAACGCATCTATCAATTCGTTTTCGTATTCTTCGGCAACGCCGTAAATATCGTCGTAATGAGAATAAAAGGCGCCTCGGCTAAGTTCTGCCCTCGTACATAGTTCGCTTACCGAAATAGAGGATAAATCCTTTTTTTCGGAAAGCATTTCGGCAAAGGTCTTTTTGATTAAACGCCTTGTCTTTTTTGAAGAATTGTTTAAGTTTTTCGCTTTCATATTTCACCTAAAATAAACAATATCGTTATAGATGTTTATATCTTGTCAACGATGATTTTTTTGTACTTTCGTTTTTCAAACGAAGATATTATACTATAACACAGTTAAAATGTCAACAATGTTTATTTTTTTGGAGGTTTAAAGTGGATAAAACGAAGGCGTTGGAATTACAGGCAAGCCACGTGATAGAAACGTTAAGTCTAACAAAAGACTACGGGCACGGGCGAGGTGTTTTCGGCGTGAATATTCACGTCGACAGGGGTGAAGTTTTTGGTTTTTTAGGACCCAACGGTGCCGGAAAATCGACGACTATTAGGCATTTGATGGGCTTTTCCAAGCCCGATTTCGGCGATGCGAAGATATTTGGACTTAATACTTTCGAAAATTACGACAAGGTGTTAAATCGTGTGGGGTATATCCCAGGAGAGATTGCTTTGCCGACGGGACTTACCGGTTGGGAATTTATAAGAATGATGCAAAATATGAAAAAAATTCAAAACGAGGAAAGACTGAACGAGATGCTGGATTTGTTCGATTTGAGAGATAACGTTTTGCGTGGCGAAACAAAGCGAATGAGTTTGGGCGTTAAAAGAAAACTTGCCGTCGTTACGGCGTTTATGTCTGACCCCGAAGTTTTAATTTTGGACGAGCCGACGAGTGGGCTTGACCCCGTTATGCAAGAAAACTTTATCGAGTTTATTCATAGAGAAAAAGAACGTGGAAAAACGATTTTGTTGTCTAGCCATATTTTTTCTGAAATAGATTCCACTTGCGACAGAATTGCCATTATAAAGGACGGAAGAATAGTTTCGGAATTCGTTGCAGACGACTTGAAGCACGCTTCTAGAAAGTTTTACACGATAGGCTTTAACGACCAAAAGGCGAAAAAGGAATTTTTAAAAAGGGCAAAGCCGTTGACTTCTTTTCTTTTGACGGGAGAAAAAGAAAACGAGGTTTACGTGTCGGTGGAAGACAAAGATTTGAACGGGCTTATATCTTTGTTGTCTAACACGGAGGTGGCTTTTTTCAGCAACAGAAAGGAAACTTTGGAAGATTACTTTATGAAGTTTTACAAGGAAGATAAAAATTTCGGAGGTGCTTTGCAATGAACGTTATCGAAATTAAAAAACTGACCAAAGATTACGGAAACGGCTGTGGCGTTTTTAACCTCGACTTAAACATTAGAGAGGGAGAAATGATGGGTTATGTCGGTACTAACGGTAGTGGTAAGACGACGACGATAAGGCACGTTATGGGTTTTTTAAAACCTACCGACGGAGCCGTTACCGTGAACGGACTTTCTTCTTGGGAACATTCTAGCGAGATTGTAAAAAAAATCGGTTACGTACCCGGGGAAATTGCCTTTCCCGATTTGAAAACGGGTACTGAATTTTTGAAGTGTCAGGCGGATTTTTTAAATTTAAAAGATATGACGTGCGCAAACCGTTTGATAGAAAGATTGCAACTTGACCCCAGTGCAAACTTAAAAAGAATGAGTAAGGGGATGAAGCAAAAGACGGCGCTTGTCGCCGCACTTATGAACGATGCGCCCATTATTATTCTCGACGAGCCGACGACGGGGTTAGACCCTCTTATGCGAGCCACCTTTTTGGATATTATTAAAGAGGAACACGATAGAGGAAAAACCATTTTTATGAGCAGTCATAGTTTCGACGAACTAGAAAAAACTTGCGACAGAGTTGCGCTTATCAATGGCGGGCGCATAGAAGACGTTTGCGATATGAGTGCCATTAAAAATAGGGAGCAAAAGGACTTTAAAATAGAGTTTCATTCTATCGACGATTACAATCGTTTTTTAAAAGAGGGTTACGATTTAATACGATTGCAAGAGCAATATAATCAAGTTACCGTGCGCATTGATTCTTGCAACACGGCAAAACTTTTGCAGGTGCTAAATCGTTACGACGTGAAATTTATTTCCGAATTGCCGTACACGCTCGAAAATCATTTCAAAAAAAAATTATTTTCAAAAATAAACAACTAAAAGGAGTAAAAAAATATGTTCAGTAAGGCTTTGTTTAAACAATCTTGTAAAGCAAACGGAACGATGTGGACCATTATAACTTTCGCAACCTGTTTTATGCTTGCGTGCGTTATGCTGATTTCAGGAAACGGCAACATCGGTACGGTGAAAAATTCTATTCAGGATACGATTATTACCAAAGAAGTCGATTCGCAAATGCAAAATCGTGCTATTTCTTATTACGAAAACGCACAAGACGGTTTGGAAAAATTCGACGTTTATTTTTCTGAAAACGCAAGCGACACGCTTTCTTATCTTGCTTGGGTTGGCAGTATGCCGTCTAAAGACGATTACTCGGATTTAAATGAGTACGGCGTCGCTATGGAAGGATGGCAAAACTTAAAGCCTCAAATGAAAACTTTGGCAGGCACGAGTTACGTTTCTGCGATTTCCGAGTGGCAAAATTCTATGCCGACGAGAGAAAGTTTTAACAGCGACGGCGAATACTACGAGGCGTTACAAGAGTATCAACTGCAGTCTCCTTTGTCAAAAGAGTATGCCGTAACGCACGCATACGCTTTTGCATGCGAAGATTTACAAACTTACGTTAAGGACGTTGCGAAAAAACAGGGCTACGAGGAAAACTCGTCCGAAACGCAAGAAATG
>CAYLUH010000004.1:50869-68824 GCA_964386845.1 uncultured Christensenella sp.
CTTATGGACGCACTTTCTTCTTACGGTGTAAGTAAGGAAAAATACGACTCTTTCGGATATACTTATCAGTCTATTAAGCATTTGTCGAAGACGGCGATTGTTACTTATAAAGGTAGAGTCGAATATGAATTCGATTTGTTAAAAGAAAAGTTTTCAAACGGTGAGTTTGCAAGCGACGTCGAATACGGAAAAGCCGTCGAGGACAAAAAGGTTCAACTTAAAAAAGACGTGTCTTCGAGTTTCTTATCCACCTTGCCGTCCACCGTTTCGGAAGCCTTGGAAGAAATAGGACAAATGGATTTGTACACCTTGGTCGTCGGCTCTATTTTCTATAAATTGGCAGGGCTGCTTCTTCCTATAATTTATATGATTATGGCTTCTAACAATTTGATATCGGGGCAGGTGGACAGTGGCTCTATGGCGTACGTGCTATCCACTTCGACAAAAAGAATTACCGTAGTTTTCACGCAAGCCGTGTACCTAATCGGTTCACTTTTTTGTACCTTCTGTTTGACGACGGCAACGGGTTGCGTGTGCTTGGCTTTGATTAAAGAAGAAGTCGCTTTAACTTTCGGCAATTTAATACTTCTTAACGTCGGAGCGTTTTTGGTTATATTTACCTTGTCGGGATTATGCTTTTTTACTTCGTGCGTGTTTGACAGGAGCAAGCGTTCTATGGCAGTCGGTGGGGGACTTAGTATTTTTGCCCTCGTTGCCGCAATGCTTGGGCTTTTTGGAAGTCCGGTAATTCCGTCCGTCGTTAGACTTGACGCTTTGAATTATTTTAACTATACGACGGTCATTTCTTTGTTCGACGTTATTTCCATTATGGACGGCACCAACGCATTTGTTTGGAAGTTTGTTATTTTGGCTGTCGCAGGGGTGATAGGATACGTCGCAGGGGCTTTGAGGTTTGTCAAAAAAGACTTGCCTTTATAACGTCGACTATTGATTTTGCGATGAATTTATATTAAAATGTAAACAAGTTTTGTTGCGCTTGCAATAAAACGGCGTGTAAAAGCGTTTAATAAATAGGTAAAAGGGTTGCGAAAAAGCAAAGGAATAATCAATGAATAAGCGTGAAATAGACATTGCTTTAAAAAAAATATCACAAGGCGACGAAGCCTCTTTCGAAAAATTGTACGTGGAAACAAAGGGCGGAGTTTATGCTTTTTTGTATTCGTATTTTTCTAACGGTGCCGATTGTGAAGACGCTATGCAAACCACTTACCTGAAAATAAAGCAAAACGTGAGCCAGTATCAAGTTGGCACGAACGGGCTTGCGTGGATTTTGCAGGTGGCGAAAAACACGGCGCTTAACGAATTGAGAAAAAAGGCTAATCTTGAAAAAAGGCAATCGGATTTTTTACCGAGCGAGCAAAATAAAATCGAAAGCGTAGAAACAAAAGAATGTTTGACGGCGATTATGAAAAAAATACTCGACGGCGAAGAACAGAGAATCGTAATCCTCAAAGTCGTGTGGGGGTATAGGCACAAAGAAATTGCCAAAATAATGAATTGTCCGATTGGAACGGTGACTTCTAAATACAAGCGTGCCACCGAAAAATTAAAAAAAGCGTGGGAGGAGGAAAGTTTATGAAATCTTGGAAAAAACGTCTTATAAAAGAATTTGACGAAACTGCTCCCATTTTAAGCGACGAGGTTAAAAACGCACCCATCGTGACGGAAAAAAAGCAAGACGGCTCCGTCGAAAAAGACGGCAATGCGTTAGTTAAAAAGGGAGCGTGGATAACTTCTTGTTGCGTTGCGATATTGCTTGCAGTGGTATTTGCTATTTTTGCAATGTGCGGGCTTTTCGATAAACCGCTTTCGCCTGTTTCGGACAGATTTGTTTTTGCACTGGAAATTAATCCGACGGTTATTTTCGTTACAGACGAGCAAGGCGTCGTTAAAAGCGTTAAGGCAATTAACGAGGATGCAGACGTCGTTTTGTATCAAGACGATACTTTAAATAAAATGGTCGACGCACCGTTACGAGAGGCAATCGTAACGTATACAGACACGGCGACGAAGTTGGGATATTTAAATTTATCCGTCGATGCGACTGCCGTCAGGCTTACGAGTAGCGAGGGCGATATCGACGGGATAACGGAAAGCGTTTCTAAAAGTTTACAATCGTACTTTAGAGATAACGGCGTTTACGCCGTCGTCGTGAGCGAAAAGGCGACGGTAAAGGAAATGTGCAATCGCTTTAATATGACGGAAACAGACGATATATCTTTATTTTTGGAAAAGGTAAACGCCCTTTCCGATTATTACGGCGAGGGGGCAAGCGAAGAAAGTTTGCAAGACTTTTACGAAAATTATATCGTCGGGGAGCAAACGCTTGAGTACGTAAAAAGCGAGTTGCTTTCCCGTGTCGAAAAAATTAAGGAAAACGCAGGGGCGTTGAAAGAACTTGCAACTTGCAGTTACGATATAATGATGAGTACTGAAAATCCGTTTAGCCCGTTGCCTGCCGATTATTGGACTATAAAAAGTTCGGGGGCAAGTTACGGAGAGCAGTTTGCAAACAAAATGAACGAAATGGAAAATATGCTCTTAAATTATCAAAATAAATTCGGCACGCTTTTTGAAAGTTTGGAAGAATTGAAAAGCGCCGTCGACGTCTACTCGAATTTACAAGGCAACGATTACGGAGAATTGTTTTCTAACATAACGAAAGAGGATTTTAGTGCGTCGGCAGAAAAATACGTAAGCGTTTTGAAAATCGTGGGAGAAGACGTGAGCGAATTGCAGGCTTTACTAAACGCTCCGAAAACGACGACGGAATATCTTGCGCAGTACAAAACCGTGTTAAATAAATTTTCTCTTTTGAGAATACAAAAGTTTAAAGACGTTTACGAAGAAAACAGGAACGGCATTTCCGAAGACGAGTACGACGATTTTGTTGCAGGGATAATTTCTAAGTACGGGTCGCTGGAAAATTTTTGGAATAATAAATAAATTTTGCAATAAAACTTGAATTTACGGTGTTTAATAAGTAAAATAAGATAAACGGCAAAAAGGAGGCAGTTTATGAAAAAGAGGTTTTTAGCATTATCTTTATCGCTTGCGCTTGCTTGCTCTGCTTGTGCACTTACGGCGTGCGGGGAAAAAGGCGACGACAATACGGGCACGACGGAGACTCAAGCCTACGTCAGTTTGGATATTAACCCGTCGATAGAACTTATCGTCGATAAGGACAACAAGGTTATAAGCGTTCGTGGAGAAAATGAGGACGGACAGGTCTTGTTGTATCAAGAAACGGGCATTAAGGGAGAAAAAATCGACGACGCCATTAGTAAAATAACGGCGCTTGCTGTCGAATACGGATATCTCGACGAAAATAACAAGGTTGTGGACACAATCGTTTCTTCGGGAGATAACGAATTTGCTAGCGAAATTTTAAGCAAGGTGAACACGACGATTACGGCGACGGCGCAAAATTCGGGATTAAGCGTAACGACGGATATGGAGGGCGCATATTCCCTTCTTCGCAAAATGGAAGAAGTGAAAAAACAATTCCCGAACAACACGGCAATTCAAAATATGTCGGTGTCTAAATTTAAACTTGCACTAAGCGTGTCGGAAACGGGAGAAATTTCTTTGGAAACTGCCGTAACTATGGACGACGCAGAATTGATTGAAATTCTTAAAAACGCTAGTTTGAAAATCGAAGAATACGCAACGGAGGCTTACAACGAAGTAAAGGCGAAAGCGCTTGCCGTTTACGACGAGGCAACGAGCATTGTGGGGTACAAAGTGTACAACGAGTTTTATCTTGAAAAAATGCTTTCTCACCCGACGACTTCTTATTACGGCGCAGTATATCAAATGTACGCTTCTGCTTCCAAAGGCTTCGGAGTCGTTTGCGACGTGGCGGAACTCGTTAACAAGGTAAGCAATTATCCTTTGAGCAACGAACAAATCGACGAGGTGGTAAATGCACTCGGAATGGAATCTTCGGAAGAACTTAAAAATTCGAAAGGGAAAATTACCGTTGAAAGCATTGAAGCTTACGCAGATAAACTTTTCAAAAATACGCCGGCTTCGGAAACTTTGGAACAAATGAAGACGGATTTATCGTTGGCTCTTTCTCAAACAGAAACGGCTATTAAAGAAAAGGTAAATCAAATGACGGCTGAATACAGAACGCAGGTTGAAAGCGCTTCTGTAAAGGCTAGACAAACTTTGGAAACTGTTAAAACGGCGATGGCTAATATGCCCGATTTAATTAAAAACACTTTGAATACGGCGACGAAAGACTTGGAAGATATTTTGGACGAAGTGGACGCTATTATTGAAAGCGGGGAAGTTAAACTTGACGAATTAAAAGAAAAGGTAACCACCCTTGAAGGTAAAGCAACCGAATATCTTAACAGGATTAAACAAGATTTGTCCGATGAAGAATGGACGCAACTTGAAAACAGACAAAAAACGGCAATCGCAAGTATGAGCGAACAAAAGGCAATTTTTGAAAGCGCTTTGGACGATGCGGCAAAAATCGCAAAAGATTATCTTGCAAACTTAAAAAACGCTGTTAAAAACAAAAGTCAATCGTAAGCAAAAAAAGTAAAAAATTAAAGAGAAAACGAACGGAAAAATTTTCGTTCGTTTTCTCTTTTTTCGTGGCGATATTAGTTGTGTTTTTGAAAATTACGGGGAGGCTTAAAAAAAAATAAAATTGGGTATTGAAATTTTTTAATCGTGGGGTTATAATTAAATAAGATATAATGATAAAATAATAAATTATTTTACGTAAACGGGGTAAATATCTTTTTTCTTTTTAAGAGTTTATGAAAAAAGAGGAAAAAGGTTTTTATATATACGATAAATAATTCTTTACGGGGGAATTGTTATGACAAAAACATTGAAGAACAGGTTGCTTGGCGTACTACTCGCCTTGTTGATTGTTACAACGGGGCTATTTGGCGTTTCCTTTTTGTTTAACGGAAAGACGGCAAGTGCATCAGTAGACAGCGTGACCTATCTTGACGAAGACGGAAACACGCAAACGGTAACCATGGTGAACGAAGTTAATTCCGGTAACGGGGCAACGTGGGGAGGTTCGTCTAGCGATTGGTTCGTCGTACAGGGCGACGTGACGATGACAAGCAATATAACTGTGCAAGGCAAAATTAAGTTGATTATTTGCGACGGCGCAACGCTAGACTTTAAGCAAATACTTTTACAAGCGAACGCAAGCATTACGATATATTCGCAGTCTTACGGAAGTAACCGTGGCAAAATGGTTTCTTCCGGCGTGGACGATAGTTATTGTGGCGTTATCGGAACGGCAAGGCACGTGTCTACGGGCGACATTGGAATATACGGCGTGGAAATAGACGTCTGTACCGAAGGAAGAATGGGTGGCGCAGTTATCGGCTCTGCTTGGTCGTCAGACGGAAGTAAAACGTCTTGCGGGGATATCACCGTTAAAAACGCTTCCATTAACATCGAACGTGTTAACGGCGCCGATACGACCAACCTTAACTGGGGTTCTTTGATAGGTGCAGGATATAGTTCTAATTGCGGCGATATTTTGATTGAAAACAGCACTATCGTTGCTGGAAATTGTGCTTGCAAAGGCGCAATGATTGGCTCCGGAATGGCTTTCAACTCTTATTCTGAATGTGGCGACGTAACTATTAAAAACAGCAATTTAACCCTTGCAAACAACAACGCTGACGAAGCAAGTGAATGTGTGGGTGCGTGCATCGGCGCCGCTAACGACTTTAAAAGTAATAACCAAACTTCTTGCAGAAATATCACGATAGAAAATAGCGAGTTGAATTTAACGAACACTAACGCCGTTTGTATCGGCGGTGGTACGGGCGAATGTAACTACGGAGATATAAATATAAGTGGCAGTACGCTTAATCTTAACCGTGCGGACCATTCCGTCGACGTGGCTTACATAGGCGGTAGCGACCAAATAAATGCAAACAGCAACGTTACCATTGACAATTGTAAAGTAAATTTTGACGACGCCAGTTCTGTAACGAACGTTATTGCAGGCGGTGAAAACTCGACTGTTACGACGGACAATTACGGAATTTACAAGTTGCAAAACGAGAGGAACGTTCTCGGAAGCGCAACCTTTAATTACACGGGCTGTTATTACAACGAAAACGGTTTTTGCGTGGCAGACCACGAGAGCGTGGGTACCGATTGCACTAATCCGTACGAAGAGTGCGAGGTTAACGAAGACGGCGTGTACGAGATTAAAAACGGTGGTAATTTATTCTGGTTTGCTAAAAAAGTCAATGCAGGGGAGTATTCTATCAACGCAAAAATCGTCGTCGATAAAATTGACCTTGAAAGCAGAGAATACACTTCCGTCGGAAGTGGCAACGGCGCTTACACGGGTACTTTTGAGGGTAACGGTGCGACTATTTCTAATTTGTATATTAAAGTGGCAAGCGACAATCAAGGTCTGTTCGGATACCTTTCGGGTGGCGTTGTAAATAATTTTGTACTCGAAGGCAAAATAGAAGTAACGGCAAAGGCAAACAACGTGGGTGCAGTGGTCGGCAACGTAAACAACAGAGGTACCGTTAAAAACGTTACGTCAAACGTGACGATTAAGGATATTCGTACGGGCATTGACGCAACTAATTTGAATAACCGTATCACATCTCTTGGCGGAATTGTCGGTTATATGGACAACGGCGTTATCGAAAATTGCGATTATAACGGAGATATAGATATACAAGTGGGTAGTTCCGTTAGCGGAATCGTGGGAATGGCGACGACTTCTAACGGTTCGTCGACAAGTTCTGTTAGCGATTGTAACAATTATGCCGTCGTTAGCGTTTTGGGAAGTGGCTCGGCACATATCGGTGGCGTTGCGGGAGACGCACAATTAGGAACGAAGATTATTAAGTGCATAAATTACGGCGACGTTGCTTCGGGCGGGGCAGACTGTATCGGTGGCGTGGTCGCTTATGCAAACCAAAACGTAAGAATTGAAAATTGTGCTAATATCGGCGACGTTGCTTGCACGCTGACGGGCGGCGAAAGATTTATCGCTGGAATTTTGGGATATATCAACAACGCTAGTTTCGGTGGTATTTACAACTGCTTTAACTACGGTTCTATCGTTACCGACGACAACAACAAGGGGCTAGACGGTGCGATTGTTGGTTATAACAAAAAATCCGGCAACATGTACTCTAACAACTATTACTTAAACACTTCTTGCACGAGCGCATACGGTGTGGGTGGCGTAGCCATTACTGCAACAAGCGTTACTTTAAGTCAATTTAAAAACGGCGAAGTTGCGTGGCGTTTGAACGGTGGAAAGGAAGACGGCAGTCAAGTGTGGTATCAAGTCGTTAACAGCGACGATTATCCGAATTTCGGCGATGCAATCGTTTACAGAAATATCACGGGTGGTTGCGAGGAAAATTCTTACACTTACGAATATTCTAACTCTGACGGGGACGTTACTTCGCACTGCGTCAACGGTTTAAAATACGCAGTTAACGATAATTTCTCTAACACGATAGACGTTTATTGTGCCGATTGCAATATAACGGTTGGACAATACACCTTAAATATAGAAGACAAATTAGTGTATACGGGGCAAGCCTTTACTTACACGATTGACGGAAACGAGATTGTTGACGGCTGTTTGCCAAGTAATCCTAGCGTTTCGACGCTGATAGAATATAGGGCTAAAGACAGTCAAACTTATCAAGTCGTTTCGGAAATTAAAGAAGCGGGATTTTACAGAATTTCTTTAACTATCGGAACGCAAACGGCAATGCTTTCTTTAGAGAATGCAGATACTTACGCAACAATTCAAAAGGAAATAGAGGTCGTTAGAAATATTGTCAAAGTAGATTTTGTAGAGTTTGACGGCAGTGCGATAGAAAGTTTGCAAATAGACGATTCTAATAAGGACGAGTTAAACGTTCCGCAATGGGATATTCCTAACAACTATTACTATACTTACAATTTCAAGTACTGGAATTGCAAAGAAACGGGCAAAAATTACACTTCCGACGATTTACCTTCTTACGAGGAATTGTGGAATAACGGTTACACGGAAGTAACTTTCAAAGCCGTTTACAACGTTACTTACAACAAGTCTTTCCATTTGAAAGGAACGATAGACGAAAAAACGGGCTTGTCTACCTCGGGTATTTACGGAACCGATAAAAACGTAAAAATAGTAAGCGCAAACGAAAGCGTGGATATTTACACAAATTACGCAATTATGGTAAACGACGGGATTGCTTCGTTACTTCTTATTCCCGAATATAACAGCAAAATATTTACCATTAAAGCCGTTTCCGTAAACGGACAACTAGTGCTGGGAGACGGCGCCGAATCGACTGCCCTTTTGAAAGGTTGGGACGTGACCGTGACAAAAGGCACGACGGAACCGTTTAAGATTTTGCTTGAACAATTGCCTAACAGCGACGATACGGGCGAGGCGTTTATACAAATTATTTATAACGCAAGCAAGGCTGTGAACGGAGAATATTCGTTTGGTTTTAAGACGGCGTACAAGACGGATACTTACGACAACGCAACGGATAACGACGTGCTTTCTCACAACGACAGAAGTGAGGCGTACGGCGTGCTATCAAGTAACGACAACGCTTCTTTATGCGAATTGAAAATTACAGTGGACAATGCTAACGTCGTTTTAATTGCTCGTCAAAAAGCAGAGGTTACTATTATAAACGGAAGCGTCGTTTACGATACGGAAGAAGTGGATGTAGAAGAAGATTGCTCCGACTTATCTGCAAGCCTTACAAACATTATTAAATATCATTACAATGCTTATGATATAACGCTTGCGGACGGCGTTAGTAGTTACGAATGGACGAAATTCGTTACGCTTACTTGGTACGATGCAAACGGCAACAAGTTGAACGGTGCGCCGAAGGACGTTGGTAATTACAAACTTGGCGTTTACATACAAGAAAACGATTATTTTGAAGAATTTGCCGAAAAACAATTTGACGTTAGCGTTACGCCTTACACGATAGATTTGAGCGCCGAACACTTAAACGACAAAACTTACAACGGCACCGAACAATCGTGGACGGAGGGCGACTTTACCGTTACCGATTTGATAAGTGCATTAAACGGTGAAAAGGGCTATGACCTAGAAATTGTCGATGCAACCTACAAAAACGCAGGTACTTACACCGTTAAATTGAAGTTTACGGCAACTTCGAATTACACTTTCACGCAAAGCGGACAAGTGTTAAACGCAGGCGACACGAAAGAATTCGACATTGAAGTGGCGATGAACAGGTTTAGTTTTACCGTCGTTGCAGTTAACAAAACGAGTGAGTACAGCGACGAGTTGAAAAATCTTGAATGGAAATATTATTTGCAAGATTTTGAAAATACTTACACCTTTGTTGCCGACGATATAGCGTCTAACAACTTAGTTTTCACACTTACGACAACGGCGTCGAACAGGGCGGATAAAGGTACTTACGAGATAGAGATTTCGTATAGTGACGTTTACGAAAATTACAAAATCGAACTTATTCACAATAAAGACGAAAACTACGCCGAAGAAGATAACGGTACTTACACAATTACGCCGAAAGTGGTTGAGATTCCCGTTATAGGCAACCTTACTTACAACGGAGAAGGGCAGTTCCCGACTGTGCCGAGCGAGGCAACCATTAACGGACTTGACGCTTACAGGTTTGAGGGCGACCATCAAACAAACGCAGATACTTACACCTTAAAAGCAATTTTGGAAAGCGATAATTATGCGTGGAGCGGAGAGTCGGACCCGACTGTAACTACGAAACAGATTGAATGGAAAATCGTTCCGGTGGAAATTACCGTAACAATCGGCACCGATTGGACGAGCGAGTACGGAGAAACTTTACAAGTTGTTAAAGGAGAAATTACTTCGGGCAAGTTGTTCGGTACGGACACCCTCGACAACATCGGTTTGAGTTACAATATTTTAGGCACTTACGACGAATACGGATATTTGCCTGTCGGTACCTATGATATAGAGGGCGTTAACAACGGAAGCAATTACTCGGTTAATTTTATCGACGGACGTTACGAAGTTACGATAAAGGTTCTAGACGGCGACGATTGGAATATTATTTTTGAAAGTATAATCGGTAGCGTTAAAAACTACACGGGCAGTGAACTTGACTGGGATATAAGCGATTTTACAATCGACGGCAGTATAAACGGCGTAAATTACAGCAATATCGTTTATATTTCAAAGGTTGCAAAAATAGAGGGCACCGATTACTTAAACGCTAACGGTAAATTAGAAAACAACACGTTCGAGTATTGGAAACCGAAAAAACAAATTTTCTACACCGTTTCGGTAAACGTAGACGAAGATTTCCAAAACAGTTACGCTTTCGCTAAAAACGGAGAAGACGCCGTTTACACGAAAGACGGCGTGCAAGTGGAAGTGTTTATCGCTCAAGCGACAAACGATTGGGAAACGACGCCTTTTGTCAACGCAGATAATATTGACGATTTTGGAATGGAGGCAAACGCTTTATTTAAGGCGGACGACGAAGTTGCTATCGTCATTAAAGAAAACGGTAAAGAAGTAACAGAGGCTGAACTTGTCGTCGGAAAAACGTACGTCGCTATTTTTACCGTTTCGGAAACGAACAATTATACGGGATTAAGTAAAGAAGTCGAGTTTGAACTGGGATATGCTTACGTGTACGTTCCGACCGTTCGTCTTGACGGCGAAAGCGGAGAAGTTTGCGATGCAAACGCAAGCGTTTCTATAGTTTACGACGGAAAAACGCACCAGTTTGTCGTCGTTCAAAAGCAAGAAGACAAAGATAAGTACACAATCGAGGTTAACACGGGGGATAATTATTCTTCGTGGAAGAATGCAAACGGCGAATATTTTATCACAATTTCTCTTAACACGAATTACAGTTGGAGTGGAGAGCAAAACCGTGATAGCAAAGTTTATACTCTTGTTATCAATAAAAAATCACTCAAAATAACGGCGAATAGTTTCAGCCTCGAATTTGGAAAATCGGTTGACGAATATCAAACGACGGCAGATGAATTCGTGGAAGGCGAATCTTACGACACTTACGGAGAAATAGACGTTAATTCTCTACTTGAATGTTCTTATCGTGCAGGCGACCAAGAATACGGCAAGGTGGGACCTTACGACATAACCTTTAAGTCGGAGACACAAAATATTTTAGACGCATTGCTTATCAATTACGAAGTGACGCTTGAAAACGGCGTTCTTACGGTAACGGCAATGAATTTGAATTTGGATTTCGAAAACTTACTCGGCAAACTCGACGATGGCGAATGGAAGTCGTGGGCTAGCCTCGTTGTTGACGGATATAGCGTGGAATACAACGGCTCTGAACATATTTTCTATTTGGACGAAAACAGTTATCCGAGCCAACTCGTTGCTACGATTAAGTATAACGGCTCTAAAGTTTATCCCGTTAACGGTGGCACTTATTCTATAAGCGTTTCCTTTAACGTTAAAGACGGGCTTGTAGAGAGCAACTATTCGTGGCAAGATACGGCGGATAGCGTTACTCTTATCATTACGAAAGTAGGTGTTAAGGTAACTGCAAACAGCCAAGAGGTTATTTACACGGGTAACAACGTTATACTTAACACGACGGATTCTAGCCAAGCAACGCTTTCGCTTGACGACGAAAGAGATATAACGGATAGTCAATTCGACTTTATAAGAAACACCGACACGGGTATTATAATTGAACAAGTCAGGTTGGTTAAAGATTACAAGGACGTCGGCGACCACGAAAATGCAATTACGACAAGCCTTACTTACAACGCCGACAACTACGAGATAACTTTCGTAAACGGCACGCTCACCATCAAGAAGGGCGAACTGGGTTGGACGATTGAATTGATTACGCAAAGTCGTGTTTACAACGGCGCAACGTTAGAAGAAGGTTTAAGCCAAGAATCGCAAACGATTGCAGAAGATTACTATGCAATACTCGGCGATGGGGCTGACAGGCAATATTTAACTTACAAGTTCTTTACGATGGCAGGCGGCGTTTATACGGAAATTGCGAGTGCACCAAGTGTTGTCGGAACTTATTACGTAAAAGCCTTTTACGACGATTTTATTGCGCAAGGCATCGAAGCCGATTACAAGGAGATTGTTATTTCCAAAGCGTCGATAACCATTGACGGTGTAAACAGCATTGTAAAGGGATATTTACAAGACTATAACGGCGACGAATCTAATTTCCAAGCGGTAAAACCGACGCTTAAACAGGAAGACGGATATATTCCGGGAGTGGATATAAAATATTACAAGGACGGAACCGTTTTGTCGGGTAAACCGATAGACGCAGGCGAGTACACGATAAAGGTTAGCGTTAATAATTTGACGGAGAATTACACGGCAGACGAATTAACGGTATCGCTTGTCATCAACAAGGCGAAGTTGGATGTTGCAGATATTAAGTACAATCTCGACACGGCAACATGGTTTGAAATTACACAAGATTACGACGACGCATTGCCGATAAATAAATATTATTTGCCAACGTTAAAGTACACGATAGTGGACGAAAACGGCGATGAAGTTAAGTCAATCGTCAAAACGTTTGGCGATAACGAAGTGGATTTATCTTTCACGGCAGAAAAATCGGGCAAGTATAAACTTATCGTAACGGTTACAGACAGCGATAACTTTATCGAAAGTCAAACGGAAATGAACGACGTGTTTAGCGTATCATTCCTAGACAAGGAGGAAAGCCACTCTAAGACGAAAGTCGTTTACGAATTTAAAGACACAGAGGCAAAAACGCAATATCGTTTCAGCGGACAAACGGCAACGCAACCTCCGTGCTGTAACGACGATGCGGAAACAATTACCATTGACGGATATACTTTTGCAAAGAGTTGGACGAAGGACGGAAAAGCGTTTAGTTTCGCAAGCACCATAACTTCAAACGTTATCCTTTATGCAGAATGGGATATCGACACTTACACGGTAATTTGGCAAGACGGCGAAACGGTTTTAGACACGGAAATTTACGAATATTTAGATACTCCTATCTATAAGAAAGGCGAGCCGACAAGAAGCGCAACGGCAGAATATTATTTCACTTTCGCAGGTTGGAGTTTAAGTGAAGACGGCGAAGTTATTACAATTTCTCCGATTACCACCGGTACGACGTATTTTGCAACTTACACCAAAGACGGCGTAACTTACGAAATTTCCTTTATGCTTTCGATAGACGGTAAAGATTATACCGAATATAAAATGAACGTAGAGGCAAAATTCGGCGAAAAACTTGCCGATATTTGTCCGCTCGATACGGTGGCGTGGTTTAGGTACGATATGTGGTACGGCGATGCGTTAAGAACGGAAAAAATCGAGACGGTGCCTGTAAATAATATAACGGTGTACGGTGCGTACATATTCGATATCGGTAACGGCGACGTTAATGCGGACGGAGTTGTTTCGACGAACGATATAACCATTTATCGTGAATGGATTGTAGGTGGATACGAGATGACCGTCGTTGCAAAAGGCTCTGAATGGGAATTCGTGCACGGCGATGATTTCGGCACTTCTACCACGACGAGATATTTCTTGATAAGAGTGGCAGACGTTAACGCCGATACAAGCGACGATATTCGTGACGTTACGACAATTCGTATGTCAATCGTCGATGGGTACGGTTACGAAATTGCAAAGGGCTTAAAGAAGGCGAAAGTTACGGGAGAGGCAGTTACGGTTATTTCTCCCGAAATAAGACAGCCTAATTATGAGTTCGGTACAGGTTCGATTTATAAGTACGCAGAAATGAACGGCAATCAAATAAAGGTTGACCCGACGAATTTGGGTGCATTCCCCAGTGGCAACATTTTGACGGATAATTGGTTTACTCTCGCAACCGACGACACCGACGGTGTGGAAAACGAAACGCCTTATATCACTTACAAGATAACGAAGAAAAATCAATCCTCTTTCGTGGAGACAAACGATTCGGAAAGCAAAATTTTTAGCGTTGCAGTGGAGTCGTTTAGAGGAAAAATTTACGTAGGTGTAAAAGAAGCGAGAAGTACGGCTAGTTTTACCGTCGGGGATATATACACCTTGAGTTTCAGCATTAAATGTGGCGGTGTAATTTACGAAGAAAGAAAATTCGATATTGAAATTATTGATTACGCATTAGAGTATACCGTTTACTCAAACACGCACAAGGTGACGGAGGGCGAAAATAATTATATCGACGTCGATTGTACGCTTAGAATCGGCGTTGAATCGACATCGGAAATCGTTACGATAAAAATCGACAACGTTCCACCGTTACAAAGAAATGCAGAATTTTTTATGGTAAATTACGAGGTAAATGAAGGCGACACGCTTATTGCGAAAGACGACCGTACGCCGGAGGAGAGCGATAAGTTTATCGTTACCGTAAACAAAGACAATTTGTCTAACGGGTATTTTGAAATAACTCTCGTTATAAACGAAAATTACGATTACGGTTCGACGGTAGGCGATTTGCAGATGGCGATAAACAATAAAGATTACACGTTATCTTTCACCGTCGCTTACGGCAATGAATACATTAGTAATCAATTGTGCGAAAAAGAATATACGATACACGTACACGAATATCTCGAAAGAGAAAGTTAAAAACAAAGGAAGGAGCCAAAACTATGAAAAAATTATCAGCGACGAAAATAACTATATTATTGCTCGTTTTATGCTTTACCTTTTTCGGCGTTTTGGCTAGACCTTTTGTTGCAAACGCTTCTACCGATAACGTCGTTATGGTGTTTTGGGGTATAAAACAAAAGGACGACAAGATAACCGTCGACGTCGACGTGAAAGAAAACTCCGGTGTGTATTCAATGCTTTTGACGCTTGATTACGATGCCGATGCGTTTGATTTGGAAAGCGTCGTGTACGGCGATGCGATGAAGTCGTTAGAACCTTTATCTTCGAAAAGTTATTCAGTTTTTCCTTATAAAATTACGTATATGGGAAAAACCCGTTCTAACGATACAAGCACGGGCAGGCTGATGTCTATTACATTTGCCGTAAAAGAAAACGCCGTCGACGGCGACTATGCTATTACTTTCGGGTACGAAAAAGACAAGGACGTAACCTATTTGGCAGACGGCGAAATTAAAACGAAAAACTTGGTTATAAGCGGTACGAAAGTTACCTTGAAAAACAGTGGTGTGGAAAAGATTGTAACGGAAAGCGCACCTCAAAACGACAACGGAACGCTTTGGCTTATTTTATCGATAAGCGTGGCTGTTGTGTGCGTCGTTGCGTTGGTCGTTGTAATTATCGTGCGTAAAAGAAGGCGTAAATGGAAAAGAATATAACTAATCGTCGCCAAAAAACAATGTGCCACCTGTTGTGTGTGCTTGTTATATGTTTTATCGTTTTCGCTATGCCGTTAGGTCTTGGAAATCGGCTTTTTAGCAGTGCTAGGGCAGAAACAACGGAGTTGCCGAAAATATCCGTCGAAAGCAAAATTGTGCATCGTGGACAAACTTTTACCCTTAATGCGTATTTGCAAAAAAATACGGGGCTTGTCGCTATGGTGCTAGAATTGAAGTACGACAAAACGGCGATGTCGCTTGTCGGTGTAAAAAGGGGTGACGCTTTAACTACGCATACTTTTACCACCACCAACACGGAAACGGAAGAGGGATATTCGGTGGAGCATTTCAAAATGCTTTGGGACGGCACGACGCAAGATAATACGACGGGATTGCTTGTCGAATTTACCTTTGAAAGCAAGTTGTCGGCTCCTGTCGGCGATTATCCGATAAGCCTTGAATATGACGAGAAAAACACCAACAGCGAGTACGGTAAGCCTACTAGTGTGGATATAGAAAACGGCGTCGTTACGCTTACGACGGGGGAATTTACCGTCGTGTATAAAAACTACGACGGGACGGAACTGTTAAGAAAAGACTATAACGCAGAAGACGTTCCGACTTATACCGGAGAAACGCCCAAAAGAGATACCGATAAAGAGTATTCGTATGTTTTTAAGGGGTGGAAAGGCGTTGTGTCTAACGTAAAAAACGAGTTGTGGTACATTGCAGAATATTCGACGACCCCGATTGAATATCAAGTGCTTTTTTACGTTGACGGCGAATTTTTCGACGGTGAGATTTACGGGTATAACGAAGTCGTT
The DNA here is from genome assembly GCA_964386845.1 of uncultured Christensenella sp. GTDB lineage: Bacteria > Bacillota > Clostridia > Christensenellales > Borkfalkiaceae > UBA1259. The sequence continues at coordinate 67,039 of CAYLUH010000004.1, forward strand.
GATTTAAGCAACGTTCCCAGCAAAAAGAATTACAATTTTTCAGGATGGTTTTTGGACGAAGATTGCACGAAAAAGGTAACCTTTCAAAGAATGCCGTCTAACGATTTAAAACTTTACGGGTATATGAAATATAACGTAAGGGAAGATGAAATACCGCAAATTACTTTGCAATTAAAGGGAGTGGAAAACGGTGTTGCTTCGGTTAGCGTCGACGTTACCGAAAATCCATCGCTTGCAGGACTTGTGTTGACGCTAAAATACGATAACGCCGGGCTTGAGTTTATAGGCTTTGAAAGGGGCAGTGCTTTTTCCGAATTGCAATTTACCACCACTAACGTGGAAAACGGCGTTTTTCCGTCCGATTTTAAATTCTATTGGGAAAGCGCAACGAACACTTACGAAACGGGCAATATTTTGCTGTTAAAATTCAAAATAAAGGATAACGCTTCGCCAAATAATTACGAAGTGACTTTTACTTACGACGAAAAAACAGACGCAACCTTCGTTGACGAAAACAGCGAGTTGTGGTACACGAAGTTGGATATCGTGGGGACGAGCGTTCCGATAGGTAAAATTTATCATTGGTACGAAAGGACGGAAAACGGAACGGGTATCGACGTTACGACGGAAGAGGGACAAGAACCCGACACCGTTTTGATAGTTAAAAGGATAACTTATTTCGTTACGGTGGATAGTCAAAAGATTTTGGCTGCCGCAGGGGAAAACTTCGAAATAAAAGACATTTACTTCGTATGCTTAATGCGTGGTGAAAAGGTGGTTAATCCTAACGGTAAAATTACCGTTAAAATACAGTTGACGGAAATGCAGAAAAAATGCGTTTTGGTGTCGGCGTACGAACTGGAAGAAAATAATCTAATTTCTTGTAATTCTGTTCGAGAAGAAGACTTGGTTGTTTTTGACACGGAAAAACTTGGCGAATTTGCCATTGTCGGCGACGTGGTTACAGGGGGAACGGCAAACGACAGCCCGACAAATACGACGATAATTATCGTATCTTTTGCGTTGCTTGCCGTGGTTTCGATGGGCTTTATATTGATTTTGGTGGCAAAGTCAAAGAAAAACAAAAAGATTTTTAAGTATCCCAAAGATAAAGAATAGAGGTGCTTATGGAAGAATTTTTTAAAAGTATAACTTGCTCCGGCACGGAATGTTTGTGCTGGGTATTAGTGCTACTTAATATACTGTTAATGTTCTATCTCGTTTTTTGTTCTTTTTGGAAGGTAACGAAAATTGCAAAAATAACGGGCTGGGTGTTTTCTGCAGGGCTTGTGTGCGCAGTAATCGGTATTCTGATTGAGCATACCTGCGTTTACACCCTTCTTGCAACACTTTTTTCGGGCATGATGATTATGGCTGTTCTTGCTGTTATTTTGCCTCAGCAAAATAGTTTAGAAGAAAAGGCGGAAAAGAAGAATGAAAAAAAAGGCGCATACGTAGTGTCGAAAACAGATAAGGGCAGGTATGCTTTTGCGCTTTACGACAATGCGAGAAGTTTGATTGTGAAGTCTAGATATTCTTACGTCACTATCGAGCAAGCAAAACACGCAATCGGCGTGTGCCGTGGCAACGGTATGGTGGCAACGGTAAACGACAAGACGGGGGAGTGGATTCGTGAAGAAACTTATCCTTCGTTTGAGATTTGTGCCGTAAACGACAAGCGGGAGTTTTGTCTAAAAATAAACGGCGAATACGTAATGCTACAATCAAACGTTTTCGAAGATGAGTATGCACTGGAAAAAATTCTTAAAAAGGCAAAGATTGCCGT
>CAYLUH010000004.1:68924-73165 GCA_964386845.1 uncultured Christensenella sp.
AAGTGCGTCGAAGCAAAAGAGCATTTAACATTTAAATATGCAAAAGATAAAATCGTGAGGTTGCGTATTCGTAAAGGCACCGTCGAGGCTGTGTTTATGCTTGTCGGCTCTGCATTTAAGCAATCGTTTAACGAAAACGACTTAAAGGTCAAGGAAGCGGCAACGGTTATTCGCATTGAAAACGGATTGTATTTAGAAGGAGTTATTAAAACTATCGATATGCAGTACGATGCACTTTTAGAGGAGCGCCGTTCTAAAAAGGAAGAGCAAAACCAAAAGCGCCGTAATGCACGAAAAAACAAAGATTAAACGACGAGCAAGAAAAATTAAAGAAATAACCTTAAAAAAAATAAAACAGAAAAATGAAACGAGCCGTGCTTTTCGCCACGGCTCGTTTTTTATCGTAATTTTTATTGCGTTTTATGTTGTAAATTCATTTTAGATTTGCTACAAAAATAGACATTACCTATTTTTAGTGTAATTTAGGCAGTTTGTAGTTGCGTTATAGTGCACGTATTGCTTCTACAGGTTTCTTTCTTGCTGCAGAGAATACGGGTAACAGTGTTGCAACAAATGCGGCAAATATTGCAATTGCAGACATTATTCCAAAAGACGGAAGTCCAAACACAAACAAACTTGCATTAACAATTGTACTCATGCTTAAGTTCAAATAATTGCAACACACAACGCTTCCTATGGTGCTTAGTATTATAGATATGCATGCGATTATAAACGATTCGGAGAAGAATATCTTAAACACGTCTACACTTCTTGCTCCGATTGCTCTTAACAAGCCGATTTCTTTTTTCTTATACGATATGGAGATGGCTATGTAATTGCTTAACAATAGCATTGAAAAAACTGCAAGAACTACTCCGATTATAATAAAATATTTTAATAGTGATTTTGCCATGCTTGCAATATTTGCGACACCAGCAACGCAAGAGTTTTCGAGATAATATAGAACGCCGTCTGAAGAATAGTTGAATGATATCGTCGATTTTAGTGCGCCTTTGTTACCCGACGTATAATTGACTAAAGCATGGTCGTATCCTGTTGCAGATGACGAAAACTTTTTTATGAAGGTGTTTTTTGAAAAAAATGCTAGCAAGTGATAACTTTCATCTATTTCAATTTTTAGTCTCGATATTTCGTTATACATTTCATTGCGTTGTGTGGCGTCTGACGGATAATTTACGACGTTTTTATACTTGCCGTACTTGTTTGACAAGGCTTCGTCGCCACTGTCAAAAATTCCCGATATAACGAAAAGGTTGTCGTTGGCTCCTATGTACAAGGTTTGACCTATCAATTCTTCTTGTTTCGTAACGTTATATGCACCACTTTTTATTATGACGGAAGCCGTATATGAAGAAATCATAATTTCGTTATCTTTTTGTGGTGATTGTCCGAACTTTATTCTGCTTGTAAAATATGATTCGTTTGATGGTAAATAGGAGCAATATTTTATTCGAGTTCCGTTTGCATAATATTCCTCGTTAGATGAACTTAAACTCGTTGTCGAAGACAACAAGCCGGCGTTTGGAGACCCAATAGATAAGTTCCAATTATAATTTACGCCTAAAGCATTTCCTCCAAATACGTTTGCAAAACGTTTTACGTCGTCGTCTGAAATAAATGGATAATTATTGTTTTTTGTTTGCTTGCATATGATGGCTATTTGAGAGCCACTATCGTCAAAGGTTTGATAAAGCACTTCGTTTTCGTTAAATAACATTAGGGTAGAGGAAACGCCGAACATGATAAAGGCAATCGTGCACATAAAAATAGTAAAAATTAACCTTATAGGTTTGGATTTTAAACCGGAAGAGCCTATTTTGAATGCATGACGAATTGGTAATTTAGAACGAATGAATTTTTGCTTCGACGGGTCGTAATCTATTCTTTCGATTTCGTTTTCGTCGGTGTCTTCAAAATATTCTTTTTCGCCGTTTTCGGTTATTCGGTTTGCTTTTTTGTAAGCAGTCACTTCTTGCTGATTGCTTGCGATTATAGCAGAATCGTTGTTAGATAAAAAAGAGCGAATATATTCAAAATCTTCATCGGTAAGCGATTTGCTGTTTTTGATGCTTACCGTGTCTTTGCCTATAAGTTGAATGTTGTCGTTTATGTCTTGTGGTTGCGATTGCTTTTTTGTGACGTCGGATATAATTTGTCCGTCTTTAAGTTCAATAATTCTGTCTGCATATTTTTCGGCAAATTCTCTGTCGTGAGACACTACTATAACTAGTTTATCTTTTGAAAGTTTTTTTAGCGTGTCAAATACTAAGATACCAGTGTTTGAATCTAGGGCACCGGTAGGCTCGTCCGCCATAATTATTTTAGGTTCTTTTACAAGCGCCCTTGCAATTGCGATACGTTGCTTTTGTCCTCCCGACAAAGTGTTTGGTTTTCTACGTTCGTAACCGACAAGGTCTACGTCTTCCAAAAGTTTTTTTATTGCTTTTTTATCTTTTGGTTTTCCTTGTAATTGCAGTGCAAGTGCAATATTGTTTTCTACTGAAAACTCGTTAAGCACGTTGTATTCTTGGAAAATAAAACCCACCAAAGTGTTTCGATAAGAGTCAAAATCGCTTTGAGAAAAATTCTTAATTGAACGTCCGTTTATTATTATTTCTCCACTTGTTGGAGAATCTAACCCTCCACACACGTTTAACAACGTGGATTTTCCACTGCCACTTTTTCCCAATAAAAAAACCATTCCAGTTTCGGGAAAGCTAATTGACACGTCGTCCAACGCTTTTGTTGCATTTGAGCCCTTCGTTTTGTAAATTTTCGTTAGGTGAATAGCCTCTAACATAAAAATTTGTCTCCTTTTTCCTTTTGATATTCTTTAGTGAAAAGACATGTAGAATACACGTCGTCTCAAAACATATAGAATTTAACGTGAATTTTTTGCTTGTTTGCATTTGTAAGTCGTAATATTGGTAGACTAAAGTGTTTTGTTAATGCTTTAAAATAAAAAACCGTTCCCAAACGGAACGGCGATAATTGTCTTTTACCTCTTCGCCCTCGCTTGACACGACGCTTTTTCGTCATTTTGGCGAAAGCAATGACAATTTAACCTAAACATTTAAGCAAACACAAAACGAGCACACGGATTAAAACTAATTTTGCTTTTACGCAATGATTTAATTTGAGTCGCACACTCATTTTACAACAATTTTATACGTTTTGTCAATTGTTTTTTTATTGCTTTGCCGTTTTTTTATGCCGTGTGCTAATTGAAAAAATAAATTGTCAAAAGTAGATTTTTGTTGCTTACGGTTTTTAAAAATGCGTTTTATTGTAAGACTTTGCGAATTATAAAGAATTGCAAGTTTTTGGGCAAAATATTTAGCAGTATAAGTAGTTGATTTTTGTTAATGCCGTATGCGAATTTGGGCTTTTTACGGCAGAGAATTTTGTAAGTTTTGTTTGCTAATTTTTCGGTGCTTATATTTTTTGCTTCGACGCCGTCTACGATTTTTTTGAACCTTTTTGCGTTACATTTGTAAAGTTTTGTTTTTTTGCAAAAGTCGTCTAGTTGATTTGTCGAAACGCCGAGCATATTCGTTTTTACTGCGCCGGCTCTGAGCACCGATACCGATATTCCGAGCAATTGTAATTCCATTCTCAAAGAGTAGGCGTATTTATCTAATGCCGATTTTGTAACTGCATAAATGCCGGTAAACGGCAACGGGGATAGAGGCGCTAATTCGCTTGTCGTCATTATTATTCGGCTTCCCTTGTGTAGTAGTGGCAAAAAGGTTTTGTTTATTAAAAAGGCGCCTTGCAGGTTGATTTTGAAAATTTTCTCGAATGCTTCGTTTGACATTTCGACTAACGAATCGAGCATATATATCCCCGCATAATGAATTATTGCAAACAGTTCGTTTGTAACGGCTTTTACCTTCTCGAAAGCAGAAATAACGCTTTGTTCGTTTGTAACGTCAACCTCTATCGGAATTACGTTTTTTTGAGGGCTTTCGATTTTTTTGTCTAGCGCAAAAATGGTGTAGCCTTGACTTTGTAGTTTTTGGACGGTTGCTTTCCCCATACCACCATAAGCGCCCGTGACGACAATATATTTCATTTATTTCTCCTTTTTTTATTCTTTTTAAAATTTTATAACCAATTTTTTCAAATGTCAACAAATTGCCCAAAAACAAAAAAGTTTAACGTTTTTTTGAAAGCAAGGCTGTTGACGATAAAAAAACAAAAAAAATCGTGCAAGTGTT
>CAYLUH010000005.1:0-71697 GCA_964386845.1 uncultured Christensenella sp.
GCATTTATAGGAATGATAAAGTATAAAGACAGGTCGTATGCGTCGTTTGTGGTAATAGTCGTCGGGTACATGTGTAACATTTACACGGTTGCTTTTATGGGAACATTTATGTATATGTGGATGATATTTGCGTTAGCGCTTATAATGATACAACAATCGAAACAAAAAAAGGAGATTGAAAATGGACAATCAAATAATTAAAGAAGATTTTATTATTAACTGGAAGCGTACCTTTTTAGCACCGTTAAAAAAGTGGTGGATTATGCTTCTTTGTGCAATAGTAGGAGCAGTTGGCGGTTTTTTTGCCGGTCTTATAATGGAAACGCCTACATATCGCTCGCAAGCGGTTTACATGGTTAACTTTGATGTCGGTAGCTCGCTAAACGATATATCTGCGCAGTTATCCTTGTCGCAAAGGGTAATCAACACTTGTGTGGAAATTGCGAGTCAAAATACTTACTACAAGAAAGTACTAGACGAAGTAAACGACGGTATGCCGGAAGACCAACGTTTAGAAATAGAGGAAATTGAAGGTGCGTTAACCTTTAGTCCGTCGTCAAGGTCGTCGGTCGCCATTATTTACATAAATGCGATAACGGAAGATAAAGAACTTTCTTATCGCATCATAAAAGGCGTTACGGAAACATTTGCAGATTATATGAACGAAATGTTTTCTTTTGGTAACACGGTAATAGGCTTTAGAATTACCAACGAGCCACAAATCGCAGAGAAACCCGAAGCTAAAATGTCTAAAAAAATGATAGCGCTAGTTGCAGGCGTCGCATTGGCCGCTGTAGCATATCTAGTTCTTTGTATAATCGAACTTGCAGACATTAAGATAAAAGAAGTTGAAGACTTAAAGAATAAATATAACGCACCTATTATCGGAACGGTATATAACTTTACGGAAATGGAACTTCAAAAAGAGGAGGAGTACAAATATGCAAACTAAGAAAAAGAAAAACCAACTGGTTTTGAAAAAAGATTTTATCGTTGACGAAAATTCTCCCTTTTTGGTTACGGAAGCATTTAGGCAAATGATGTCAAACATCAGTTTTGCAGTGCCAAAAAAAGAAAACGGACATGGCAAAATCATATGTATATCGTCGGCGCTTGCCAACGAAGGTAAAACGACGATATCTTCCAACGTCGCCGTAACGTTTGCTAACTCGGGATATAAAACGGTTTTGGTCGATTGCGACATGAGAAAGCCGAAGATAAGAAAACTTTTTAAAATGCACGCAGGCAGGGGCTTAGTAGACTACTTAAGTGGACAATGCGAGTTTGATGAAATTTTACAAAAAGAAGTAAAACCGAATTTAGACATCGTGCCCACATTTAAAACTGCGCCTAATCCTAACGCACTATTTAACAGTAATCAGTTTGCAAAACTTTTCGAAGACTTGTCGAAAGAATATGAGTACGTAATCGTCGATACTCCGCCTATCACTGTCGTATCGGACGGTATAGTAGTTGCTTCAAAGAGCGACGGCGTCATTTTGGTAACCCGTCCTTACTATTCAGACCATAAGACGATACAAAGCGCAATCAACAGTATCACCTTTGCAGAAGCAGATTTTTTAGGATTTGTAGTTAACGACCTAGATTTTGAAAACAGTAAGAAAAAGGGATACTACAAAAAGTATTATAAGTACGAGTATAGCGATAAATCATCTGACGATTCTGATAGTACGGATAACACGGAAGCGGAAGACCAAAACGGCGACGGCACGGAAAGCAAATAGTTTTTTAGAAAAGTATGGTAGATTTTCACACGCATATTCTCCATTGCATCGACGACGGAAGTAATTCGCTAGAAACTTCGCTGGAAATGTTAAGGGAAGAACATAGTCAAGGTGTAAAAAGAGTTGTTTTAACGCCGCATTTTTATGCGTACAAAAGTGGCTTTACGGCATTTTTAGGAGAAAGGAACAAAAGGTTTCAAGAACTTAAAAATCTTGTTCAAAGCGAGAAAGACTTACCCAAACTTTCTTTGGGTGCAGAAGTCGAATATTTTATCGGAATAGACAGGTGCGAGCAGTTAAAAGCACTTACGATAGACGATACGGGATATCTTTTGCTCGAAATGCCCTTTGCAAAATGGAATAAAGAAGTCGTGAAAGACGTTTTACGTATCGGCGAAAATTTGGGGATAAACGTAATTCTTGCGCATATTAACAGATATTTTTGTTTTGGAAACGCAAAATCGATAAACACGCTGATAGATAACGGAATAAGCTTGCAACTTAATAGCGAGTGCATTTTAGATAAAAAGATGAAAAAGGAAAGTTTTAAGTTGTTATCGGAACAAAGCGTTTCTTTTATCGGTTCCGATTGCCATAATTTAACGACTCGTGCACCGAATTTGATAAAGTTAAAACAAGCCGTTACGGAAAATTTCGGCGAAGAATATTTTGAAGAATTAAATAGTTTTCAAAAAGCAATTTTTAACGATTAAAATTAAAAAAACTTGACAAGGTGTTTGTCGAAGGGGTATAATAAACATATTCCGTGAGGGAGTAGTAAGTACGCTAAGTTATTTAGCGTGGAGCAGGTCAACATTCTGTCCGTAATATAGAGTACGGTTCTGGCTTGTTTGAGAATACCAGACTCACGTAAAGCGTTATCGCTATGCGTGGGTAATTTAAAAAAATTAAACCGAGTATAGCGATGATATACTTGGTTTTTTTATGCCTATAATTACGAAAAAATACGGAGGTGCGTATGGACGCATACAGCAAGACGATTAAAGACGTCGAGAGTGAATTTTCTTCCGACGTAAACAATGGTCTTACCACTGAAGAGGTGGAACAAAAACGCCAAAAATACGGCGACAACAAATTAAAAGAGAAAAAGAAAAAATCCAGCATTAAAAAGTTTTTCGAGCAGTTTAAGGATGCAATGATTGTCATTCTTCTTTTGGCTGCCGCCGTATCATTCTTTTTTGCAATCAAAGAAATTAAAACTGACCCCAACGAAATGTTCGAGCCGATTTTGATTCTTTTGATAGTTATAATGAACGCCATCATGGGCGTCGTACAAGAAAACAAAGCCGAAAAGGCACTAGATGCGTTAAAAAATATGTCGGCTCCACACGCAAGAGTAATTAGAAACGGAGAAGAAAAGGTTATTAACGCATCGGAACTTGTCCCAGGCGACGTTATTTTGTTAGAAGCAGGCGACTTTGTTCCGGCGGACGCAAGGCTTGTAAAAAGCGTCAGCCTCAAAAGTGAAGAATCGGCACTGACGGGCGAATCGGTGCCTTCTGAAAAGGATGCGGAAACTCCTGTAAAAGAGGGGGCGTCGCTTGGCGACAGAACCAATATGGTGTTTAGTGGTTGCTCTGTAACTTACGGCACTGCAACGGCAATAGTAACGGCAACCGGTATGGACACGGAAATGGGAAAGATAGCAAATATGCTAGATAGCGAGGGCGACTCGCAAACGCCACTTCAGAAAAAACTTTCCGGGCTCGGAAAAATTTTGGGCATAGTTGCCTTGGTCGCTTGTGCGATAGTACTTGCAGTCGGCATCGCAATTGACCCGAGTAATTGGATGGAGGTCGTAATGACGTCGGTATCGCTAGCCGTTTCGGCAATTCCCGAAGGGTTACCGGCGATAGTAACCATAGTGTTGTCGATAGGCGTGCAAAGAATGGTTAAAAAGAACGCCATTATCCGTAGACTACCGGCAGTAGAAACATTGGGAAGCGCATCCATCATATGTTCCGACAAAACGGGCACTCTCACGATGAATAGAATGACGCTTGTAGAGGCTTACGTCGAAGGATTTGACGGAATAGAAAAAATCAGCGATTGCAATAGCCGACAAGTAAAAGAGTTGTTGACTTACGGAACGCTTTGCTCCGACGGTTCGGTTACCTTTGTCGACGGAAAGGAAACGCACATCGGCGACCCGACTGAAACGGCGATTATTCTTGCCGCTTACAATAACGGATTGTCAAAAGACGGGCTCAATAAAGATTACGTAAGGATAGGCGAACTTCCTTTCGACTCCGACAGAAAACTTATGAGCACCATAAACGTTATAAACGGAAAGAAAATCGTTATCGTAAAAGGCGCAGTCGACGTAGTGGAAATGCGTTGCGATAAAGGCGATTTTGAAGTTGCAAAAAAAATAAATGAAGAGATGAGCGAGCGTGCTTTAAGGGTATTGGCGATAGCGTATAAAGAGATAGAAGAAGTACCGGAAACGCTCACTTCGGAAGAAATAGAAAACGGGCTTACCTTTATGGGCTTAGTCGGTATGATTGACCCACCGAGACCGGAAGCGAAAAAAGCCGTCGCAGTATGTAGAGAAGCGGGGATAAAGCCTATAATGATAACGGGCGACCATGTAATAACGGCAACGGCAATAGCAAAAGAACTGGGCATATTCGAAGATGGCGATATGTCGGTTACGGGTGTTCAACTTGACGATATGACGGATAGAGAATTAGACGAAACGCTGGAAAAAATATCCGTGTACGCACGTGTTTCTCCCGAAAATAAAATAAGAATAGTAAAAGCTTGGCAGAGAAAGGGGCAAGTCGTGTCTATGACGGGCGACGGAGTAAACGATGCACCTGCGTTAAAAGCCGCCGATATAGGTTGTGCGATGGGAATAACGGGCACCGACGTTGCGAAGGGCGCCGCCGATATGACGCTTACCGACGATAATTTTGCAACGATAGTAGACGCTGTAAAAGAGGGTAGAGGCATTTACGCAAACATCAAAAAAGCAATAGGCTTTTTGCTTGGAACAAACATCGGAGAAATGGTTGCCGTGTTCGTTGCCATGCTCGTTTGGAACGTGTCGCCGTTTTTATCTATGCAACTGTTAATGATAAATCTAGTAACGGATAGTTTGCCTGCGATAGCGCTAGGAATGGAAAAGGTCGAAAGCGACGTTATGAAACATAAACCCAAGCCGAAAGACGAAAGCATTTTTGCTAACGGATTCGGTGTGAGAATAATATTGCAAGGGCTAATGTTCGGAGCGTTGGCACTCGTGGCGTTCGTTGTTTGTGGCAATGCAAACGGTGGACTTAAAACGGAATACGGTCTTCAATGCGGGCAAACGCTTGCGTTTATGACGCTTGCCACTTCTCAATTACTCCACGCCTTTAACATGAGGTCGGAAAAATCTTTGTTTAAGATTGGGCCGTTTAGTAACTCCACCCTTAATTGGTCTTTCATAGGAACTCTTGGCGTTATGGCGATAGTGTTGTTCGTGCCACCCGTTCAAACGGCGTTCGGACTCACCTTTTTGAGTTTGCCAATGTATTTATTAGGCGTTGGACTTTCAATCGTACCCATAATCGTTATGGAAATTGCAAAAGGTATAAGAGCAATAAAAAATAGAAAACAAAAATAAAAAAAGAAAGCAAAATAAAAAAGGTTCGAAAAGTAAATTTCGAGCCTTTTAATTTGCAAAATAATCAGTCGACTTTTTTGTTAAAACAGTCGCATCTGTGCGTGCCCACGTATCCCGTGTCGTTACATTTACTGCAAGCGTATTTGGGTGAGAGGTCTGTTAAGTCGAGGTTTATGGAAGATAAAATAGAGGTGGCTTGTTCAATCAAGTCTTTCTTTTCGTTTTCGAATTTTTCAAGAGCCAAAGCATTGCCGTTAATTTCTGCAAAAGCAAGGTCTTTTTCAATTGCGTTAAGCCTCGAATATATTTCGGAAAAGCCGTCAAGATTCATCGCCTTGTCGTAATTGTTGTTTGCTCTCCTTATTGCCAGTTCACGCCTTCTTTCGTATTCTAGGTTGTAAGCCTCTTGCGAGCCGAGTTTGTTTTCTTCTGCTTTGGAAGTTATGCCGTTTATCGTGTAAACGGAATTGTTTTTCCATTGCGACAAAATGCTGTTCATATATGCGACGGGCGAGGTTTTTCCCGCAGAAAGTTTTGCCGCTTCCAAAATCATATCTTCGGAGAAATTCCAACTTTTCCAAACGTTTAAGTTGTTTCTGTCCCATTCGGTGGGGCGACGATTAACGCCTGCCGTCAAGAGCATTTTAGAAATAAACTTGTCAACGTTTTTAATGCTTTCAAAATAATCGCCGACGCTGGATAATTCGATAATGCCACGCTCTTGTAAAGATAAAACCAAATCGTTCATATCCTGCAAAGTGTTTTTGCCTATTCTGAAAGAATGAGATGCGATAAACAAAAGCGTTTCTTCGGAAAATCCCAAAGATATCCAAGGCATAACGTAGTTGTCTATTTCTGCGTCGAGCACTTCTATAAACACGGAGAGAGCCTTGTTGATTTTAATGGTGAGTTCAAACACGCTTTGCTTTTTAGATACGTAGTTTTGAATTTCTTCTTTCGACAAACATCTTTTAGAGTACAATTCTTTTAAGAATTCGTCTAGTTTTGCCATCGACCCTTTTTTTATTTTAGAGGCGGCAAACACGATGTTGTCGATATCGAATTCGAGGTCTTTCGTCCAAGTGCGTAAAAGTTTTAAGTCTTCAATTTCGGGCGTCCTTTTAAGTTTTAACGCCTTCAATATTTTTTCTATTTCAGAGGTGCGAAGCACGTAAGATTCAAGTTCTTTTTCCACCTTTTCGACGGTAGTTATACCTCTTGCACCAAAGTCTTTTGCGACAGTCGATATGTACTTGTATCCGATATCCGTTCCCTTTTTGTCAACGCAATATTTAACAATCATAAGCATTGCTTCGGGTTTTATGGAATAAGTTTCCATAATGGAATAATACTCTTGATATTCGTGTGTAGAAATCATTCTGCCGGGCAGTAGCGCTTGAACGCCCCCCGAAAACTCCGTGTATTTTTCGGCGTTATATTTCCTCGGCTTCGTTCCGAATCCCGTGCGAATGGGGAGGTAAGAAACGGAGAAAGGCTCGTTTGACAAAATGGAGCAAATGCCGAATTCTTCCCAATATTTAAAGCAATCTATAATTTCCGATTTTTCCAGTTTCAAAATTTTACCCATATCGTCGATACTTTGGTCAATCGACGGGTTTTTGCAAAGGAAAAGTCCGTAAAGGTAAACCTTCACGGCAGTGCCCGAAGAAACGGGTAAATATTCCGTAATGAATGCGTTTTCCACGTCTGTAAAGGAACTGGAAACAAGTTCTTTAGAATAAGTAAAAGTCATTTTCATTTGCCTTATAAATTTTATTATAAACTCAAAAATCACTTGCAAACAAAGTTGCTATATATTATAATGTTATATATTGACAGTGGGTGAGTTTACGTAAAAATAAAAAACCTTTTATAGATAGTGAAAATCATTATACTTTAAGAATTGTCAAAAATCAAGTAAAAATTTCAAAATAAAAAATAAAGTTGTTAATCACGAGGTAAAGATGCCAATAAATATTTTCTCTCCACAATCTTTTTGGTCGGAATTTAGCATAGACGAAGTTAGCGCAGAAGTATTGTCGGAAAAAAAGGTAAGAGAGATTGTACACACAAAACTCATAATAAACGGAAAAAAGACGGAGAACGGGCAAGTGCGCATATCGGCATATATGGCAAAGCAAAGCGACGTGCAGACAAAAAGTGCCGTTATTTTAACAAACAAGTCGGAACTTTCTTTCGACGATAAAGTGGTTTTAGATTTAGCAAAGAACGGATTTATCGTGTTGGCAGTCGATTTGACGGGTAGGTGCGAAGGAAAAGAGGAATGTACCGTTTATCCCGAGGACGTGGGGTACGCAAATTACGAAGTTGCAAGGCAGGATATAATTTCTGCCACGGGCGACATTTATAAAAGTTGTTGGTACGAATGGGGCGTTTCTTTCAGATACGTCGTCGAGTACTTAAAAAGTATCGGCATAGAAAAAATAGGCGCAGTCGGTGTCGGCAACTCGGCGACTCCCGTTTGGCACGCCATCGCAACGACGGAAGACGTTGCTTGCGCAGTTATGGTTGGAAACGCAGGCTGGCGAGTATATAAAAATATGGATAAATTCAGCGACGAGGTTGACCCTACTTTTACAGACGAAGAGTTGCAAGTTTTGGCAGGCATAGAACCACAATCGTATGCAAAAAGCGTAAAGTGTCCCGTGTTAATGTTGTCGAGTACTAACAGTTTTCTTTACGACGCAGATAGAGCGTTCGACACTGTTGAAAGGATAAACGACGACTTGTATAAGGCAATAAATTATTCTGCAAACTTTATCGAGGGCGTCGATTATCAGTCTTACGTGGATATGAAAATATTTTTAAGGGAACATCTTTTAGAAAAGAGGCCTGCATATCTTCCGTCGTCGCCTGAAATAAAAGCAGATATAGTAGACGGTAAAATAGAGGTAGAGGTTACCCCGTGCGAAAAGAAGGGTAAAAATCCCGTAAAGCCGGTTGCCGTTTATCTTTACGCATCGGAGGGCGTGCAAAAATCTTACCTTCGTTGTTGGAAAAAGTTGCAAGGCGAAAATATTAAAAACAAGTGGGTTTTCAATTATCTTCCCTTTGCAAAAAGCAAGATAGCAACTTTTTTTGCAAAGTGCGAATACGAAAACGGTTACACGGTAAGTTCCAAAATAATTGCCAAAAAATTCGGCGAGGAGGAGGAGGTTTTTACCACTTTAAAATCGTCAATAATGTATTCGGGCAGAGAAGAAAATTCAGAGAGTGCGTTTTCGGGAGTGTTCGATTGCACGTTCGATTTAGAAAATAAAGCAAAAGTCGTCGTTAAAAACGGACCGATGGACATTTGTGGAATTCGTGCAGAGTCGGGGCTTATAACTTTTAAGGTAAACGCCGAAAGGGATAAACCGAAAGAAGACGCCATTTTGATGTTCGATTTGTTTGCCAAGCAAGATTTAGAATTTACGGTAAGCATATTCGTAGATTTCTTAAATCAAACGAAAGAATACTCCACGAAATTCAGTGTCGTCGGAGGCAAGGTTTGGCACAACGTAAGATTAGATAAATTAAAATTCAAAACGGCAGAGGGTAAAATATTAAAAAATTACGAAAACGTAAACGCAGTTAAGTTTTACGGAGAGGGCGTTTACTTAATAAATAACGTACTTTGGGTATAAAATGAAATTTATCGAGAACGCAAAAATAATAGCAAAAAAACCACACGCCTGTGGAACAAACGGGTGGACGGTTATTCGTGTCGGAGCAGACGTTAAACTCAAATGCGACGGCTGTGGAAAAATACTTATTTTGTCATACGACGAAGCCAAAAAAATAATAAAAAGGTACGTTGAACCTAATGAGTGAGTTTGTTAAAATAAAAAACAACTTAATAGAGGACGAAAGGCAAAACCAAAAAGAAACAAATTGGCTTTTGTCGATAATGGCAAGCCTTTTGTTCGTCGCATCGATAGTTTTGTTTTTGAACACATTCGTTTTTATAAACATAAGCGTTGTGGGAGAATCGATGTTAAACACGTTGCAAAGTGGCGACGTCGTTATAGCCAACCGATTAAAAGAGGCAGAGCACGGCGACATAATAGTTTTGGACGGAGTTAAACAAAACGGTTGGATTATAAAGAGAGTAATCGGATTAGAAGGCGACACCGTGATGATAAAGGACGGCAAGGTTTTTTTGAACGGGGAAGCACTCGACGAGCCGTACGCAAAAGGCATAACTTATGCTTACGGCGTTATTTCTGAAGGCGTTCCTGTAACGCTTGAAGAGGGGCAGATTT
Organism: uncultured Christensenella sp.; assembly: GCA_964386845.1. GTDB lineage: Bacteria > Bacillota > Clostridia > Christensenellales > Borkfalkiaceae > UBA1259. Next base: position 9,642 of record CAYLUH010000005.1, read on the forward strand.
TTTATCTTGGCGACAACAGAACAAACAGTAGCGACACGAGAATGTACGGGCTTTGTACGACGGAAAACGTCGTGTGCGTCGTGGAAGACTGGTCTCTTAATTTAAGGCATATAACGGCAAAACTAGTCGGCTTTTTTTCAACGTCTAACGGGCATTAAAAAGGGAGCGATAAAGTAATGGCAAAGAAAAAAAGTCCCGTCGGCAAATTTTTTTCAGACGTTGCCAACGGAATATATTTTTTAATCAGTTGCGTAAATCTTCAATATGCGATACTCGTATTGCTCGTAGGACTTGTGCTCTTTTTAACGGGTGTGTTTAGCAGTGCGCCCGTCGTAAAAACGATATTTTTCATCGTGCTTGCGATAACGATATTTCTTGCTATATTTTTAACGATAAAAAAACTTTTCGTAAAAAAAAGCGATAAGAAAAAGAAAAAAGACGTCGGAGACGTTTCTGATTTCGGAACGGAAAATACGGCAAAACAAAATCAGGTTGAGAGTGAAAATCAAAGCGTCGTAACATTACCTATAACAGAGCAAATGGAAATAGCAAAAGAAAACGGGGTTACGGAAAAATCTGTCGTTTATCCTATTTACTCAAAGGTAAGGCAAAACAACAATTACGTTATGGCAGAGTTTGAGGATAGGTACGAGTTGTATTATAACTCTGAAAAAGGTTTAGTGAGGGTGCGTACAGATTACAAAAAATAAAGGAGAAAAAAATGGAATACTTTACTAACGAAGATTATTTGCAAGCGAAAAAGCAGAGAAAAAAAACTCTTGCCGTGTATATCGCAGTATTGTCGGTATACTTAGCGATATCCGTTTGCATTTTAATTTTTTACATGAATCTTCCTTACGGCTCTAGCCTCAACACATGGGTAAGGGTTGCCGAGTATACGCTAACTTTTTTGATGGTTGTTTTCACTTTCATATATATGGGTATACCGTACAAGCGTGTCAACGATTATTACAAAACTTGTAAAAATATGAAAGAGGGGTTAAAAGAAAGTTCGCAAGGCGTTTTGAAAGAAACGAGCGAGGAAGTACAACGGAAGAACGGCGTCGATATGAAAGCCATGACCTTTTCCGTGTATAACCAAATAAAGAAGGGATATTTTGAAAGAAAGGTTTTAGTTTTTCACGAAAAGCCTTTCCCTGAAATAGATATAGAAGATACGGTAAAATTCGTAACGCAGGGCAACGTTTTGTTGAGTTACGAAATATTAAACAAAGCCGAACACAAAAAAACCGAAGAAGGAGAAAACAATGAAAGCGATAGTAACGGTGATAGGTAAAGATAAATCGGGCATAATAGCAAAGGTGTCGAGTAAAATTGCAGATGCAGGCATCAACATAGAGGATATAAGTCAAACGATAGTACAAGGCAATTTTACAATGCTTATGCTATGCGATTTTTCAAACAGTGAATTATCGCTAAAAGATTTTCACGACCAAATGATTGAACTCGGCAACAAAATCGGCGTATCCATTCACGTTCAGCACGAAGATATTTTTAACGTTATGCACAAGATTTAACGGGTAGTAAGAGATGAGTATTTTAAACAGAAACGAAATTATAGAAACCATCGACATGGTGGAGAAAGAGCATTTTGATATAAGAACGATAACGATGGGCATATCGCTTTTATCGTGCATAAGAGACAGTGCGAAAGAGACGGCGTCGCTTTGTTACGACACCATTTGTAAAAAGGCGGAAAACATCGTTAAGGTTGCAAACGACTTAGGTAAAGAATACGGAATTCCAATCATAAACAAGCGTGTATCCATAACGCCTGCGAGTATGCTTACGGCAAACTTTAAGGGTGAGGAAATAGTGCTTGCAAAAGCACTGGATAACGCCGCAAAGACAATCGGCATAGACTTTTTGGGTGGATATTCTGCGCTCGTGCAAAAGGGTATGACGGACTTTGAAAGGTCTTTTATAGAAAGTATTCCCGAGGCGCTTGCTTGCACGGAAAGGCTTTGCTCGTCGGTCAACGTCGGCTCGTCGAGAAGTGGAATCAATTTAGACGCAGTTGCGTTAATGGGAAAAATAATCAAAGAGACGGCGAGAAAAACAGCAAAGGACGACGGGCTGGGAGCCGCCAAATTAGTGGTATTTTGTAACGCCGTAGAGGATAATCCGTTTATGGCAGGTGCTTTCCACGGCGTCGGAGAAGCAGAAACGGTAATAAACGTCGGCGTTTCGGGACCCGGGGTTGTTCATCACGCATTAAAGTCTTGCAAAGGACAAAGAATAGAAGAAGTTTGCGAAACGATAAAACGCACGGCATTCAAAATTACGAGGGCTGGCGGGCTTATCGGTAAGGAGGCGTCAAAGAGATTAAACGCCGAATTCGGCATACTCGATTTGTCGCTTGCGCCAACACCGGTTATGGGAGACAGCGTTGCGCACATTTTGGAAGAAATAGGCTTAGAATCGGTCGGTGCACACGGCACGACGGCGACGCTTGCTTTACTTAACGACGCAGTGAAAAAAGGTGGCGTTATGGCAGTAGGCAACGTCGGAGGTTTGTCGGGAGCGTTTATTCCCGTCAGTGAAGATATAGGAATGATAAATGCTGCCGAAAAGGGCGCTATAAGTTTGGATAAGTTGGAAGCGATGACTGCTGTATGCAGTGTCGGAATAGATATGGTTGCCGTTCCGGGCGACACGCCGGAAACGACGATAAGCGGAATGATTGCAGACGAATCCGCAATAGGTATGATAAACAACAAAACGACGGCTGTAAGGATAATTCCCGTTCCAAATAAAAAAGTTGGAGAATACGTTGAATTCGGTGGACTTTTGGGAAGGGCGCCCATTATGAAAGTAAGCAAGTATTCTTGTTCGGAATTTATCGAGCGTGGTGGAAGAATTCCTGCGCCGATACATAGTTTTAAGAATTAAAGGAAGTGTTTTTAAGTGAATAAATACGAGTGGAGTATAGAAGATATTTATAGCACGCCGGAAGAATTTGAAAAAGAGTTATCAAGTTTGCAAGGGGAAATTGATTTTTCCGAATATAAGGGTAAACTCGGCGAAAAGAAATATTTTTTAGAATGCCAAAAAAAGTTAGAAAACTTATCACGCCGTTTAGAAAAACTTTCCGTTTACGCCATGATGAATCACGACGTGGACACGGCTAACAGTCAATTCGACGCAATGGTTTCAAAAACGACGTCGCTTTACGTAAAGTTTGCAGAAAAATGTGCGTTTATAGAGCCCGAACTTTTAAGCCTTGACGAAAGCGTTTTAATATCCTATGCGGGCGATAAAGATTTAAGCGATTACGATTATTACTTAAAAGGCTTGTTAAAGTCGAAGTCGCATATTTTAAGCGAAAGCGAAGAAAGTTTGCTTGCTAATTTGGGCGACGTTTTTTCCTCTTTCAAAGAGATATTTACAAAAATCGACAATGCAGACTTGCCTCTTTGCGAGTTAGAGCACGACGGCGAAAAAATAGAACTTACGCACGGAACTTACGGCGTTATACTTCACGGCGAAGACAGGCTTTTAAGAGAAAAGGCTTTTAAGAGTTATTATTCTGCCTACAAGTCTTTGATTAACACCATATCCACAACCTATTACGGCAACGTTAAAAAGGACGTTTTCAGTGCGAAGGTAAGGAAGTACGACAGTGTTTTGGATAAAGCGCTTTTTTGCGAAGACGTCGATAAAAAAGTTTACGAAAAACTGTTAAAAAGCGTTAACGACGCATTGCCGATTTTACACGATTTTATCAAAACCAAAAAGCAAGTTTTGGGATACGACGAAATGCATATGTACGACATATATGCACCCATTACGCACGGTGGCGAATTAAAACTCGATTACGAAGACGCTTATAGTTTGGTCGTAGACGGACTGTCGCCACTAGGTAAAGAATATAAAGAATTGTTAAAGAGGGCGAAAGAGGAGCGTTGGCTTTCCGTGTACGAAACCAAAAACAAGCGAAGTGGTGCGTATAGCGTTGCCGTTTACGATACTCACCCGTACGTTTTGTTAAATTACCAAAAAACCACGCACGACGTGTTTACGATAGCGCACGAATTGGGTCACAGTATGCACTCTTATTTTTCCAACAAGAGTCAGCCTTACGCAAAAGCCGATTACAAAATATTCGTGGCAGAAGTGGCAAGCACGGTAAACGAAGTGTTGCTTGTTAAGTATCTTTTGAAAACTGCAACGGACGTCGGCGTGAGAAAATATTTGTTAGTCTACTTGATGGATATGATAAGGACGACGATTTTCAGGCAGACGCAATTTTCCGAATTTGAAGAATTTGCTCATTCTCAAGTGGAAAAGGGAATACCTCTGACAAAGGACTCTATGAGCGACTATTATTTAGAGTTAAACAAAAAGTATTACGGCAAAGATATAATCCACGACGATGAAATTAAATACGAATGGGCAAGAATTCCTCATTTTTATAGGGCGTTTTACGTTTATAAATATGCAAGTGGTTTAATAAGTGCGCTTGCCATAGCAGACAGAATTTTGACGGAGGGCGAAGTTGCCGTCAAAGATTATTTTGCATTTTTGTCGTCGGGAGGAAGCGACAGCCCCGTGGAATTGTTAAAAATCGCAGGGGTAAACTTGTTGGAAGACAAACCTTACGAGAGGGCGTTTAAGGTGTTTGAGGACGCACTTAAAGAGTTTAAGGAGTTATAAGGAGAAACAATGGCTCAAAACGAAAACAAAAGTAAAAAAAGAGTGTTACAAGATATGCCTCACAGTTTAGAGGCAGAGCAAGCGTTGCTCGGCTGTATTTTGCTTGATAACAGAATACAGGTTGAGGTTGCGTCGCTGTTAAAAGAAGAAGATTTTTATGCCGAAACGCATAAAATAATCTTTAACGCAATGAACGAAATTATCTTTAACAATAAGCCTGTAGACATAGTCGTTTTGTCAGACTATTTAGAAAATAAAGGTGAGTTAGAAAGTGCAGGCGGAATAGAATATATCGCAACGCTTGCCGACTATATGCCGTCCACTGCCAATTACAAAAGTTATTTTGACATTGTAAAGGCAGACAGTATGAGGAGAAAACTCATACTCGGCGCATCGGAAATAATCGAAAACAGTAAACAAACGCAAAACCAAACGGACGCATTGTCGTTTGCCGAAAAGGTCGTTTACGACATATCGGACACTGTTGATACTGGCGATATGAAAAAGATAAGTTCGGTTATTCCCGACGTTATGCTTAAACTTGACGAAATAGCAAAGGACAAATCGTCCACGAAAGGAATAAAGACGGGATTTAGGGGCATAGATAGTTTGCTTAACGGATTACATAAGAGCGACCTTATTATATTGGCTGCTCGTCCTGCCGTCGGAAAAACGTCTTTTTCGATGAACATCGTCGAAAACGTTGCCTTGCAGGGTTACACTTGCGCAGTATTTTCTTTGGAAATGAGCAAAGAACAACTTGTTCAAAGAATGATATGTTCTGTTGCCGGCGTAAGTATGAGTAATGCAAATAAGGGCATTATGAACAGAACGGAATGGTTAAAAATCGCAAAGGCGAGAGAAATGCTTGCAGGTGCGAAAATATATATCGACGACTCGGCGATGACAAATCCACAGCAGATAATGAGTAAGTGCAGAAGGTTAAAGGCAAAAGAGGGATTAGACCTCGTTATGATTGACTATATTCAACTTATGCAAACTGCCGGAAACAGAAAGAACGACAATCGTCAACAAGAAATCACCGAAATATCCCGTTACTTAAAAATATTGGCAAAGGAATTAAACGTTCCCGTCATTGCACTTTCGCAATTATCCCGTGCAATCGAGCAAAGAAAGGGTAGACCTCAACTTTCAGATTTAAGGGAATCGGGAGCAATCGAGCAAGACGCAGACATCGTTATGTTTATTCACCGTCCCGACAAAAACGCAACGGAAAAAGAACTTGCCGAGGGAACGGTGCAAAAGAACGTTGCCGAAATCATCGTCGAAAAACATCGTAACGGTGGAACGGGTATCGTTAAATTATACTTTAAGGGTGAATGTACCAAATTCGTCGACCTTGCAGAAGACGGCGAGCCTGAGGGCGAAGCACCGTCAAGAAGCGACGACAGGTCTTACGGCGAAGATTTATCAAAGTTAGAAAAGGCAGATTTACCTTTTGACGTCGGCAGTGAAGAATCAACGAAAACTACCACGGACGGCGACGATTCGGGGGACTTACCATATTGACGTATGCAGACGGAAATTTTACAGATTAATCAACAAAGTTTAATCAAAGCAAAAAAGATTTTAGACGACGGCGGGCTTGTCGGTATGCCGACGGAAACGGTGTACGGGCTTGCAGGCGTGGGGTTTTATTCGGAAGCCGTAAAAGAAATTTACAAGGTAAAAGGCAGACCGAGTGACAATCCGTTAATAGCCCACGTCCACAAGAATTACGATTTAACAAAACTTGCCGTCATCGACAAACCTTATCAAAAAAAACTGATAGAAAAATTTATGCCGGGGCCACTTACGTTAGTGTTTTTCTCGACGGGCGCAATATGTAAAGAAGCCGTTTGTGGAGGAGAAACGATAGCAATAAGAATGCCGTCGCATAAAGGTTGTCAAAGGCTTTTGGAATTTGTGGACAAGCCGTTGGTTGCACCAAGCGCAAATATTTCAAAACACACAAGTCCCGTTACGGCAGAGCACGTGTTTAACGACTTGAACGGAAAAATCCCGTTGATACTTGACGGTGGAAAATGCGAGGGGGGAATCGAAAGCACCGTTTTAGACGTTACGGACGACGTGCCTAGGATACTTAGGGCAGGGCTGATAACAAAAGAAATGATAGAAAGCGTTTGTGGTGCTTGCCTTATTGCAGAGCATAAAGAGGGCGACAGGGTAAAATCCCCGGGCGTTAAGTACAGCCACTATATGCCGAAGTGCGAAACGGCAAGATTTACCGATACGGAGATAGAAAAAGCAAAGGCTCTTTACGAAGAATACGTAACGAAAGGGAAACAGCCGTACGTTATGTGCGACGACGAAATTGCAAAACATTTTAAGGGTTTTAATATTTTAAGTCTAGGAAAAAATTCGCTTGAAATGGCGAACAATTTATACGACAGACTTTTGGAAGGGGAGAAAAAAGCGAGTATAATCATAGCGGTTTACACCGAACGCTCTGACGGAGCGTATATGGGCGTGCTTAATCGCTTAAAGAAGTCTTGCGCAAAGAGATGAAAAAAATAATTTTTATATGCACGGGCAACACTTGTAGAAGCCCGATGGCAGAACTTTTATTAAAAAGTAAATTAAAAGAAAACGGACTTACGGGTTACAGGGTAAGCAGTGCCGGATTAAACGCAGAAGAAGGGCATAAAATAAGCAAAAACAGTGCGCTTGCGTTAAAGAGTATAGGAATAAAAAGTTATTCTTTCAAGGCGAAAACGGCAACGCCCGAAGCCTTGTCTAAAGCCGACCTCATAATCACGATGACAAGCGTGCACAAAGCCGTTTTGGCAGAGTACGAAAACGTGTGTACGTTCGGGGAGATTACGGGGCTCGGCGACGTTATAGACCCGTACGGGCAAGATTTAAGCGTTTATTTGGAAACGATGAAGCAACTCGCACTCGGGTGCGACGAAATAATAAGAAAATTGAAAAATATAGGAGAGGAATAATGAAAGTTGCAATTGGATGCGACCACGGTGGAATAAACTTAAAACCGTCGCTACTTAAACATTTACAAGAAAAGGGCATAGAATACGTCGATTACGGGTGCTATGATTCTAAATCCGTAGATTACGTCGATTATGCCGTCAAGGTGGCAAAAAGCGTTCAAAGTAAGGAATGTGATTTGGGCATTTTAATTTGTGGCACGGGCATAGGAATGAGTATCGTTGCAAACAAGTTTAAAGGAATAAGATGCGGGCACGCTCACGACACTTTTTCTGCCAGAATGACAAGGCTTCATAACGACGCCAACGTTTTGGCATTCGGCGAAAGGGTTATCGGCGTAGGACTTATGCTTGACATCGTAGACGCCTTTTTGGAAACGCCTTTTTCCGGCGACGAAAGGCATATTCGCAGGATAGAAAAAATATCGCAAGTTGAAAAAGACAACTTAAAATAGGAGAGTTTATGTTAAAGTTAAAAAAGGCTATTATTCCGGCGGCGGGATTAGGAACGAGATTTTTGCCGATAACGAAAGCCGTGCCAAAGCCCATGCTTGCCGTGCTTGATAAGCCGACCATTCAATACATAACCGAAGAATTGACGGAACTCGGGATAGAGGAAATCATAATAGTTATCAGTCCCCATTCCGACGTTATAAGAAATCATTTCGGAATGGCGGACGATTTAGAACAAAGGCTTTTGGAAGACGGTAAATACGAACTTTTGGAGATTGCCAAAGCGACGAGGAAGTTTAACGTTAAGTTTGCCGTGCAAGAAGTTGCCAACGGTTTGGCAGGCGCAATTCTTTGCGCAGAACCTTTTGTAAAAGACGAGCCGTTTGCACTTCTTTTGGGCGATGAACTTTTGTACACTGAAAAAGGGCAAACGCCTTGTATCAAAAAACTTGCAGAAATATTTGAACGCACGGGTAAAAGCGTTATTGCAACGATGGAAGTTTTCGGCGACGAAGTTTCTCGTTACGGCAACATCGGCATAAAAGACGAAAAAGACGGAATTATGGAAGTCGATAAAATCGTGGAAAAGCCGTCGCTAGAAGAAGCACTTTCCAACAACGCCATAATCGGCAGATACGTAATGGCTGGAGGCGTTATGCAAATGCTTAAAAAACTAACGCCCAGAAAAAACGAAATATATTTTACGGACGCTTTGGACGAACTTGCAAAGAAAGGTCAACTTTTGGCAACGGGCTTTGACGGTGATAGGTACGACGTGGGCGACAAATTCGGTTATATAAAAGCCAACGTGGAATTGTCGTTAAAGAGCAAGGAAATAGGCGAAAAGACAAGGGAATATATCAAAGAGTTAGCGTCGAAATTATAAGATTTGGAACAAAGAAATGTACGACAAGGTTTGTAAAAGTTGTGGATATAGATTATCGGATTACTTTAAGACGGGGTATTTAGGTTGCCCCGACTGTTACAAGCAATTTCGAGAAGAAATACGTCCGTCGTTAAACAGAATTCAAATAAGCATAGATTACAAAGGCAAGAGACCAAAACTGTCTTTTGCCGACAGAGAGATTTTGAACGAATACAACGCACTGCTTTTGGAAAAAGACAAAGCCTTTTCAGAGAAACGGTTTGAAGACATAGAAAAAATCAACCGTCTTTTAAGCGATTTATCGGGCGAATTAAAAAGGAGGGGGATACTATAATGAGCGTCAATATTCCCGACCTTGCGAAGGGTACGATAATAATGTCTAGGGTAAGGCTCGCAAGAAACGTCAGAGGCGTGCCGTTTAAGATAAAAGACCCGACCGTTGCTTCCGAAATGGTAAAAAAGGTTTACAAGGCGCTTGCCAAGGTGGACACCTTTAATTTATATTATATGGCAAAACTTCCACTTTCAAAAATGGAAGCGATGAAAGAAAAACACTTAATAAGCCAAAATCTTATAGACAACAGACTGTGCGGAGCGGCGCTTATCAACGAGGATAAAAGCCTTTCCATTATGGTTAACGAAGAAGACGTTTTGAGAGAGCAATGCTTTATGAAAGGTTTAAGGCTTTCCGAGGCGTACAACAAATTAAACAAAATAGACGATGAGTTGGCAAAGCATTTAGACATCGTTTTCGACGACGAATTCGGGTATCTAACGGCTTGCGCAACTAATTTAGGAACGGGGCTCAGGGCGTCGGTTATGCTCTTTTTACCTGCACTCACTGAAAGTGGCGAGATAGGTGAACTTGTGGAAATTTTAAAAGAAATGGGGCTTACCGTTCGTGGACTTTACGGCGAGGGTAGTGAGGCAGAAGGCTATATGTATCAAATAAGCAACGAACTCACCCTGTCGTTATCAGAGCAAGAAATAATTCGTTCGGTGGAAGACGCAGTTGAAAGAATATGTAACGCCGAAAGAATTCAAATGAAAAAGTTATACTCGAACAAAGAACTGCAAACGCTTGACAGAGCAAAAAAATCTTACGGAATACTTACTAACGCCGTACTTTTGCCGTATAGCGAATTTTTGAAACATATTGCCAACGTTAAACTAGGCGTTGCGTTAGGAATGCTTGACTTTAACGATTTAGACAGTATCGACGATTTAGTCGTAAACGTAAGACCGTACAGCCTGTGCGAACTGTACGGAAAAAACTTGTCTCAAACGGACAGAGATTTGTATCGTGCAGAATACGTTGGTGGACGATTAAAAAAACTTGCTAATTTTTAAGCAAAAAGGAGGATTATATGTATTACGACCGTTATTCTGAAAACGTAAATCAGGTTTTAGAAATCGCCAGATTGTTGGCAAGGCATTATAACTGCCATTATATCGGGCGAGAGCACATTCTTTACGGGCTTATGAACGCTAAAGAAGGAAGAGCCGCCGCTATTTTAAAAGAGGCAGGCGCAGACAACGAAAGATATTTACTCTATTTTAAAAGAACCATCGACCCGAATGCAATAATTCCGGGCAGTATGTACACTCCGAAAACAAAAAGGCTTTTCGAAAAGGCGTCGGAAATATCTCGTAGAGCAAACGCAGGTTTTATGGGTACGGAGCATTTGCTTTTAGCACTACTTATGGAAACTGACAGCGTTGCCACGGACATTTTGTTGCGAATGGGTATCAATATAAACAAAATCACCATCGAACTTTACGATTCTATGTTCGGTGACGAAGAAGACGATTCTGATAGAGAAGAAAGCATATTCGCCTCTGGTTACACGCACAAACCACAAGTATCCGAAAAGGAAGAAAAAAACAACGTTGACGAAGACTTGGGAGAACTTGCCAAGTACGGCGTCAACTTAAACAAAAAAGCCAAAGAAGGTAAGTTAGACCCCGTTATCGGCAGAAAGACGGAAATAGACAGAGTTATCCAAATTTTGTCAAGGAGAACAAAAAACAACCCCGTATTGATAGGTGAACCGGGCGTTGGTAAAACGGCAGTAGTAGAGGGACTTGCTCAAGCCATCGTTAAAGGTAACGTGCCGGAAATTTTGGCAGACAAAATAGTCTTTTCTCTCAACATAGGCAGTATGGTCGCAGGAACGAAATATCGTGGCGAGTTTGAAGAAAGATTAAAAAACACCATAGATTACGTAAAGCGTAACGGCGACATAATTTTGTTTATAGACGAAATTCACAACATCGTCGGCGCAGGCAGTACTTCTGACGGAAGTATGGACGCCGCCAACATATTAAAGCCGATGCTTTCTCGTGGCGAATTCCAAACGATAGGTGCAACTACTATAGACGAATACAGAAAGTATATAGAAAAGGACAGTGCGTTAGAGCGTCGTTTTCAACCGATAATGGTCGATGCGCCGACGCCTGAGGAGGCGGTGGAAATATTAAAGGGGCTTAGGGATAAATACGAATCTCATCACGGCGTAAGTATTCCCGACGACGCCATTTTGGCGGCGGTAACTCTTTCCGACAGATATATCATGGATAGATTTTTACCCGACAAAGCCATCGACCTTATAGACGAAGCGGCATCGAGGGTAAGACTAGACAGTTACAATTCACCCGTAGAAGCAAAGGCGAAAGAGGCAGAACTGGAAAAACTGATAGCCCAAAAGAAGCAGGCTTCAAAAAGAGAAGATTTTGAAAGGGCAATAAAACTTAACAAGGAGATAGAGCGTGTAAACGCAGAACTCGACGAAATAAGGAATATTGCAAGCAAAAACAAAAAGAATACCGAGCAGTTAAAAATTACGCCGGAAGACGTTGCAAACGTCGTAAGTTTGTGGACGAGTATTCCCGTCGTAAAACTAACGGAAACTGAAGCACAAAAACTTTTGGATTTAGAAAACGTTTTGCATCAAAGGGTAGTCGGGCAAGACAGTGCCGTAAAGGCTGTGTCGGACGCTATAAGGAGGGCTAGGGCAGGGTTAAAAGACCCGAATAGGCCTGTCGGCTCATTCATCTTCGTAGGACCTACGGGCGTCGGTAAAACAGAACTTACCAAGGCGCTTGCAGAAGCCGTGTTCGGCGACGAAAACTCTATGATAAGGGTCGATATGAGCGAATATATGGAAAAGCATTCGGTTGCAAAACTCGTCGGTGCGCCTCCGGGATACGTTGGTTTTGACGAGGCGGGACAGTTGACGGAAAAGGTAAGAAGAAAACCTTATTCGGTGGTGCTTTTCGACGAAATAGAAAAGGCTCATCCCGACGTATTTAACATAATGTTGCAAATTTTGGACGACGGCAGACTTACCGATAGTAAAGGAAGAGTGGTAAACTTTAAGAACACCATTATCATAATGACGAGTAACGTCGGCGCAAGCGACGTTCAGCGCACGCAAACGCTAGGCTTTTCGGGAAGTAAAGACGCAGAGTACGACAAAATGTGTGACAGATATATGGATGCGTTAAAAGAAAAATTCAGACCGGAATTCTTAAACAGAATAGACGATATTATCATATTTAAAAAACTCACCAAGGAAGACACGTCGCAAATAGCCAACATACTCTTAAAGAGTTTGAACAAGCGTTTGGCGTTAAAGGATATCAAAATGGAGATAACCGAAAGCGCAATGGACTTGTTGACGTCTAAGGGTTACGACGAAACGTACGGAGCAAGGCCACTTAAGAGGGTTATTCAAAGGAATATCGAAGATAAACTCAGCGAAGAAATCTTGCGAGGAAATCTTAAAGAGGGTGGCACGCTCGTCATCGACGCAGAGGACGGAAATTTTGTTTTTAAAATGGACTGATAAAAAGGATTTTAAAATACGCAAAGCGTAATAAAATATAAGGGGGAATACTTATGAAAGTAGAAATCACGTGTAGAAATTGTACAGCAAACGACCATTTGAGGAACATTATCGAGCAGAAATTAGCAAAACTCGACAAGTATTTTGGAGAGAAAGAAGCAACTGCAAAAGTGTGTCTTAAAAAGCAAGCATCTTCCTTAACGACAGAAGTTATGTTAGACTACGCAGGAAAGTTTGTAAGAGCAACGGCAAGTAGCGATAATTTTTATGACAATATAGATATCGTATTGCCAAAAATAGAAGGTCAAATCAGAAAGCACAGAACGAGATTCGACCAAAGCAGTAAGGTAACGGCATATAAAGAAAACGCAATTTATTTTACAGAAGAAGAAAAAGACGACAAGTCTGTCGTAAAAGAAAAACGTTTCACCTTAAAGCCGATGACCGTTGACGAAGCCATTGAAGAAATGGAACTTTTGGGACACTCTTTTTACGTGTTCCTAGAAGCAAAGACAAACAGCGTTCAAGTGCTGTATTTAAGAAACGACGGAGATTTAGGTTTAATCGAACCACAAATTTAATTTAATCAGGTAAATATGAAAACGGGCATATCCACGGCGTCGTTATTTATGCGTTATCACACGGAAGACGCACTTGAGTTTTTAAGCAAAAACAAAGTTGAAACGGCAGAAATATTTTTAGAATCTTACAGAGAATATAATAGTGAATTTGGAAAATTGTTAAACGGTAAAAAAGGCAACACGGAAATAAATTCCGTACACACCTTGACGACGCAATTCGAACCGCAACTGTACAGCCTTAACGAGCGTGCGAAAGAAGATTCTTTCGAACTTTTGAAGGGCACGATGGAGTGCGCAAAGACACTCGGTGCAAAGTATTACACTTTTCACGGGCAGGCAAGGTTTAAAATCAGCCATAAATCGACAGATTACGACAGAGTGGGAAAAATAACTCAAGAGATTATAGACGCAATCACGCCGTACGGCGTAACGCTTGCATACGAAAACGTGCATTGGTGTGGATATAACCACGTCGGCTTTTTCAAAGAAATGAAAAAGCGTACGCACGGCTTAAAGGCGACGCTTGACATAAAACAAGCAAGGCAGTCGGGCATAGATTGTAAAGACCTTATAGAGGAGATGTCGTCGGATATCGTAACCGTGCATTTGTCGGACGTAGACGCAAACGGCAAGATGTGTTTGCCGGGGCGTGGCGTAACCGATTTTGAAACATTGTTCAAGAGACTCCACGGCGTTGGGTTTGACGGCTCGCTGATTATGGAAGTTTATGCAGACGACTATAAAAGGGAAGAGGAACTGTTTTCATCGCTTGATTACATAAAAGAGTTGGCTCAAAAAGTTTTTAAGTAAAAATAATAAAAAAAATAAATGCGTTTACCAATCACGGTAAACGCATTTTATTTTAAGCAATTTTAATTTGATGATTTCCAACGAATATGTGAGTAGAAAAGTAAAAAAGTGAGGTTTATCCATTGTAAAGTTGGACTATGAAAATCAAGAAATTAACGACTAAATTTCAGGTTTGTTTTTTTCTGCTTCGAAAGCGTCTAAAATAGCCTTGATAATGTCTTCTCTGGTTTCTGTTTTGATAGGGTGAGCAATGTCTTTATATTCACCGTCGTTAGTTTTTCTGCTAGGCATTGCAATAAAGTACCCTTCGTTACCTTCGATAACTTTAATGTCGTGAACGACAAAGCAATCATCAAAAGTTACGGAAGCCACTGCTTTAAGTTTGCTATCGTCTTTTTTAACGATGCGAACTCTGATGTCAGAAATTTTCATATCCGTTACTCTCCTTCTCGTTATATTATCAACATTTTAACATATAAAAAAGTCGATTTCAATAGTTTTTTAAAATTTTTTTGCAAAAAATGGGCGTTTTTGGTGGTTTTTTTGACTAAAAAGGCATAATTTTCATAAAATATGTTATGGAAAAATTGTCATATTTAAAAAGAATTAAAAGCGTTTATTTTATCGGCATAGGTGGAATTTCGATGAGTGCTTTGGCAAAATGGTGTTTGTCGAAAAAAAAGAGCGTTTCGGGAAGCGACAAAGTAAGTTCTTGCGTTACCGAAGAATTAAAAAATTCGGGTGCGACGATTTTTATAGGACACGGCAAAAAGAATATTCCTAAAGACGTTTCTCTCGTCGTCTACACGTCTGCCGTCGGAAGCGACAACGTCGAACTTAAATACGCCGTCGGCAAGCAAATAAAAATAATTAAGCGCAGTGAATTTTTGTCGCTCGTGTTAAAAGAATACAAAAACACGATAGCAGTTTCTGGTAGTCACGGAAAAACGACGTGCGTTTCAATGCTTACCCACGTTTTTCAGAATGCAAAACTATATCCGACTGCCTTTATCGGAGGCATCGACAAAAAATATTCCAACTTCTTAAACGGTAAAAAAGAGCATTTGATTTTGGAGGCTTGCGAGTACAAAAAAAATTTTTTGGATTTATCGCCGAAGTGCGCCGTTGTTTTGAATATAGACAACGACCATATGGACAGTTATAAAAGTGAACATAATATGATATGTGCATTCGAGCATTTTATTGCCAACAAGTTGGCGTTCGTCAATAACGATTGCTTAAAATGTAAAACGCTCGTTTGTAAAAACAAAATAACTTTCGGCTTGAAAAAGGGAGCGACTTACCGTGCAAAGTATATTAAGTATAACGGCAACGGTTACTCTTTTACCGTTTACAAAAATAAATTTAAAATAGGCAGGATAAGGCTTTCGGTGTTCGGTATACATAACGTTTATAACGCATTGGCGTGTTTTGCGTGTGCGTATCATTTCGGCATAGATTTCGGCGTTATAAAGGAAAGTTTAGAAAACTATTCGTTGGCAAAAAGGCGTGGCGAATATTTGGGCAAAATAGGAGAGGCAGAAGCGTTCGGAGATTATGCGCATCACCCCAGCGAAATTAAAGCGACGCTAGAAGGTTTTAGAACGTGGGAAAACGATTTGGTCGTTTTTCAACCGCACACTTATTCTAGGACGGAAAATCTTTTAGATAGTTTTGTTAGCGTGCTAAAAGGCGTTAAAAATCTCGTCGTCTACAAAACTTATTCGGCAAGGGAAAGATATAATTATAAAGGTAGCGCAAAGAGGCTTTTTTTAGAGATACAAAAATTAAACGACGGCGTAAAATATGCAAGTAGCGAAAGGCAATTAAAGTCTATAATCGAAGAAGTGGCGAAGGGGAAAAAACGCATATTTTTTTTAGGCGCAGGAGATATTTACGAAGTTGCGAAAAAACTTATAAATTAAAAATTTTTAACGGCAAAAAACCATTTGTCAAAAATTTTTAAAAAAAATAATAAATTTAATAAATTGCTTGCAAAAAGATTTAAATTAAGGTATTATTTATATGTACTAAAATATAGGAGAAAATTGACGAAATGGTTCAAAAGAAAAGAAAGATTGCAATTTTAGGAACAGGTAACGTTGGCGCAACAATCGCTTACACGTTAACATTAACCGGCGTTTGCTCGGAAATCGTACTTGTAGATATCAATAAAGTAAAGGCAAACGGCGAAGCATTAGACTTAACGCAATGTGCCGCAAGCGTTCCTTCCGTAAAAGTTTGGAGTGGCGAATATGAAGACGTTGCGGGAGCAGACGTAGTCGTAGTAACGTTCGGCGTTGGCAGAAAGCCGGGTCAATCCAGATTGGATTTAGCAAACATCAATATCGGTATTTTAACGTCGGTAATGCCAAACGTTGCAAAAATAGCACCTAACGCATTGTACGTTATCGTATCCAACCCTGTAGACGTTTTGACGTATGCAACGATAAAATGCACGGGACTTCCCGTAAATCAAGTTATCGGTACGGGTACGCTTTTAGATTCAAACAGATTAAGCCAAGCAGTTGCCGCATACTGTGGAGTAGACACACATAACGTTAACTCTTTCGTATTAGGCGAACACGGCGACGCATGTATGTCTCCATGGAGTTTGTGCACAATCAGTGGTATGCCAATTAAAGAATACTGCAAGAAGTTTATGGGCGTTTCCGAAGATAAGTTAAACGAAGAGTTAGAAGGCATTTACACCGGAATGGTTAAGTCGGGCTCTAAGGTTATCGAAGCAAAGGGCGCAACTTTCTATGCAATTGCCGCATCTACCGTACAACTCATCAAAGCGTTGCTTGCAGACACGAAGACGATTCTTCCGTTGTCGACTGTGCTTAACGGGGAATACGGCGCAAAAGATTTGTGCATGGGCGTTCCTTGTATGGTTGGTGGAAGTGGTTTTGAAAAGGTCGTTGAACTTCCTTTAACAGAAGAAGAACAAAAGATTATGGACGCAAAGGTTGCTTCTTTGGACGCAACTTACGAAGCACTCGGCGTAAGAAAATAATCTAAAAATCAATTTGTAAAATGAAAAGGCTTTTCGATTGAAAAGCCTTTTTTGTTGCAATAAAAAACGGCAAAACTTTGCCGTTTTGTTTTTATCGTTACTTGTTTACGATAACGCCCGACGGAGAGAACATAAAAATATTTTTTTCCATTTCGTAAACGCCACCGTCAAGAGCGTAAATGGCGCCCGACAGCATATCCAAAATACGAAGCGAAGTGTTTTCTTTCAATTCGGAAAAATGTACGATTGCGTTTTTTCCCGTTTTAAGCGTGTCGATAATTTTTTCCACGTCGTCGTAACTTTTCGGATAAAAAATAGAAACGGGGTTAGAACCGTTACTCGATAACGGCTCCAAAAATTCTCTTTTTTCCGATTTAGGTTGTTCGTTTTTTCCGAATAAACGGTCAAATATTCCCATAATTTTCTCCTCTAAACGTTGTAATTTCTTTTTCCGAAAATGCCACTGCCGATTCTTATCATATTGCTTCCGTTTTTAATTGCGATTTTGTAGTCACCGCTCATTCCCACGGATAGATATTTAAAATCAAATCCGTCGTTTTTCAAAGCGTCGTAAAGAGAGCGCATTTTAACGCAAAGCGTCGTTAAAAGATTTTGGTCTTCGGAGTGGGGGAGCATTGCCATAAGCCCCACGATTTTTACATTTTTAAGTTTGGATAATTCTTTTATCGATTCGACGGCATTGTCGAGAGAAAAACCACTTTTACTCAATTCTCCACCGACGTTTATTTCGCATAATACCGATTGAACGACGCTCTTTTTAAACGCCTCCTTGTCAATACATTCTGCCAAATGCACGCTGTCCACCGACTGAATTAATGTAACTTTTCCCACAAGGTACTTAACTTTGTTCGTTTGTAAATGTCCGATAAACTGTTGTTCTGCGCCTTTAATAAGTTGATTTTTTTCTCTAAACTCTTGAACCTTGTTTTCGGCAACGATTTTTAATCCTAGCGATACGGCTTGATTTATCGTGTCTGCGTCAATAGTTTTAGTTGCGCCGACAAGCGAAATTTCTTCGCCTAAATTATTTCCCGATTTTATTTCGTTTATAATAGAAATTAAATTTTCTTTAAGCATTTTTACTGTCTTCGATTAAGTCTTGCATATTGTATAAGCCGACTTTTTTACCTGCCAAAAAGATTGACGCTCTAACTGCGCCGAAAGCAAACACGCTTCTGTCTTGAGCCGAGTGCGAAATAGTAATCGTTTCGTTTTCGCCTGCAAAAAGCACATCGTGTTCGCCGACGATTGTGCCACCACGAACGGCGTGAATACCTATTTCCGTTTTGGTGCGTTTTCCAACTTTACCTTCTCTGCCGTAAACGTAAGTGCTGTCCGTGTTAACGCTCTTAACAGCGTCAGCCAGCATAAGAGCCGTGCCACTGGGTGCGTCCACCTTTTGATTGTGATGTTTTTCTATTATTTCAATATCGAATCCGTACAAAAGTTTGGTCGCTTCCTTTACGAGTTCCATCACGGTGTTAACGCCGAGCGACATATTTGCCGACCTAAAAAGCGCAACCTTTTTGCTTGCTTCGTTAATTTTTTCAATATCGTCAGCCGTGTAACCCGTCGTGCATAAAACCACGGGCGTTGAAGTTTTAACGGCAAAGCTTAATAATTTGTCCAAAACGACGGGGGAGGAGAAGTCTATAACAACGTCTACCTTTTCGGTAACCTTGTCAAAGGAGTCGTAAACAGGGAAATTCGAATTATCTTCTTTAATGTCGACGCCACAAACGACTTGTGCGTTTTCCGTTACGGAAACTGCTTCGAAAACCTTTTTTCCCATACGTCCCAGTGCGCCGTTTATTAAAATATTAACCATTTTGTCTCCTTAAAATTTAAATCCGAAATCTTTAAGTATTTTTGTCAAACTCATCGTGTGTTCTTCTTCGAGTTCGGTAAGAGGCGCTCTTACGATGCCACTGCCGAGGCCTATAAGTTCCGTCGCCTTTTTTACGGGTATGGGGTTAACTTCGGTAAACATAGCGTCAATCAAAGGAAGCAACCTTTCTTGAAGTTCGGTGGCTTCTTTGTTTTGCCCGTTAAAGTATAACCTTGCAACGTCGCCCACCTCTTTCGGAGCAATGTTGGAAGCAACGGAAATCAAACCTTTGGAGCCTATGGAAAGCATTGCCAAATTAAGATTGTCGTCGCCCGAGTATAGTGCCGTTTTGCCACGAATAAGTCTTGCCGTTTCGCAAATTTGCTCCATATTGCCACAAGCCTCTTTAATGCCACCGATGTTTTTGTGTTCTGCAATTTCAGCCATCGTTTGAGGCAAAATGTTAACGCCCGTTCTTGCCGGAACGTTGTAACACAAAATGGGAATATCGACGTTGTTAGCGATATCGTTGTAATATTTAATCAAGCCTTTTTGAGTACATTTGTTGTAATAAGGCGTAACGACCAAAAGTCCGTCTGCACCGATTTTTTGTGCAAGCACGCTCTTTTCAATGGCTTTTTTGGTACAATTACTGCCCGAGCCCAAAATAAATTTTACTCTTTTATTGATTTTTTCAAAAGCGAATTTAGCAACGCTTTCGTATTCTTCATCGGTAATGGTAGGCGCTTCGCCCGTCGTACCAAGCACGCATAAAGCGTCGATACCGTTTGAAATCTGGTATTCGATTTGTTTTTCGAAAGCGTCGTAATCGATGCCGTTTTCTGTAAACGGGGTAACCATCGCCGTACAAGTACCCTTAAAAATAACGTTATTCATACTTTTCCTTAAAATTATTCTTGATATTGATTTTTTACAGCGCCGAGTTCAATAGCCTTTTCAGCAATTTGAACGGCGTTAGTTGCCGCACCCTTTCTGATGTTGTCGGCAACGACCCAAATGTTAACGCCGTAAGGAACGGTGTCGTCTTGTCTGATTCTTCCGACGAAAACTTCGTTTTTGTTTTCTGCCGTAATAGGCATGGGGTATAAGTTTTTAGAAGCGTCGTCTTGAATAACGACACCTTCTGCGCTTGCGAGTACTTTTCTAACGTCTTCCACCGTGCAAGGTTTTTCGAATTCGATATTGATAGATTCGCTGTGGCCGAAGTAAACGGGCACTCTAACGCAAGTTGCCGTAACTTTCATATCCCAGTCGCCGAGAATTTTTTTAGTTTCGAAAATCATCTTGTCTTCTTCTTTCGTGTAACCGTTGTCTAGGAAGACGTCGATGTGAGGCAAACAGTTGCCGAAAATCGGATAAGGGAATTTTTGAGGTGCTTCACCGCAAATGCCACCCTTTAAGTCGTTAAAACCTTTAACGCCTGCGCCCGAAACGGCTTGATAGGTAGAATAGATAACCCTTTTAATTTTGAAAGCCTCGTGAAGTGGCTTCAAAGCAACCATTGCTTGAATGGTAGAGCAGTTCGGGTTAGCAATAATATTTTTATGCCACAAAATATCTTTTGCGTTACATTCTGGAACGACGAGAGGAACGTTTTTATCTCTACGCCAAGCGTTAGAGTTGTCGATAACGAGCGTTCCTTTTTTAGCGAAAACGGGGGCGAATTTTTTAGAAACGTCACCACCTGCCGAAAATAGAGCGATGTCTGCGTCGCACGCTAAAATATTTTCTTCGTTGAGTTCGATAACGGTGTGAGTTTTACCCATAAAATCAATTTGTTTGCCTGCCGACTTGCTGGAAGCAAATAAATAATAATTTTCTACGGGAAGTTTTCTTTCCGTTAAAACTTCTAAAAATTTGTTGCCGACCATACCCGTTGCGCCGACAACTGCCACGTTATACTTTTTCATAAAAACAGTCTCCTTAAAGTTAATCGTAATAAATTAAATATAATATAACAAAACTATGTTAAAAAGTAAAGTTTTTTTGAGAATAAGTGCGAAAATGATTGTAAAAAATTTAAATTTGTTATACTATATATCTGTGATAAATTTTCGTTTTAACGATAGAAAACAAAAAAAGAGAGATTATTTTAATGGCAGAACAAAAACAAGGGCTTCTTAGCAGAATGATTATAGGCACGGAAAAGTCCGAAGGGTACGCAAGGGCGTCGCTTCCGTCGAACAGATGGGAACTTTTCTGGGATATATTCAAGGGTAGTTACAAAAAACTCATCGGCATAAACTTGCTGATGCTCATATTTTTCTTACCGCTTTTTGCACTAATATTTTTTCAAGTAAGCGCAACGCTTAGTTACGGAATGTTGTGCCCTTATTCTCAAGGTTTCGGAGTGGGGTATCAGTCGGTTAGCAGTTTCGTCGGTTACGCAGAGAGCATCGCCGTCAGAATCAACGTAAGTTTTTATATACTATTACCCGTTGCTTGTATGTTGGCTGCAATAGGCGTTGCAGGTGGCGCTTACGTTATAAGAAATTTAGTTTGGACGGAAGGCATTTTCGTTTCCAACGATTTTTGGAAAGGCGTAAAACAAAATATAAAACAAATGCTTTTGATAGCGTTGTTTTATTCGGTTATACTTTACGGAACCATTTTAGCCGTAACCTTTGCAAATCAAAGTATGGCGTTAGAGACGGCGCCCAAGTGGCTTATGATGTTTTGTAAAATAGGCGCAATAGTGCTTTTGTGCTTTTTCACCATCGTAATGCTCCATATGGTAACGATGAGCGTAACGTACGACTTAACTTTCCCGAAAATAATGAGAAACGGCTTTATTTTCACAATCGGACTTTTGCCTCAAAACGTATTTTTTGCCGCACTTGCCTTAATTCCGTTCGGTCTTTTGGCACTCGGTGGGCTGTTTACGGTGATTGGCGTATTGCTGTTGATATTTATATCCATAGCGTACACCGTGCTCGTTTGGACGGTATATTCGCACTGGATGTACGATAAGTTTATTAACGACAGGATAGAGGGTGCAAAGAAGAATAGGGGTATATACACCAAAATTAAAGAAAACGATTCTGAAGCGCTTGCAAAACACGGCGAAATGCTTTCGACGAGAATAAAGTGTTCGCTTAACAGTCGTCCTATTAAACCTATCACGGACGAAGAGATAACCATTGCAGAACTTCCAACCTCATTTAACAGGAGCGACATAGCAAGGCTTACGGAAAGTAAAAAGGCTATGTACGAAGATAACGAAAGGTATATAGAAGAGCACAAAGACGACGAGATATACAAATTTGCAGAGCCCGTTAAAGAGGAAACGAAGGAAGACAAGAAGAAGGCAAAACGGATAGCAAAAGCAAAGAAAGAGTTGGCAAAGAGAGATAAAAAATAATTTTTGTAAGGCGCTTTTAGAAATAAAGGCGTCTTAAATTTGATGCTAGATATTTTTTTACGGGAAGAAAACTAATGGAAGTTATAGATTTTTTATGTCAGTTGGCGATAATATTATTTACCACCAAAATGTTCGGAATATTAATGAGGAAGATAGGGCTCCCTCAGGTACTTGGTTTTATAATCGCAGGGCTATTGATAGGTCCCGCAATATGGGGTTTGTTTTTTGATTTAAATCCAAACAATATTTTCCCCATAATGATGGGCGATAACAATCCGTATTTAAAAGCATTTGCCGAAGTCGGCGTAATATTCGTTATGTTTACGGCAGGGCTTGAAACGAAGATAGAAGACCTTAAAAGTTCGGGCGTGGAAGCCTTTTTGATTGCACTCGGTGGCGTGCTTCTTCCACTCGGACTCGGCACCTTAATCGGCTATTTGTTTTTGCCGTCGGAAGGCTTCGTAACGTGGCTTTTCATCGGCGTTATAATGACGGCGACAAGCGTCGGCATAACAGTCGAAGTGTTAAGGGAATTAGGAAAATTAAACACGAAAGTCGGAACGATAATAGTATCTGCCGCCGTTATAGACGACGTTTTGGGAATAGTCGTTTTGTCGCTTGCACTGTCTCTTGCACCAAATCAAGGCACGGGAATTTCCCCCGTGTTAAGTGCTATAAATCCTAACGGAAGCGTTGTAATCACCGTTCTATGGATATTCGCATTCTTCGTGTTTGCGATAGGCGCCGGAATCGGCATATCCAAACTTTTCAAAATTATGGAAGCAAAAACGCCTCATACGAGAAGAATTCCCATCTTGTCGATAGCAGTATGCTTTGCTTATGCGTTTATCGCAGAAAAAGTTTTCGGCGTTGCCGACATTACGGGAGCGTACATTGCCGGAATTATTCTTTCAACCAATCATAAGTCGGCAGAGTACGTCGACAGAAAGGTAAGCATAAATTCTTACACCTTGTTTGCACCGATATTTTTTGCCAGCATAGGCATAAAAATCGTGCTTAACGATATGAGCTGGGATTTATTGTGGTTTGCGCTTGCGTTCGTTGCCACGGCGATACTCACCAAAATAATAGGTTGTGGTGGCGTTGCAAAATGTTTTAGGTTTAAGTGGAAAGATAGTTTCCGTATAGGCGTCGGAATGATTGCCCGTGGCGAAGTTGCCCTCATCGTTATGGAAAAGGGGCTTTCGGGTGGACTTATATCCGACGAAAAATACAGAGTCATCGTCGTTGCGCTCGTTTTGGTAAGTTCCTTGCTTGCGCCGATACTGTTAAAATTATTGTATAAAAATTCAGACGATTTGCCGACCAGAGGCGATTTAGAAGGAGGACAAATTGAACAACCTGTTAAAGGCGTTGATATTTGATAATCAATTAACTCTTTCCGTTTTGGACACGACGGAAATGGTTAACGACGCAATCAGAATTCATTCGTTGTCGCCGTTATCGGCAGCGGCACTCGGCAGAACGCTCACCGTATCCACCTTTATGAGTTCGGGATTAAAAAACGATACCGACAAACTGTCTGTATCCATAGTCGGAAACGGCGTCGGTGGAAAAATAACCGTGTGTGGAAACGGGCATTTGCAAATGCGTGGCAGTATAGAAAACCCGAAAGCAGACTTGCCGTTAAATTCGCTTGGAAAACTAGACGTAGGTGGTTGCGTCGGCAGAGAGGGTAGGTTAACCGTTACAAAGAGTATGGGCTTAAAAGAGCCGTACTCGGGTAGCGCAAAACTTGTAACGGGCGAAATTGCAGAAGACTTTGCCTCATATTACGCTTTGTCGGAACAGCAACCGACGGCGATTGCCTTGGGTGTAAAAATAGGAAAAGACTTAACTTGCGTTGGGGCAGGTGGCGTTATAATTCAAGCGCTTCCTTATGCAAGTGAAGAAAATCTTATCAAGGCGGAAAAGGTAATAAACCAATTTAAAAACATATCGACGCTCATAGAAGAAAAGGGTGCGTTAGGTGTGTTAAAAGAGTATTTAGGGGACGTCGAATACACTGAATATCACCCGAAATATCAATGTTTGTGCAGTAGAGAGTACATCGAGTCGTTACTTGTTTCGCTTGGAAAATCGGAACTTGAAGACATAATAAAAGAGCAGGGCGAAATAAAGGTAAATTGTGAGTTTTGTAACACCGAGTATAAATTCACCAAAGAGGACGTAGAAAAATTATTTTAGATTAAGTTATGGCAAAAGAAAAGGTAGTTGAGTTTGAATTAAATAAAGATTTAGTAAGAAAACTTGCGATGAGGCGTGCAGATAACGGCGATTACGTCGGTGCGCTGGATTTTTTGATGCCGTTATTAAATGGCAAAGGCGCCAACGACGTAATGCTCGACGTTGCCGATATATACAGAGAAATGGACGAATTCGAACTGTCGAACAGATACATATTCAAATATATGAGTAAGACGGGCGAAAACAATTTATCCTCCGTGTACGAAGATTTAGCCATAAATCATTTTTATCTTGACCGTTACGACGTCGCTAGTTATTATCTTAAAAAGAAGTTGGACGAAGACGGCTTTTTGGATAGAGAATTATTAGACCAAGAAATTTTGGAATATTATTCGGGAAACGACGGGAAGGATATAAAACTTGTTTATCCTCCGGAACTTGCCGATTACGAAGAAGAATATAAAGAAGCCGTTAAAGAAATGGCGAGTGGCAATTTCGAGGGTGCAATTTATATGCTTTCGCAAATTCCGAAAGGTAGCAAAGATTATCTTAACGCCGTCGATAAGATTGCTTACGCATATTATCTTATGGACGATTTAGAAAAGGCTTTGTATTACAGCAAAGAAATGATAAAGTTAAAAGGCGATTCCGTTTTGGCGTATTGTCATTTAACAAACATTTATTCAAGAACGAGAAACAATAAAAAGTCGGATTTTTATTATGCAAAAGCAAAGAGTTGCGAGATAAAAGACAACGAAGAAGTCGCTCGTCTTGCCGTTTGTGCGTTAGATAAAAAAGACGGCGAGTTTGCTTGTTCGCTAATGGAAAAATTGTTAAAGGACAAGGAATATTCTTGCGACCTTTTGATATATTACGGGCAAGCACTCGTAAATACGGACAGGTGGGAAAAGGCGAGGGAAGTTTTTTCCAAGGCGTACAGAATAGATAACGGCAACCACGTTGCAAAATATTATTTAAAGTTTACCGAAAGGCTTTTAGACGGAGATAAGAATGCAAAAAGCAAGTTGCCGATAAGTTTTAGTGGCGATATTCCCGAATTCGAATACGAAAAAATGATAGACAAGTTAATGGCGTTAAACGCTCAAAGCAGTAAAGCCTTTACCGAATCGTTAAAGAAGAAAGAGATACAAGAAATGTTTTCTTTCGGCGTGGAAAGTAAAAACCCCACTATATCCGAAGCGTGCGTTTTCACCTTGTTCAAAAGTCAATCGCCGTTCAGCGTAAAACTCTTAAAAGAGTGCTTGTTGTTAGACGGTGTTGATATAGGATTAAAAAGAGCAATCGTGTATAACTTAGCCTATAACGGGCAAAACAAAATCGCATTAACCGTTCACGGCAGATTTAACAGAATAAAGGTGGGAGATATAGGCGTGTCGAAAGGTCCGGAAGAACTTGTGTTCTTTTCGGGGTACGTGTCGGCGTTGGCGTTTTTAAGCGTAACGCCGTTTGATAATTATCTTAAGTTAAGAATGTTAGCGAAGATAGTGTATACGGACCTTGTAAACGATTACCAAGATTTAACGGCAGACGAAATCGGTGCGTTAATCGTGTATCTTTTAAAATTCGGCAAAGTAAGTACCAAGCAATCTGTTTGCAAGTGTTTCGGAATAAAGCGAGAAAGATTTAACCAAGTTTATGAATTATATAAAAAAAGGGACTGACGTAAATGATTAAAATTATAGATATAGACAAGTTGTTCGACCAATACATCTCCGATTACGTTTATAAAAACATCGGCAAAATAAAGCCTGAAGAAATAGAAAACCAAATGCCCGTGCTGTACGAAAAGTTCGGCAAAGAATCTCTTGAAGAATTAGACGGCAAAACGCCCGAAACTTATTACAGAAGTTTTATCGGCAAAGAGTTGATTTCTGCACTCAAAGAGCATATCGAAAAGGAGATAAGCGTGCCCGACTTTTTGTGCGAAGCGTTAACCGAATTAGATACGGAAAGCGACCTTTTGACTGCGCTCGACGAAGAAACGAACGAAGAATTGTTAATGTACTTAATGAACGTTTTGGTAGACAAAAAATCAGAAAAATGTTTTAACAAATTTTTGCGTTTTATTGCGTGGGATTATAGCGAAAGCATTTGCGAATTAGCCACAGAATTCTTAAAAGAAAATGCAGAAAAAGTAAAGGAAGAAGCGCTTGAATATTATGCAGACGGCACTGAAAAACAGCGTGAGTATTTTGTGGAAATTTTATCGTTTGTAAAAGACGACGACAGAGTCTTCGAAATTTTGATGAAAGAGTTTGCCCTCCATCAAGACAACATTCCGTTGTACGCAAATTATATAAGTAGGTACGGAGACAGTAGGGCAATTCCTTTTTTGATGACGGCAATAGAAAGCGAAAAAATCAATTATCAAGATTTTGAGGAATTGCAGTTTGCGATAGAAAGTCTTGGTGGAACGTACGATAAAAAACGTGATTTTTCCGGCGACAAAATTTACAAAAAAATTAAAGGCGAAAAAAAATAAATTAAAAAATAAGGTAAAAAAATTCACCCGTGTAGCATAGTTTATACGGGTGAAAATTTTTTTAAATGTATTAAGGCTTAGTTTTTTAATAATCGGTGGCGTTGTCGGAGCGGGTTTTTTGAGTGGGAGAGAACTTTTAAGTTTTTTCGGGCGTGGCAATTTTATTTTAAACAGTGCACTGTCTTTAATCGTTTTAGCCGTTCTTTTTTTAGCAGTAGGGAGGCTCGCCACAAATGAAAAGGCACAAAATACGGAAACCGTTTTGTTTAACCAAAATAAAGTTAACGGGTGTTTTTTATTCGTATCGCTTTCCATATGTTTAGTGTGTATGCTGTCAGGCTTAAACGCCCTTACGGAAACGCTTTTCGGCGTGAACACGTGCCTTGTTGGTGCGTTGTCGCTCATCGTTTGTTTTTTCGTGTCGCAGGGCGAAATAAAAAGGGTGGAAAGGGTTAATTCGGCACTGACGTTAATAACTCTTTTGTCGCTTGTATTTTGCGTGTTTTCTAGTGGAAAATTAAATTTTGAAAGTTACGGAAAAATAAATCCGATAACGCCGATTGTTTTTTCTTTTATAAATTTTTACCTTTGCGTGCCAATATTTTTTAAGGCGTGTAAAAATAAAAAAAGAGTAGAAGTGGCACTTTCGGTTATTATTGCTTGCACGACGCTTTTCGTACTTTCGATTTTAATATTCGGAAGAATAAACGCATGTGGAGAAAGTGCAAAACATTTATCGCTTCCGATTTTTGCCACCGTTAGTGGAAAACTTTTTTTCGTTGTCGGCGTGGTTATGGCAACGGGCATTTTGTCGTCGGTTACTTTGTCGTATTATTCGGCAGTTAAAACATTTAACGAAAAAAATTTAGTTTGGAAAAAAATTATTTTTTCGGTAATGCTCGTATTGCTTTCGAAAATAGGTTTAACAACCGTCGTCGATTATATGTATCCTTTAATCGGAGGCTTCGGAGCGTTGTTCGCCGTAAGCGTTTTTAAGATTTACTTAGGGAGGTATAAAAAACGGAAAACGGAAAATAATAATATTAAAAGTTAAAGGCAGGTGTTTTATGAAAAGAAAAAAGAACAATAAAAAACCAAAAAAACTTTCCGATAAAGATTACAACGATTATATAATGTCGCTCAAAGACGAACGGCCTCCGAAACTTATGGTAGACAATCAAAAATAAAACTATTTGCGCTCTGAAGAAGGAGCGCAAATTTTTTTTGTGTAAATTGATTGATATTTTTTTTTCGATATAGTATAATTACATTGCTATTAAAAAACAATCAAAGGAAAAAGTATGCTGGAAATTGTAGAAGTAAAAACAAAAAAGCAAATAAAAGCTTTCGCCACTTACCCGTTAAAATTGTACGAAGGTTGCCCTTATTACGTTCCGTCACTTTTAAGCGACGAAATGGGCACTTTTAACCCGAAAAAGAATTTTAGTTTAGAAAATAACGAAATTAAAGGTTTTTTGTGTTATAAAGACGGAGAGTTAGTCGGCAGAATAGCAGGCATAATCAATAAAGTAGATAACGAACTTACGGGAAAGAAATGGATTAGATTTTCCAGGTTCGAGTGTATAGACGACGTTGAGGTGTTTAAGGCATTGCTCGGCGCAGTAGAAAAATTCGGTAAAGAAAACGGAATGGAATTGATACACGGCCCGTGGGGATTTAACGACCAAGATAGGGAAGGTATGCTGACGGACGGTTTCGATAAACGCAGTACTTACGCAACCAATTATTATTATCCGTATTTTTGCAAAAGAATGGTAGAACTCGGCTTTGAAGACGAATCGAAGTGGGTCGAAAGGTCTTTTGTTATACCCAAAAAGCCATACGAAAAGGTCGTAAGGGTAGCCGAAAAATTAAAAGAAAAATTAAAACTCGTAGATATTGCAGACACGCTTACCATCAAAGAAATTTTATCGCAATACGGCGACAAGTTTTTTGACACTCTTAACGAGTCTTACGGTAAGTTGGACGGTTACGTTCCCGTCGAAGGCAAGGCAAAAGAGAATATAATCAGCCAATTTGCAACGATAGTAAACACTCGTTACATTAGTATTTTAGTTGACGAAAACGACGAGGTCGCTGCGTTCGGCGTCGTACTTCCTTCGATTTGCGAGCCGTTAATAAAGCATAGGGGCAGATTGTTCCCGACAGGTTTTATCGGTGTTTTGCAAGCGAAAAAGGCACCAAACGAGTTGGAAATGGCGCTTATCGGCGTAAAGGGTAAATATCTTAACACGGGCATAAACTCAATCGTCATCACCAGAATTATGAACAATATCATAGAAGACGGCATAGAGCATATCGAAAGCAACCCGATGCTAGAAACAAACCTTAACATTCAAGCGCAATGGAAGTTTGCCGAAAACGAAATAATAAAGCGCAGACAAACTTACCAAAAGAAGATAGGCAGTTTAATTGAATAATTTTTTAAGCATAAAGACAAAAACAAAGGCGATTTTAACAGCCTTTGTTTTTTTTGTAAAAATGTAAAAAAAATCTTGAAAAAGCCATATATAATGTGATATAATATATAATAATTTTTACTTATACTGGAGAGTGTGGGCAAAAATAAAAAGAATAAAAGATAAAGAGAAAATTATTTGGAGAAAAAATATGAATAAAATTCTCATCGATGCCTTCGGTGGCGACAATGCTCCCGAAGAAGTGATTATCGGTAGTATTCAAGCATTAAGCGAAAAACAAGATTTTGTTGCCGTTTTCGTCGGCAATAAAGAAAAAATCGACGGCGTGTTAAACACTCTCGAATACGATAAAGAAAGGGTGGAAATAATAGAAGCAGAAGACGTGATTACTTGCGAAGAAGAACCCACGAAAGCAGTTATGTCGAAACCCGATTCCACCATATCGGTTGCTTTTAAAGAATTAAAAACAAACGACGATATGAAAGCGTTCGTCTCTGCCGGCTCGACGGGGGCAGTGCTTGTCGGCGCAACGCTAAAACTCGGTAGAATCGTCGGCGTTAAACGTCCTGCGCTCTGTCCGATACTTCCCAGTGCAAAAGACGACAAAGAAGTGTTTTTGTTGGATAGTGGCGCAAATGCAGACTGTAAGCCGGAATATTTGGTGCAATTTGCCTTGATGGGCGTTGCTTATGCAGAAACGAGGGGCGTCGAAAATCCAAAGGTAGCATTACTTTCAAACGGTACGGAAGACGAAAAAGGCTCGTCGTTTAGTAAAGAAGTTTTCGGACTTTTGAAAGAACAAGAAAAAATAAATTTCGTCGGCAATATAGAGGCAAGGGACATTTTAAGCGGTGAAGTCGACGTCGTTGTGACGGACGGTTTTTCGGGCAACGTTGCGTTAAAGAGTATGGAAGGTGCGATAAACGTATTGTTCGGAGCAATAAAAGAGGGTATAGGCAGTTCGTTTAGTGGTAAAATCGGCGGGCTGTTTATGAAAAGCACTTTCAAGGAAATAAAAAACAAGTTGGATTACAACAAAAAGGGTGGCGCAGTTTTTCTCGGTGCAAAAAAACTTGTAATAAAGGCGCACGGCTCGTCTAAGAGAGAAGCCTTTAAGAACGCCGTTATTCAGGCTGTAAACGGCGTGGAACAAAACCTCGTTTGTAAAATAGAAGAAAAATTAGGTGGCGTTTAAGGTAAAAAATGATATTTGACATTGACGGGTGTGAGGAGCGCATCGGCTATAAATTTAAAGATAAAATGCTTTTAAGGAAGTGTTTTACCCACACGTCTTATGCTTACGAGCATAAAACGGAAGACAACGAATTGTTAGAATTTTTCGGCGATTCGATAATAGAATTCGTAGTTACGGAGTATCTATACAAAAACTCCGTCGGCGACGAGGGTGTGATGACGAGAGAACGTGCGTCCATCGTATCGAAAGAGCCTCTTTTAAAGGTGGTGGAACTTTTGAAGTTAGACGAATTCGTGTTGTTCGGAGTGGGACAAGAACATTCTGTAAACAAAACGGAAAAATTGTTTTCCAGTTTGTACGAAGCGCTAGTTGCCGGAATTTATATAGACGGTGGCATCGTACAAGCCAAAAAGTTTATTATGAACACGCTGATTAAGGCTTACAAAAAGGGCATAATCGGTGTGGAAGAAAAGAAAGAAAAAGTCGGTGGAGAAGCAAAGAGTATGTTGCAAGAGTACGTTCAAGCAAGAAAACTCGGCTCCATCGCATACGAAGATTTGTATAAAAAGGGGCCTGACAACAGGCCGGAATTCAGAGTCGCCGTAACACTTAACGGCACGAGGATTGCAGAGGGCGTCGGCAGTAGTAAAAAGCAGGCGCAAGCAAAGGCGGCGAAAAAGGCTTTGGAGAGTTTAATTCAAAGGTCAAAAAGAAAAGGTGGTAAAAGAAAGTGAATTTTGAAAAATTAGAAATTTACGGATTTAAGTCGTTTGCAGACAAGGTGGAAATCAAGTTTAACGACGGAATAACGGGCATAGTCGGGCCAAACGGTTGTGGAAAGAGCAACGTTTCAGATGCAATCAGATGGGTACTTGGCGAGCAGTCGGCAAAAAACCTCCGTGGTTCGTCGATGCAAGACGTTATTTTTAATGGCACGCAAAACAGAAAATCCTTATCGTATTGCGAAGTATCGCTTTTTTTCGACAACACCAACAAGATTTTTGACGTTGAATATCAGCAAGTCGTAATCACGAGAAAACTTTTCAGAAGCGGTGAAAGCGAATATTACATAAACAAACAACCGGCAAGGCTTAAAGATATAGTTGCGCTTCTTCACCAATGCGGTATCGGTAAAGAGGGGTACACAATTATCGGGCAGGGCAGAGTTAACGAAATTATAACGGCAAAGCCAATCGATAGGAGAGCCATTTTCGAGGAAGCGACGGGTATTGCGCACTTCAAAACGAGAAAGGACGAATCGGAAAGAAAACTTGACAGAACGCACGACAATGTGGTTAGGTTTAGCGATATTATTTTAGAAATAGAAAATCAATTAGGTCCGTTAGAGCGTCAAGCGGAAAAGGCGAGAGAGTTCAACGAATTGTCGGCACAATTAAAGCACCACGAAATTAACGTTTACATCTCTAAAACGGAAGGCGTTGCCACGGCAAAATCTAAAATCAACGTTAGGATTGCCGGAATAGACGAGCAAATTGCTCTTCGTGAAAGCGAACTTAAAAAAGCAGGCGAAGACTTCGACTTGATAAATGCCGAAATCGGCAAGGCAGACCAAACTTTGAGGCAATTAAACGACGAACTTGCAGAAAAGCGAGTAAGTATGGAAAGGTCGTCGGGCGCACAACAACTTTACAAGCAAAAAATATCTTCCATACAATCTCAAATAGAGCGTGCCAACACCGAGATAGGTCAACATAAAGCGCTTATAGAGGGCAGAAAAGGTCAAATCGTAAAAAACAATCAAGACCTTATTTCAAGCAGAAAAGAATTAAAAGAAAAGCAATCGATTTTTGCAGAAAAAAGCAAATCTTTAGTTACGTTAAGAGAAAAAATCGCATTGACGGAAGAACTTGCATCTGCAAGTAACAAAAAGGTTATCGAGAGTATCGAAAGTTTAACCGACGTCAGGGTCAACCAAGGCACAATGTCGATAGAAAAGGCAAACCTTTTAGAAAAAAGGGACGAAATTATCGGCAAGGTGGACGAGTTGTCTGTTAAAAGAGAGGGCTTGTTTAACGAAAAGGAAAGCACCGACGAAAAGATTGCTCGCTTAGACGTTACCATTAACGATATTAAAAACCAAATTCTAGGCTCGGAGAACGCCGTAAGAAACGCCAACGAAGAAGTTGCAAAGGTAGACAACGAAATTTATTCGTTAAACAGCGTAATCGCAACGCTTCAAACAAAACTCAAATTTTATCAAGATTTTAAGGACAATCACGACAACTTTAAGCCCGTCGTAAAAGAACTTTTAAATAGGGCTAAAAACAATCCTGAACTCGGTAAAAGGGTAAAGGGCGTCGTTGCCGAGATAATTACAAACGACAAAAAGTACGACGTTGCGTTGGAGGTCGCTTTAAAGGCCTCCGCACAAAACATCGTCACGAAAAATCCCGACGACGCAAAATATTTAATTCAGTACTTAAAAGCCAACGGCTTGGGAAGTGCCACTTTCTTGCCGATAACGTCGGTAAAGTCTAGGGAAAGAATGAGTGCCGTAACCTCTGCGTTAAGAGAGAGAGGAGTGCTCGGCGTTGCAGACGAACTCGTTAAGTACGACGGAGAGTATTATCCCATCATTTCCAGTTTGCTCGGAAACACCGTCGTCGTCGACAATTTAGACAACGCAACCGACCTTGCAAAAAAGTACTCTTTCGCATTCAAAATCGTTACGCTAGACGGCGACGAATTCTCTCCGCAAGGCGCAATGAGTGGTGGTTCCAGAAAGGAAAAAACCGTGGGCGTTTTGTCGGGCGATAGAAGAATAGAAGAAACGGAAAGCATTTTAAAAGAAAAACAAAGCGTTATGTCGGAACTTCAATCCAAAAAGAAACTTTTGGAAGACAAGAGGGACAAGGCGTTAGACGAGTTGGAGTATGTAAACGATAGGTACAACGGCACTCGTCAAGAGGTTGTGTTGTTAAAGGAAAAACTTGCTCAAATAGAAACGCAACTTTCCGAAATAGAAAGGGAAATGGAAAGTTTGAGAGAGCAAATGGATATTGTCGAAGAAAAACTTTCTGCCGTTGACGAGAGGTACAAAAAGGTAAATCTCGGTGGCGAAAAGTTGGAGGCGGACAGGTCCACCATTCAAAGAGACGCCAGCCGTGTAAAAGAAGAATTCGAAGAATTAAAGAAAAAGAGAGAAAAGTTAGAAGAAGACAACACGACGCTTCAAGTCGAGATAACGGCGTTGCTTGCAAAAATCGCATCGATAGAAGAAGACGTCGAAAGGTTAAAGCGTGCCGTTACGGAGTCGGAAGAAGCTATCGTAAGGCTAACCAAAAGCAACGAAGGTGGCGAAGCGTTAATAGAAGAATTAAGGCGAGAAGAAGAAAAGGTCGCTCTTTCCAAGGAAGACCAAGATTATATCAATTCCATTCGTGCTAAAATAGACAATATGGAAAATTACAAAACGGAATTAAGGCGCAAACTTACCGAAAACATTGCACTTAAAGACAGTTTGACGGAAGCACTTAACGTTTTGTCGGAGAAAAAACACGCCGAAGATATTGCGCTTGCAAAGATAGATTCAGACTTAGAGTATATGCAAAAGAGCGTTTGGGAAGACTATCAAGAAACGTACGAAACGGCGCAAAAGTATCGTGAAGACGGTTATAACGCAGTCGAAGGCGAAAAGGAAATCAATCGTATAAGAAGAAAGAGAAATTCTTTGGGTGCGATAAACGCCGCCGCTATTGAAGACGCCAAGGTTTTGAAAGAAAGATACGACGAAATGGTATCTCAAAGAGAAGACCTCTTAAAGGCGGAAGACGACCTTAAAGAAGCCATCGAAAAAATCAAGGCTGAAATGCTAGAGCAATTCGATAAAGGCTTCGGCAAGATAAACGAAAACTTCCAAAAGATATTCAAAGAGTTGTTCGGTGGAGGTAGGGCAATGTTGCAACTAGATTACACCGACGTTGACGACAAATTGGAAGCAGGCGTAGAAATCGTTGCCGAACCACCGGGAAAGAAACTTCAAAAACTTTCGCTTTTGTCGGGTGGCGAAATGGCGCTTACGACGATTGCAATTTTGTTTGCAATATTAAAACTTCGTCCAATGCCTTTCTGTGTGCTTGACGAAATCGAGGCGGCTCTCGACGATGCCAACGTCGCTCGTTTTGCAGAGTATTTAAGAAAATTCAGCACGGAAACGCAATTCATAGTAATCACACACAAAAAGCCGACTATGGAAAGGGCAGACTCTTTGTTCGGCGTTACGATGCAAGAAAAGGGTGTTAGTAAAATCGTGTCCGTAAAACTTTCGGACATTGCAGACATCGTGGATTTATCCAAACAAGAAAACTAATTGGAGTGGCAATGGGATTTTTCAGTAAGATTAAAGACGTATTAAAAAAGACGAGAGACGGTTTGTCGAAAAAACTCACCGAACTTTTTGCAAAAAACAAGTTGGGCGAGGAGTTTTACGAAGAACTTGAAGATATTTTAATATCTGCCGACGTGTCTGTAAAAACGACGATGGAAATCGTTGAAGAGATTAAAGAAGTCGCAATAAAAGAAAAGTGTAAAGATAAAGATTACGTTATCGATTTGCTCAAAAAAGAACTTTTCGAAACTCTCGACTATGCAGATAAGTTGGAAATAAAATCACCTGCCGTAATTATGGTGATAGGTGTAAACGGCGTGGGTAAAACAACGTCCATCGGGAAACTTGCAAACAAATTTTCCAAAGAAAAAAAGAGCGTTACGATTGCCGCTGCAGATACTTTTAGGGCAGCCGCAAGCGACCAACTTACCGTTTGGGCAGACAGAGCAAAGGTAAGGATAATCAAAAGCGAGGAAGGCTCTGATTCTTCTGCCGTCGTGTTCGACGCAATATCGTCGTGCAAGGCAAAAAACACCGACGTTTTGATTATAGATACTGCCGGAAGATTGCACGTCAAAGCCAACCTTATGGAAGAACTTAAAAAGATGGATAGGGTTGTAAAAAGAGAGTACCCTAACGCAAACTTTTATAAGTTAATAGTGCTTGACGCATCGACGGGGCAAAATGCTTACAATCAAGTGGAAATGTTTAACCAAGCCGTCGGAATAGACGGGATAATCTTGACGAAACTGGACGGTACTGCAAAGGGTGGATTCATCGTGTCGCTGTCATACGAATTAGAGGTCCCCGTAGTTTACGTCGGCACGGGCGAAAAGATAGAAGATATAGAAGATTTCGACGCAAAAGAATTCGTCGAAGGAATGTTTTAAAAGGCGTAAAAAACGCTTGACAAATATAATAAAGACTAATATAATATCAAGGTGTAAAGCAAATTTAGTTTACACCTTGAATTTTTATGGAAAAAGATTTTGACATAACGCAGTTATTTGAAATATATAAAGGGCTTTTAACGAAAAAGCAGGTAGAGATATTTTCGTCGTATTATTATTACGACTTGTCTTTATCGGAGATAGCGGAGCCGGACGGTAACACACGCCAGTCTGTTTATTCGACGGTAAGTAAGGTAAAGAAAAAACTTTTAGAGTTTGAAAGTTTGTTAGGAATTGCCAAAAAGAACAAA
The DNA here is from genome assembly GCA_964386845.1 of uncultured Christensenella sp. Lineage (GTDB taxonomy): Bacteria > Bacillota > Clostridia > Christensenellales > Borkfalkiaceae > UBA1259. The sequence goes on from CAYLUH010000005.1 coordinate 46,009, forward strand.
GAATTAAACGACCTTTCGGACGAAATAGAGGACGAAAGCGTAAGGCTTAAATTAAAGGAAATAATAGGTAGATAATGGGGTTATTTTCCAACTTATCAGAAAAACTTAATCACATATTCAGTAAACTTACAAAGCACGGCAGACTCACCGAATTAGAAATAAAAACTGCGATGCGAGAGGTAAGGATAGCGCTGTTAGAAGCAGACGTTAACATTTCCGTCGTAAAAGAATTCGTCGCAAAGGTATCCGAGCGTGCCGTCGGACAAGAAATATTAAAGAGTTTGAGTCCGACACAGCAGGTTATAAAAATCGTCAACGAAGAACTTATAGCCTTAATGGGTTCGCAAAACAGTAAGTTAAACACGGCAAGCAATCCACCGACGGTGATAATGATGGCAGGTTTGCAAGGCGCCGGTAAAACGACGCTTGTCGGTAAACTCGGCTTAATGTTAAAAAAGCAAAACAAAAAGCCACTTTTAGTCGCTTGCGATGTGTATAGGCCGGCAGCAATCAATCAATTAAAAGTCGTTGCCGAAAAGGCAGGCTGTCAATGTTTCGAAAAAGGGCAAGGGGACCCCGTTAAGATTGCAAAAGAAGGCGTGGCGTATGCCAAATCGTACGGGTTCGACACCGTTATCATAGACACTGCGGGAAGACTTCAAATAGACGAAACCTTGATGAAAGAGTTAGAAAACATCAAAAAGGAAGTCAATCCGTCGGAAATTTTGTTAGTCGTCGATTCAATGACGGGGCAAGTTGCCGTCGAGGTTGCTGACACCTTTAACAAACGCTTGGAAGTTACGGGGCTCGTTCTTACGAAATTAGACGGCGACACTCGTGGTGGTGCCACTCTTTCCATGAAAGCCGTAACGGGAAAACCGATAAAATTCTGTTCCGTCGGAGAAAAACTCGGCGACCTAGAGCCTTTTTATCCCGACCGTATGGCTAACAGAATACTCGGTATGGGCGACGTTTTGACGCTTATAGAAAAGGCGCAAGAGGCAGTAACCGAAGAAGAAGCCAAAAAGATGGAAAAGAAGTTTAGGGAAAATTCTTTCACCTTAAACGATTATCTTGCTCAGTTCGAAACGATGAACAAAATGGGTGGAATAAAAAGCCTTATGAGTATGCTTCCGGGAATGGGTATGGGCAAATTCAAGTTTAACGAAAACGACGTCGACGAAAGCAAATTAGTGCAAATGAAAGCAATAATTCAGTCAATGACGATGCGGGAGAGAGAAAATCCGCAAATAATAAATTCATCGAGAAAAATGCGTATTGCAAAAGGCTCTGGAACGACTGTTCAAGATGTAAACAGAATTCTCAAACAATTCGAACAAAGCAAGCAAATGATGAAACAAATGAAAAATAATAAAATGTTTAAATTTTAAATAAAAAACCTTAAGGAGAACAAAACAATGGCAGTAAAAATGAGATTAACAAGAATGGGCGACAAGAAATCACCTTTCTATCGTATCGTTATCGTAGACAGCAGAAGCGCAAGAGACGGCGCATATATCGATAAAGTAGGACACTACAATCCTATTTCACAACCTGCTGAAATCGTAATCGACAAAGAAAAGGCACAAGATTGGCTTAAAAAAGGCGTTCAACCGACGGAAACGGTTAGGTCTCTTTTAATCGCACAAGGCGTTATCGAAAAGCCGACGAAGTTGTCTGCACCAAAAACCAAAGTTCGCAAAAAGAAATAATTTTTGCCGATAAGGAGAACTAAATGTTAGAACTTATTAAATTCGTAGTCGAAAGTTTTGCAGAAAAAAAAGAACTTATCGAATATGAAGTAATTGAAGAAGGAAACACCGTTAACGTAAATATTACGTTAGACGAAAGCGATATGGGTAAGGTAATCGGTCGTCAAGGCAAGATTGCCAAGGCTCTTCGTACGCTTGTAAGAAACGGTCAACAAAAAGAAAATAAAAAGTACAATATAGAAATTATTGAACGTGGGGAAAAGGAATAATTTTCCCCTTTTTTTCACGAATTGAAAGAATGGAAAACTTATTGGAAATCGGCATAATAGTAAAGCCTCAAGGCATAAAGGGAGAAGTCAAAGTACAAACTTTTTCCGATAATTCAGAAAGGCTAAAAGGCTTAAAAAGTGTCGTCATCGATGGAAAAGAATACAAAATAACCGGCAAAAAATTTGCAGTCGGGGCCCTCTTGTTAGGGCTTTTCGGCGTTTCGGACAGAAACGATGCTGAAAGTTTTAGGGGGAGGAGCGTGTACGCTCGGCGAGAAGACTTAGACGATTTGGAAGAAGGCACTTTTTATATTGCCGATTTAATCGGCTTAACGCTGATTGTCGGAGAAAAAGCAGTCGGCAAAATAACCGAAATAACGCCTCTTAAAACAGACGTAATTACCGTCACCACCTTCGACGGCAAAGTTTTAAGGTTTCCTTTTTTGAAAGATTTGCAAGCCGAAGTCAATTTGCAAGACGCAACTTTCACCGTTTTAGAAGAAAGGTTTAATCAAGTGGTGTGCTATGAGAATTGATATATTAACGCTTTTTCCCGAAATGTTTACGCCGTTAAAAACAAGCATTTTAGGGCGTGCCGTAGAGGCTGAAAAGATTGAAATCGTCATAACAGACATTAGAGAATACACCGAAAACAAACACAAGAAATGCGACGACGCCCCTTTCGGAGGTGGCGCCGGAATGGTTATGACGCCACAGCCCATCGCATCGGCAATTCAAGCCGTGGACCCCGAGCATAAAGCAAGGCGAATTTATATGTCGCCAAAAGGTAGAACGCTTAACCAAAAAGTTGTTTTGGAGTACTCTAAATGCGATAGATTGCTTATCCTTTGTGGGCACTACGAGGGCGTCGACCAACGTGTTATAGACCTTTTTATCGACGAAGAATTGTCTGTCGGCGATTACGTTTTGACGGGCGGAGAAATTCCTGCAATGGTAGTTACCGACGCTGTCGCAAGGTATGTGGACGGCGTTATTAACGAGCAATCTCTTGCAGAAGAGAGTTTTTCGAGTGGTAAATTAGAATATCCTCAATACACTCGTCCCGTAGAATTTATGGGGCTTACCGTTCCCGAAGTTTTAAGGAGTGGTAATCACGCAAAAATAGAAGAATGGAGAAATCAAAAGTCGGAAGAAATAACCAAAAAAAACAGACCCGACTTATTGTAAAAAGCAATGCGACAAATAAACTGGTTCCCGGGGCATATGGCAAAAGCCACCAGAATGATGGAGGACAGCCTTAAACTTGTAGACGGGGTTATTATGGTGCTCGACGCAAGGGCGCCGAACGCAACGATGAATAATAAACTCGGCAAACTTTTTCAAAACAAAAAGGTTTTGTACGTGATAAATAAATGCGACCTTGTGGAAGAAAAGGACGTTGCTTTAACGCTGAAATCTTTTCGTGAAAGAGGACTTACGGCAGTCGGAATAAGCGCAATGAACAAGCGTTCCATATCGCTTTTATACGACAAAATTTTTTCTCTTTTGAAAGAGAAGTTGGAAAGGAACAAATTAAAAGGAGTGTTTAAGCCTTTAAGAATAATGGTTGCCGGCGTGCCAAACACGGGCAAGTCTACCATAATAAACGCCCTGTGCGGTGGCAAAAAAACCGTTACGGGCAACAAGGCGGGGGTAACCAAAGGCAAACAATGGGTAAGGTTAAATGACCTTGAACTGTTAGACACCCCCGGCACGATGCCACCCAACGTGGAAAATCAAACGTATGCAAAGCATTTGGCGTACATCGGCAGTATTAACGACGTAATACTCGATTTTTCCGACCTTGCTTACGAACTTATAAAAGAGTTAAAGGAAAAGTATCCCGAAAAGTTAAAAGAGAAATACAAGATAGAAAGTTTAGACGTGGAAGACTTGGAAATTTTTAACGCTATATGCGTATCTCGTGGTTTTCTGCTTAAAGGTGGCGAGTACGATTACGAAAGGTGTGCAAACGCCGTCATAGACGATTTCAGAAAGGGCAGAATAGGAAAGATAATTTTAGATTAAAATGGATAAGTTGGTTTACGAAAGAAAATATTTAAGTCTTGGCAAAAATTTGATTGCAGGTGTAGACGAAGTAGGTAGAGGGCCGTTGGCAGGACCCGTCGTTTGCGCTTCCGTCATAATGCCACTAGACGATATAATAGAGGGCGTTGACGACAGTAAAAAACTTTCCGAAAAAAAGAGGGAAAGGCTTGCCGAAATTATAAAAGAAAAGGCAATTGCTTACAGTATATGCCGAATAGAGCCCGAGGAAATAGATAAAATAAACATCTTAGAAGCAGTAAAAAAATGTATGCTGACGGCTGTGCAAAGTTTAAGCGTAGCGCCCGACGTAACGCTTGTGGACGGAGTGGACACTCATTTGCCGATAAACGCCGAGTATATAGTAAAAGGGGACGCAAACAGTTACACGATAGGTTGCGCCTCGATAATCGCCAAAGTTTATAGAGATAATTTAATGTGCGAATACGCCAAAGATTATCCCGAATACGCTTTTGAAAAACACAAAGGTTACGGAACAAAGGCGCACATTGAAAAAATTAAGGAGATAGGTCCTTGCAAATTGCACAGAAAAACTTTTATAAAAAATTTTTGGGTAGACTAGGCGAAAAAAAGGCAGAGGAATATTTGCGTAAAAGTGGCTACAAAATATTGGCGTTAAATTTTAAAACGCATATCGGTGAGATAGATATCGTAGCAAAAGAAGACGGCGTTATAGTATTCGTGGAAGTTAAAACGAGAAAGAACGACACGTTCGGCTCCCCTGCCGAAGCGGTGAATAGGCAAAAGCAACAAAAATATTTTAAGGTGGCAACCGAGTACTTAAAAAAGAATAAGCTTGTAGACGCCGAGTGTAGATTCGACGTGATAGAAGTGGAAGAAGATAAAATAAATCACATAAAAGATGCATTTTATATGTAAAAATGCTTGCCAAAAGCAAATAAAAATGATATTATAATATGGCTTTCGGATGTTCCTCTTGGAATTGCCAACGAACATTTAGTAAATAAAAAAGGAGAAAAAGCAAATGAATAGTATAATCGAAGCAATCAATAAAGAAAGTTTAAAAGAAAACGTTCCTTCTTTTAACGTTGGCGATACCGTTAAAGTTATGGTTAAAGTTATCGAAGGTAACAGAGAAAGATTACAAGCATTCGAAGGTGTTGTAATCGCAAGAAGACACGGAGGAATTTCAGAAACGTTCACCGTTAGAAGAATGTCTTTCGGTATCGGCGTAGAAAAAACTTTCCCGATTCACTCGCCCAAGGTTGCAGACATCATCGTAACTCGTCGTGGTAAAGTAAGGAGAGCAAAACTTTATTACTTAAGAGCAAGAACAGGTAAGGCTGCAAAAGTAAAAGAGATGGCTAGATAATTAAACTGACAAAGTTAAAGGACTTTTCCTAAAAAAGGATAAGTCCTTTATTTTTTTGCGAAAAAGGTTTAATACATACTTTATTTTTTTTGTAAAATGGTATATAATGTATAAAGCAATAGTATCGGTATAATTTTGATATGCGTTTACTAGGGGGAAAAGCCATGTTATCCAAGGTAAAAAGTTTTGCGCTTATCGGTTTAGAGGGCGTTTTGATAGACGTCGAGGTGGACGTAAATAACGGTATTCCGTCGTTCGAGATTGTCGGGCTTCCCGACACGGCGATAAAAGAATCTAAAGAGCGTGTTCGTTCTGCGCTTAAAAACAGTGGCAGAAGAATTCCCACAAAAAAGATAACGGTAAATCTTGCCCCGGCAGACGTCAAAAAAGAGGGCTCTTATTTAGATTTAGCGATAGCCGTCGGAATGCTTATATCTTCCGAACAACTTGTAATAGAAAATCCCAAAGCCGTAATATTAGGCGAACTTTCGCTCGACGGTAGCGTTAGAGGAGTAAACGGCGTTTTGCCGACGATAATTTCGGCGTTAAAACTCGGCATAGATACTTTCATTATTCCCAAGGTAAACGAGAAGGAAGCGTCTTACGTAGAGGGCGCAACGGTTTACGCCGTTAGCAGTTTGAAAGAGGTAATAGACCACTTGTCGGGATTAAAGCCGTTGCAAGCAGTTGCACACGAAAGGTACGTTGCTCGTCAAAGCGAAAACGTTTACGATAGCGACTTGTCTTTCGTTAAAGGGCAAAAGGTTGCAAAGCGTGCGCTGGAAGTTGCAGTTTCTGGTGGACACAATCTTTTGTTCGTAGGAGCACCGGGCACGGGAAAAACCATGCTTGCGAAATGTATCCCCACGATTATGCCCGATATGACTTTCGAAGAGGCACTTGAAACGACGAAAATTCATTCGGTCGCAGGTTTTATAAAAAGTAACGAAGGTATCGTATATGCACGCCCGTTCAGAAGTCCACACCACACGGCAACGACAATATCGCTTACGGGTGGAGGCACAAGTTTGTCGCCGGGTGAAATAAGCCTTGCGCATAACGGCGTTTTGTTTTTGGACGAAATGCCCGAATACAAGCGTTCCACTCTGGAAAGTTTGCGTCAGCCTTTGGAAGACGGCGTTATAACGATAGCAAGGGCGACGGGGCGAATTACTTATCCCGCCAATTTTATTTTGTGTGGCAGTATGAATCCTTGCCCGTGTGGAAATTACGGCTCTGCAGACAAAGAATGTACTTGCACGCCGGCGCAAATCGTGAAATATAAAGCGAGAATATCGGGGCCGTTGTTAGACAGGATAGACTTGCAAGTCCACGTAGACGAAGTTAAGTACGCAGAACTCTCTAGCGACGAAAAATGCGAAACTTCTCTCGAAGTGAGAAAGCGTGTTAATAGAACGAGGCAAATTCAACTTGCAAGATTTAAGGGCGACAGCATAAAAACTAATGCGGATATGCGAGAAAAACACATAAAAAAATACTGTGCGTTGTCGGAATCTTGCGAAAAATTGTTAAAAAACGCATACGAAAGTTTGGGCTTGTCGCCAAGGGCTCGTAGCAGAATAATCAAAGTTGCCAGAACCATTGCCGATATGGAACTTTACGAAACCATTCAAGAAAAGCATATTTTAGAAGCCATAAGTTATAGGCAGGGTTAATATGTTGTCGTTAAATAAAAGCGCATTGATATATGCGTGGTTGCAAAGCCTAGGTGTTTTCGATTATAAAAAGACGCAGATTTTGCACGATTATTTCATAGATTGTTCGGGATATAGAGAACAACTCGAAAAGGAAAAAGATTTTTTCGTAAAAGAAATCGGCGAAGAAAAGTACGGCGTTTTAATAAAAAGTGCAAACGGCGAATATCTTAAGGGTATAACGGCGTGCCTTGAAAAAAACGGCGTTTGCGTTATAGATAAAGACAGCGAGTATTATCCAAGCGAACTGTTCGAAATGGAAAATCCACCTCACGTTTTGTACGTTAAAGGCAATAAAGAGTTGTTAAACACACGGCTTTTCACGGTGGTGGGTAGCAGAAAAAGTTTAGCGTATTCCATATCGACGGCAAAAGATTTAGTAAAAGAATTATCCAAAGAATTTACCGTTATAACGGGGCTTGCTCAAGGCGTCGAAAAGGCAATCGTGGAAACGCTGGCACAGTCTAACGAAAAAGGAATATGCGTGTTGCCAAGTGGCATAGAAAACGTTTATCCGTCGGCACACAAAAGTTTAGTAGAACTTTTTTGTAAAAACGGACTAGTCGTTTCAGAGTATTACGTAAAAGAAACTTGCAGACCGTATTATTTTCCACGCAGAAATCAAATTTTGGCAAGGCTGGGCGAGGGCACGCTTGTCGTTAACGGCGACGAAAAGAGTGGTTGTATGCAAACGGCAGAAAGCGCAAAAGAGTTTAACAAGCAAGTGTTCGCATTGCCTTATTCGATAGGAATTCAAAGTGGCGAAGGCTGTAATCGTTTGATAAAAGACGGTGCGCACTTGGTTACCAAAGTAGACGATATATTCGGATACTATAAAATAGAAAAAAAAGAAGAAAAAAAGGCAGAACTTACAAGCGAAGAAAAAACCGTAACGGCAGTACTTGAACAGCCAAAACATATAGAGCAAATAGCAAAAGAATTAGGAAAAGAAGTTTTTGAAATTTCGCCCGTAATATCCATGTTGGAGATAAAGGGCGTAATATTAAAAAGCGGAGTTAACGTTTATAGACTTGCAAAATAAAAGGAGAAGCAAATGCAACTTATAATAGTGGAGTCGCCTCACAAGGCAAAGACAATAGAAAAATTTCTTAAAGGCAGTTATAAAGTAGACGCATCGAAGGGACATGTAAGAGATTTACCCACAAATTATATGGGAATAAACATAAACAAAAATTTCGAGCCGTATTACGTTGTGTCGCCCGAAAGAAAGGCAGACATAAAAAGGCTTATGGACGAGTCTAAAAAAGCCGACAAAGTTTATCTTGCAACCGACCCGGATAGAGAGGGTGAAGCGATAAGTTGGCACTTGGCAGAAGTTTTGGGATTAAAGCCTGAACAGGTAAACAGAATAGAGTTTAACGAAATCAGCGAAAAGGCTGTAAAAAGGGCGCTTGAAAATCCAAGGAAGATAGACAAAAATTTGGTAGACGCACAGCAAGCCCGTAGGGTGCTTGACAGGATAGTCGGTTACAGTTTGTCGCCGGTGGCAAGTTTAAGGCTTAACGAAAATCTTTCTGCGGGGCGTGTTCAATCGGTTGCGCTCAAAATGGTCGTTGACAGAGAAAGAGAAATTTCCGCTTTCGTTCCCGTCGAGTACTGGAACTTAAAAGCCGACCTTAAAAAGCTAGATGAAAGTGGCGAACTTCGAGTATTGCTTGTAGAAAAGGCAGGAAAAAAATATAAGCCTTCTAACAAAGAAGAGGCAGAAAGCGTAGAGGCAGAATTAAGGCAAGCAGACTTTTTCGTTAAGAGCGTAAAGCGTAACGTAATAAAGTCGCACGCACCTGCGCCGTATATAACGTCTACTTTGCAACAAGACGGCTCTATAAGATTAAACATTTCTGCGCCACAAGTAATGCAAATAGCACAAAGGCTTTACGAAGGCGTCGACACGGCAAACGGCAACGTGGCGTTAATCACATATATGAGAACCGATTCGGTTAGAATTTCCACCGAGGCGCAAAACTCGGCAAGAGAATATATTAAACAAAATTACGGCGAACAATTCGTGCCGACAAAACCCAACGTGTACAAAAGCAAATCCAACGCTCAAGACGCACACGAGGCAATTCGTCCGATAGACGTTTCAAAAACGCCTGAAAGCGTAAAGGGAATATTAGATGCAAATCAATATAAACTTTACAAACTTATTTACGAACGCTTTATCGCATCGCAAATGTCGGAAGCCGTTTACGACGGTGTAAGCGTAGATATCGGCGCAAACGATTACGTGTTTAAGACGAGTGGTAAAACGCTAACGTTCAAGGGCTACACGGCAGTTTACGACGATACGAAAAAGGAAGAAGACGAAGAAAGCGGAAACGCAATGCTTCCTCCTCTTACAGACGGCGAAAAGTTAAATTTAATCGACTTGAAAAAGGAACAAAAATTCACCAAGCCACCCGTCAGATATACGGAAGCCAGCCTCATCAAGAGTATGGAAGATAAGGGCATCGGCAGGCCGTCTACTTATGCAACGATTATGGCGAAACTTTCCGACAAAAAGCGTGAATACGTAAGGAAAGAGAAAAAATATTTAGTACCTAACGAAATAAGTTACACGCTTATAGACTTTTTGGTAAAATATTTCCCCAACATAATGGACATCACGTTCACGGCGAGAATGGAAACGGCGTTAGACGACATTGGCGAGGGCGAAAGAGACTGGAAAAAACTGATAGCAGATTTTTACGCACCCTTCGAAAAGCAGTTGTCGCAATCGAAAATAACTGAAAAGCGTTGTGAAAAATGTGGAAGCCCGATGATTATCAATAACGGCAGATACGGTGCGTATTACGCTTGTTCCAATTACCCGAATTGTCAAAACATAAAGCCCGTCAACGAAAAGACGGTTATACCCACCGACAGAATTTGCGAAAAATGTGGTGGCATAATGGTGGAGAGAGAGGGTAAATTCGGTAAATTTTTGGCTTGCTCAAATTATCCGAAATGTAAAAATACAATAAGTTTTACAGAAAACGCAGGCACTTGCCCGATATGTGGAAAGCCGACGAAAAAGATGATGAGTAAGGGTGGCAAAGTATTTTACGGTTGCTCCGATTATCCTAACTGTAAATTTATGAGTTGGGATTTACCCACGGGCGAAAAATGCCCCGAATGTAAAACGGGTTATTTAGTTAACGTTGACGGCAAAATAGTTTGCTCCAATAAAAAGTGTAAATATACAAAATGAAAAAAGTAAAAGTAATAGGCGCAGGTTTAGCAGGCGTAGAAGCAAGTTTATATTTGGCAAATCACGGAATAAGCGTTACTTTGTACGATATAAAGCCGGGTAAAAAAACGCCTGCCCACCATAGCCATAATTTTGCAGAACTGGTATGTTCCAACTCGTTAAAATCAAACGACGTGTACGGTAACGCATCAGGGCTTATGAAAGAGGAGTTGCGTCTTTTAGGCTCAACGGTCATTGCTGTTGCAGACAAGGTAAAAGTGCCGGCAGGCAACGCACTTGCCGTCAATAGAGAGGAGTTTTCCGAGATTTTAACCAAAATGGTTTTGGAAAACGAGAACGTAACTTTCGTGTCGGAAGAAGTAACCGATATAGATTTAGACGAGTACACGATAATAGCCACCGGCCCTTTAACGACGGGTGCGCTTTACGATAGTATAGAAAAACTCGTTGACGAAAAGTTGTCTTTTTTCGATGCGTCGGCTCCGATAATAAGTGCAGACAGCATAGATATGGAAAGTGCTTTCGTCGGGGATAGATACGGTAAGGGCGACGGAGACCATATAAACTGTCCGCTAAATAAGGACGAATACGAAAGTTTTATTAACGAACTTTTAAGTGCAGAAAGGGCAAATCTTCACGAATTCGAAAAGAAAGAAGTTTTCGAAGGCTGTATGCCGATAGAGGTTATGGCGAGTCGAGGCAAGGATACGTTGAGGTTCGGGCCGTTAAAACCGACGGGGCTAGACGACCCCAAAACGGGCAGATGGCCGTATGCGTGTTTGCAATTAAGACGGGAAGATAAAGACGGCACGATGTACAATATGGTGGGATTTCAAACCAATCTTACCTTTAAAGAGCAGAAAAGGGTGTTCGGCATAATACCTGCATTAAAGGACGCAGAGTATTTAAGATACGGCGTAATGCATAGAAACACTTTTATCAATTCCACGAAAGTTTTAAGAGAAAATTATTCGTTGAAAAAAAATAGTAAAACCTTTTTCGCAGGGCAAATAACGGGCGTAGAGGGTTACGTCGAAAGTATAGGCACGGGGCTTATATGTGCTATATATTTAGAGAGAGAACTTAACGGCAAGTCGGAAATTTTAATCGGAGAAGACACGGTACTAGGCTCGCTCGCAAGGTATATAACGACGGAGAATAAAGATTTTGAACCGATGAACGCAAACTTTGGAATTTTGCCACCGTTAGAAAGCAGGGTAAGAGATAAGTCGGAAAGAAAAAGGCTTATGGCAGAAAGAAGTTTGGCAAGTATAGAGAAGTATATAAAGGAGATAAATGATGGCAGAATTTAGAGGAACGACCATATGCGCAGTAAGGCGCAACGGACAAACGGCAATAGCAGGCGACGGACAAGTAACGTTGTCGGAATCGGTAATATTCAAAAGCAACGCCGTTAAGGTAAGAAGAATTTACGACGGTAGCGTAATATTAGGTTTTGCGGGCTCCGTTTCGGACGCATTTTCGCTTACCGAAAGATTCGAGGAAATGCTTAACAAATATTCCGGAAATTTAATGCGTAGCGCAGTAGAACTTGCAGACCTTTGGAGAACGGACAAAATGGGCAGAAAACTTGAAGCGATGATGATAGTCGCAAATAAAGACACAATGCTCATACTTTCAGGCTCGGGCGAAGTAATAGAACCCGACGACGGCATTTGCGCAATCGGTAGTGGTGGAAATTATGCACTGTCGGCGGCAAGAGCGCTTGCACAAGAAACAAACTTATCGGCAGAAGCAATTGCCAAGAAGTCGCTTTTAATAGCAAGTGAAATATGCGTTTACACCAACGGACATATAACCGTTGAAAAGATAGATTAGTACGGGGAGGGCAAAATGAGTTTAAGTCCAAAACAAATAGTTTCAGAATTAGATAAATATATCATCGGGCAAGACAAGGCGAAAAAGGCAGTGGCCATTGCTTTAAGAAACAGATATAGGCGTGCTAGTTTATCACCCGAGGAAATGGAAGAAATCACGCCGAAGAACATCATTATGAAAGGGCCGACGGGCGTAGGTAAAACGGAGATTGCAAGGAGACTTGCAAAACTTGTCGGTGCACCGTTTGTCAAGGTGGAAGCCACGAAATACACGGAGGTAGGTTACGTCGGAAGAGACGTCGAATCCATGGTAAGAGATTTAGTGGAGTGTTCCGTTCGTTTGGTAAAGGAAGAGCGCTTCAAAAAGGTTATGGAAAAGGCGAGTGCCACCGTATCGGAAAGGCTTATATCCATATTGATGGAAGTAAGAAAAATGGAAAGGGGCGAAACGCCGGAAAACATTTTCAGAGATTATATAACCAACAGTTACAAAAAGGGCTACTTTGATAACGAAGTAATAGAGATAGAAGTCGTCGACGCACCAAAGGCTATGGAAATAATGCCGGGTGCAGGCGAGATAAGTATAGGCTCTATTTTCGGCGACATGATGCCAAAGAAGAAAAAGAAAAGAAAAATGACGGTTAAGGAAGCAAGAAAACTCCTTATAGAAGAAGAAGCCGACAAACTTATCGACAAAGATTCCGTCAATGAGGAAGCCATAAAAAGGGCAGAAAACGAAGGCATAATCTTTATCGACGAAATAGATAAAATCGCCGCAAAAGGCAACAAAGGCGGTGGACAAGATGTTTCGAGAGAGGGCGTGCAAAGGGATATACTTCCCATCGTCGAAGGCTCGACGGTAATGACAAAGTACGGTGCAATCAAAACCGACTACATTTTGTTTATAGCGGCAGGTGCTTTCCACGTTGCGAGGGTAGGCGATTTAATTCCCGAACTTCAAGGCAGATTCCCCATTCTCGTCGAACTTCAAAGTTTAACCAAGCAAGACTTCATAGATATTTTAACAACGCCTCAAAACGCCATAACGGTGCAGTACGCAAAATTGCTTAAAGTGGACGGCGTTACGCTCAAGTTTACCGACGAAGCGATAGAAGTGATAGCAGGCGTTGCCGAGGAGATGAATGCAACGAGCGAAGATATCGGCGCAAGAAGGCTACACACGGTTATGGAAAACCTCATAGAGGATATTTCTTTCGAAGCGGACGGCGAAGAAAAAGAAGTCGTTATCGACAAGGCGTACGTGCTTAAAAAATTCGACAAAGAAACCAAGTCGAAAGATTTGAAAAAGTATATAATTTAATCTTACTTGTAGGAGACTTTTATGATAAACGTTCCAAAGGGTACGAAAGATATTCTGCCCGAAGAAAGTTATAAATGGCAATATATAGAAAACACGGCGAGAGAGGTTGCAAAAGCCTTTGGCGTAAAGGAAATAAAAACGCCCACTTTCGAGCATACGGAAGTTTTTGAAAGAGGCGTCGGCGACACGACGGATATAGTAAACAAAGAGATGTACACCTTTTTGGACAAGGGTGGAAGAAGCATAACGTTAAAGCCGGAGGGAACGGCAGGCGTTGCGAGAGCCTTTATCGAAAACGGTTTAAGCAACAGTGCGTTACCCGTAAAACTTTATTATATAACGAGTTGCTTTAGGTACGAAAGGCCACAGGCCGGAAGACTAAGAGAATTCCACCAATTCGGCGTTGAGATGTTAGGCGCAGAAACGCCTTACGCAGATGCTGAAATCATTTTAATGGCGAAAACTTTTTTCGACAAATTAAACATTACCAACCTCACCCTTTACTTAAACAGCATAGGCTGTAAAGAATGTAGAAAGGCTTATCAAGACGCTTTGAAAGAGTATTACAGAGCAAACGAAGAAAAACTTTGTCCTTTGTGTAAGGAGAGGTTAGAAAAAAATCCGATGCGTATTCTCGACTGTAAGAACGAGGATTGTAGAGCGCTAAACGACAATGCTCCGAAAATTTTAGATTATCTTTGCGAAGATTGTTCAAATCATTTTGAAAAGGTCAAAGAACTTTTATCGAGCGTCGGCGTAGAATACAAAATCAATCCCGAAATAGTAAGAGGGTTAGATTATTATTCCAAAACGGTTTTCGAATTCGTAAGTGAAAATATTGGTGCTCAAGGAACCGTTTGCGGTGGTGGTAGATACGATAATCTTATAGGGCAGTTAGGAGGAACTAACACTCCCGGCATAGGCTTTGCGCTCGGAATAGAAAGGCTACTTTTGCTTATGGAAAATATCGGCGCATATACGGGCGATAAGCAAAAGCCGTTGCTATATTTAGCACCGATGGGCGACAAGGCTTACGACAAGGCGTTTGCCATCGTAAATCAGTTAAGGTTAAAAGGCGTAATTGCGCAAATGGATTTAAAAAATCGTGGCATAAAGGCGCAATTTAAGTACGCAGACAAGATAGGCGCAAAATTCGTCGGAGTTATCGGCGAAACGGAACTTAATAGCAACGCCGTTAAAATAAAAGAAATGCAAACCGGCGTTGAACAAATGGTCGATTTTAACGAAGTATATTCATATATAAGCAAATGACGGAAATCGGAGAAGTTGTAAAAATTTACGGCGACAGTGCAGACGTCGCCGTATCGAAAAAAGACGAATGTAGCAAGTGTGGACTTTGCGCATTTCCCAAGGGCGCAGAAAAAACCATTATCAGCGCCACCAACGAGATAGGTGCAAAAGTAGGCGACGTCGTTACGATAAAAGCGCAAAAAGATTTAAGGCTTACAAGTATGATGCTTGTGTTTTTAGTACCTTTAATGCTGATAGGCCTTGCCACGCTTATCGATTATCTGTTTATAGGCGTAGAAATTTGGATACTCTTTTTAAGCGTAATTTTCATTGTTTTGTGGTATACTATTTTAGCGATTATAGATAAAAAAGTTTTTAGAAATAAAAATTACTGTCACGTAATCGTAAGTATAGATACGGAGAAAAATAATGAAAACGATACGGGAGATAATGAGTGAGCAAGAATTTATCGACGTTTTGCAAGAAAAAAGGTTAGTCGTCGTGGAGTTTTTCGCAGACTGGTGCAAAGTGTGTAAAATGCAAAATCCCATACTTAAAGATTTTCATTTGGACACTGCAGAGCGTGTGGAAATAATCAGCGTGGACGTTGATTTACTTCCCGAAATAGCAGATAATTTCAGCATATATACAATACCGTCGACGGCACTTTTCGTAAACGGAAAACTCGTCGAAAAAAAGAGTGGACTTAATTCGAAAGGTAGTCTTGCCGAGATGGTTATAAAATACGTATAAAATAAAAAAATATAAAAAACTTTAGGAGAAAAACAATGATTGACTTAAGCACTTTGAAACAACAAGACCCCGAACTTTATGCGAGTCTTGAACAAGAACTTTCAAGACAAAGGAACAATATCGAACTTATCGCAAGCGAAAATTTTGTTTCCGAAAGCGTAATGCTTGCAGTAGGAAGCCACTTAACGAACAAATATGCAGAGGGCTATCCCGCACACAGATATTACGGTGGTTGTCAATACGTTGATATTGCAGAAACGCTTGCAATAGAAAGAGCAAAAAAATTATTCGGTGCAGACCACGTAAACGTTCAGCCGCACAGTGGTGCAAACGCAAACTTTGCCGTTTATTTTGCAGTGCTTCAACCGGGCGACACCATTATGGGTATGAGCCTTGCACACGGTGGACATTTAACGCACGGAAGTTCCGTCACCGTTTCGGGTAAATATTTCCATTCAGTAGGTTACGGCGTTAGCGAACAAACGGGAATGATAGATTACGACGATTTAGAGGCAAAAGTATTAGAAGTAAAACCAAAGATTTTCGTATGTGGCGCAAGCGCATATCCCAGAGTCTTCGATTTTAAGCGTATCCGTGAGATATGCGACAAAGTCGGCGCATATATGATGGTAGATATCGCTCACATCGCCGGACTAGTTGCTTGTGGACTTCACCCAAGCCCCGTTCCTTACGCAGACTTTGTTACGACGACGACGCACAAGACGTTGAGAGGCCCTCGTGGCGGTATGATTATGTGTAAAGAACAATATGCAAAAATCATCGACAAAGCCGTTTTCCCCGGAACGCAAGGTGGCCCCTTAATGCACGTTATCGCAGGAAAAGCGGCAGCTTTCGGAGAGGCTTTAAAGCCGGAGTTCAAGGCATATCAAGAACAAATTTTGAAAAATGCAAAAGCAATGAGCGAAAAATTCTTGTCGCTCGGCGTAAATCTTGTTTCGGGTGGAACGGACAACCACTTAATGCTTCTCGATTTATCCGACAAAGACATTACGGGTAAAGAATTAGAAACGATGTTAGACGAAGTTAACATCACGGTAAACAAAAACGCAATTCCATTCGACAAGCAAAAGCCGTCTATTACGAGTGGCGTAAGAATAGGAACGCCGTCAATCACAAGCCGTGGTTTTAACGAAGAAGATTGCGAAAAGGTTGCAGAACTTATCGCTAAGGTTATCAACGAAAAGGAAGCGTGCTTCGATTACGTAAGAGCAGAAGTTAAAAAACTCATCGAAAAGCACCCCTTATATCAGGGTACGATTGTTTAATAAAGAAAGACGTATGCGCATTTTTGAAAGAAGTGAAAATTTAATAGGGAAAGACGCCGTTAATATTTTGCATCAAAAATGCGTTTGTCTTTTCGGCGTAGGAGGCGTCGGTGGCTTTGTTGCCGAGGCGCTTATTCGTAGTGGCGTAGGACATCTCATCATCGTTGACGGCGACACCGTTAACGAAACCAACTTTAATCGCCAAATTATAGCGACAAAAGAAACGCTTAATTTAAGCAAGGTGGACGCCTTAAAAAATAGGTTGCAATCAATAAACGCCGACGCTCGTATAACGGCGATAAACACCTTTTATTTGCCCGAAAATGCAGACGCCGTCGACTTGTCAAACGCTGATTATATTGTCGACGCCGTGGACACCGTGACGGCTAAAATAGAAATAATAAGTAGGGCGAAGAAGTTGAAAATTCCCGTCATATCGTGTATGGGTACGGGAGGTAAACTCGATATAGGTGCGCTAACTGTTAGCGATATATCAAAAACGGAAGGTTGCCCGTTGGCACGAGTTATGCGTAGAGAATTAAAAGCACGAGGCATAAAGGACGTAAAGGTTGTTTATTCCAAAGAGTCGTCAAAGGGCGCCTTAGTGGAAGAAAACGGGAAAAGAAGCCCGTCGTCAATGATATTCGTGCCGGCAACGGCGGGGCTAATCATAGCGAGAGAAGTGGTACTTGATTTAATAGGTGAAAAATGAAATTTTTAATTGCAAGCGACTTGCACGGTTCAAGTCGATACTGTTCGGAAATAATAAATATTTTTCAAAAAGAGGGGGCAGACTTGCTTATTCTTTTGGGGGATATATACAATCACGGGCCGAGAAACAACTTGCCTAGCGAGTATTTGCCGATGAGAGTGTCGAGTCAATTAAACGCCGTCACAGATAAGTTAATGGTAATAAAGGGCAATTGCGACAGCCAAGTGGACACAATGATTTCCGACTTTGATTTTTTGGATAATGCCGTTATATGCGTCGGCAATAAAAAGGTTTTTTTGACGCACGGGCATATTTATAATAAAGACCACTTGCCGAAAACCAAATTCGACGTCATTATTTACGGACATTTCCACACCGGCTTTATAGAGAAAAAGGGCGATATGATAATTGCCAATGCAGGCTCGCTGTCGTTACCGAAAAACAATACCAAAAACAGTTATTTAATTTTGGACGAAAATCTTTTAACGCTAAAAGATTTGGATATGCAAGTCATAAGTCAAACAGAACTGTAAAATATTTTATCGCTTGATTAAAAATCAATAGTATGCTAAAAAAATAAAGTCTGCGAGAAAGTGTTTTTCTCACAGACTTTTTGCATTAAAAAACGCTTTTGAAAATTTTCAAAAGCGTTTTTCCGTTTTAGTTTTAATTAAATTTCTTTAATACATTTTCTCGGGCATTTTGCCACACAAGTTTTACATCCCGTGCATTTTTTGTAATCTATTACAGGTAAATTGTTCACCATTTCTATTGCGTTTTGAGGGCAATTTTTGGCACATAATCCACAGCCTATGCAACCTACCGAACAAGCGTTAATAACGTCTTTACCACGGCAAGTGGTGGAGCAAGCGACGTAAACCTTGCTTGATTTCGGAATAAGTTCTATAAGCGATTTTGGGCAGTTGTTTAAGCACACGCCACACGCCTCGCAAAGCGATTTGTCAACGGAAGCAACGCCGTCTTTAACGGATATTGCGTTGTAAGAGCATTTGCTTTGGCAAGTGCCACCACCCAAACAACCTTCGGGGCAAACCTTTAATCCGTTCATATACTGATTTAAAGAGGTACAGCCTTCGTTTCCCACGTAAATAAATTTATCCTTGCTGTTTTTTCCGCCGGCGCAGTGAACGACGGCAAATTTTTCTTCTTGGCAAGAAAAGGGCACGCCCATAATTTCAGCGATTTTCATTTTGCCTTCGTTTGTGGTTGGTCCACACTTGTTAAAATCTGCCTTTCCTTCCACGATGGCTTTTGCATAGTCGGCGCAACCTGCGTAACCACAACCACCACAGTTGGCACCTGCAAGATTTTCTTCAACTTGCTTAATTCTTTCGTCTTCTTCAACGTGGCAAAGTTTAGAAACGAGCACGATTAAAAGTGCAAACAAAACAGCCAAAACGGATACGATTGCAATAACAATTCCAAAACTAGTCCAATTAATAGGCGCTAATAATAGGTAATTCATTTTTCCTCCTTAAACGAGCGCAAACACATAAAAAGCCATAGCCATAAAGCAAGCCGTAATCATAGCGATGGGGAAGCCTTTTAAGTGCTTGTTGATTTTTAATCTGTTAATTTTTTCACGCATACCGCTCATAATGACGATAGCGAGAGTAAAGCCTAAACCTGCAAACAAACCGTAAAGCACTGCGTATCCCAAATTCATTGAAGATATGCCGAGCATACTCATCATTTGCGCCTCGTCGATAACAAGTTCTGCAACGCCCAAAACGGCGCAGTTTGTCGTTATCAAAGGGAGGTAAATACCCATTGCCTTGTAAAGCGACGGAGAAAACTTTTTAAGCGCCATTTCAATCATTTGTACGATAGCGGCAATTACGAAAATGAAAACGATTATTTCGAGATAAGCGATGTTGCAAGGCACCAAAATATAAACGTAAATGGGGTAAGTTATGAGGCAGGTTAACGCCATAACGAAGGTTACGGCAAGCCCCATACCGAGTGCGCTCTTAAAATCTTTCGAAACGCCTAGGAAGGGACAAATACCCAAAAATTGTACGACGACGAAGTTGTTAATAAAAACGGCAAAAACAATAATCATAATTATTTCTAACATAATTATTCAGCCTCCTTGTTTAATTGTTCGCAAAAGCAATCGTTTTCTTTCAAAGCCTTTTTTGCTTTGCTTTTTTTAGAAATTGCACTTTCAATCAAACTGAACACTGCAATAAACAAAGCGAAGGTGAAAAACGCTCCTGCGCTAGACGAGAAGAAAGCAATTTGGAAATCCCAAAGTTTGTATCCGAAAATCATTCCACTGCCGAGTATTTCTCTGAAAGCACCCATAAGCGTCAAAGCCAATGTAAAACCTAATCCCATAAACAAGCCGTCTGCCGCAGAAGCAATCACGCCGTTTTTACTTGCAAAACTTTCTGCTCTTGCCAAGATGATGCAGTTAACGACGATGAGTGGTAAGTAAAGCCCTAACGACGAGTAAAGGCTGGGAATAAACTTTTCCAGAACAAGTCTTACGACGGTAACGAAAGTTGCAATTATCAAGATGTATGCAGGGATACGCACTTGATTCGGGATAACTTTTCTTAGTAAAGAAATAAGCACGTTAGAACATATCAAAACGAACGTTACTGCAAGTCCCATACCGATGCCGTTCATTGCCATGGTGGTTAAAGCCAAGGTGGGACAGGTACCCAAAACGAGTTTCAAAGTCGGGTTTTGAGCAATCAATCCGTCTTTTGCAATTTTAGAAAAATTAGTTTTTTTCATATTAGTTAGCCCTCCAAACGTAACTTACGACGGCGTTTACGGCGTTACAAGCGGCGTTTGCGCTCATCGATGCACCCGACACGACGTTTTTAACGTTTTCTGTGTCGCTAGAATCGGAAGTGAATAACTTGCCGTTTTTGTAATCTTCCGATAAGTCGGAAAAATTATTGTAAAATTCGCCCGTAAGTTTACTCATAAGAGTTTGTTTCGTGTTGTCTTCCAAAATGACTTTATCGATTTCGACGGGAGCGTCCTTTTGGTACTTAACGGTAATCCATAGCGTTATCGTACCGCCCTTGTATCCGTTTTTGCCCGTCGATTGAAAAACCAAATCGTAAGAGTCGTCGTCTTTAACTTCGTCAACCTTAAATATTTTGTTAATATCTCCGTAAGGCGTGTTAATTTTATTAGCCTTACTTTCGTCCTGTCCGTCGACGTCGACGATAATACTGTCGGCATCGAGGGTAATTTCAAAATCGTAAATTTTGTTAAGCGCTCTTGCCGTTCTTTCTTCGGGGGAGACGTAAAGCACGTTACTTAAAATTGCTAGTCCACCGCCTGCGATTAAGAATATGGTAAGCAGACACGCCGTACACTTAAACCAAGCACTTTTAAAAAATGACATAACTTATTTATTTTCCTTTTTTTCTTTTTTGTGGCCAAACGGTTTTGGCAATATAAATTTATCGAACAACGGAACGAGTAAATTCATTAAGAGAATTGCAAACGACACTGTTTCCATATGCGTTGCTTGTCTTAATCCTGCCGTCAAAAGACCTAAGCAGACGAAGTAAATGTAGTTTCCGAGTTTCGTGTTGGGGGTGGTAACGTAATCGGTTGCCATAAAGAATGAGCCGAGTATTAATCCGCCCGACAAAATCGATGGGAGAAAGTAAGCAAAATCAAATCCGTTCAAAGCGACGGTAAATAATCCTGCCGTACCGACGTAAATTAACGGCAACTTAATATCGATTACTTTAATTATGGCGAGATAAATTGCACCGACCAAAAGAGCCACTTTGCAAGTTTCTCCGATACAGCCCGAAAGCCCCGTTCCTAAAAGTAAATCCCAGTTAGAAAGGTTAGGAAGAACGCTGTTTTCACCGACGATACCTGCAAGAGCCGTTGCGCCCGTAGATAACGTTTGACCGTTGACAGAGCCTATCGAAGGAGCCACCCACGCCGTAACCACTGCTTGAAAGGAAATGAATATAAATATTCTTCCCGTGATTGCGGGGTTTACAAGGTTTTTGCCCGTTCCGCCGAAAAGCATTTTAACGACGATTATTGCGAAAGCGCTTCCAAGTATCGGTGCGTACCAAGGATAGTTGGTGCCGATACTCATACCGATAAGTAAGCCCGTAACAACGCTGGAAAAGTCAAAACCTTTAATAATTTGTTTCAAACTTTTTTTCGTTATCAAAAGAAAAATCGCTTCCGATAAGATTGCGCTCACTACCGATAAAGATAAAAGTAGCAATGCGTATAAACCGAAGTAAACGACACCCATAATGCAAGAGGGAAGAAGAGCAATGCAAACGTTAATCATAATCCATCTTGTCGTTCTGGGTGCTTTAACGTGAGGAGAGGACGAGAATACTAACAAGTCGTTATTTTTTTCCATTTGATTTCATCTCCTTGATTTTTGATTTTGCGTAAGTGATGTTTTGTACGAGTGGGCGTTTTGCAGGGCAGTTGAACGCACAAGAGCCACACTCTATGCAGTTCATAGCGCCGTATTTTTCTGCAAGAGCAAAATCTCCGCTCAAAGCGTACGCTTCGATGTACATAGGCATCAACCTCATCGGACAGTTTTTAGCACATACACCACAACTAATGCAGTTAGTCGGTTCCAAAGTGCTTGTTTCTCCGTTTGTGAGAAGTAAAATTCCCGAATCGGTTTTCTTAACGAAACTGTTTATATTTGCAAGCGCTTTACCCATCATAGGCCCGCCTGCGACTATTTTAACGACGTTGTCTTTTGCTCCGCCACAGAAATCTATAATGTCCGAATAGGAAGTGCCGATAGCCACTTTAAGATTTTTAGGCGTGTTAACGCCGTAACCACTCACCGTTAAAACGGTTTCGGTAAGAGGCAAGTTGTTTTCGATTGCTTCTAGGCACGCAATAACCGTTTTGATGTTTTGCACGCAAACGCCAACGTCGAAAGGCATTTTGCCTACGGGTACTTTTCTTCCCGTCGTGCAGTAAATCAAATGCTTTTCACTACCCATGGGGTACTGCTTTTTTAATATCACAACGTCAAGGTCGGTAAACCTTTCAAACGCTTTAATAGCCAAAGGCTTGTTTGCTTCTATGCCTAGAATGGCTTTTTCCAATCCTAGCGCCTTTTTGAGATAAACGATGCCTTTGTAAATATCGTCTGTGCGTTCAAGCATAAGCCTGTAATCGCAGTTTAGGTAAGGCTCACATTCTGCGCCGTTTATAACTAATGTGTCAAGTTGCGTTTTCGGTGAAAGTTTAACGGCTGTAGGAAATCCTGCACCACCGAGACCGACGATGCCGGCGTCTTTAATTCTTTCGACAAGCGTTTCCTTTTGAAAATCTTTAATATTGTCGAAACGGAATTCTTCCGAAGAAAAATCGTTTTCAATTTCGACGTACTTTTGTTTTTGTCCAAGCCCGTTAACAAGTTCGGTAACGTTTGTTACGACGCCCGATACGGAAGCGTGAACGTTTGCCGATATAGCGCCGTTTTGTTGACCGATGAGTTGACCTTTTTTGACCTTGTCGCCGACGCTAACAACCGGTGTAGCCGGTGCACCGATGTGTTGCGACAAACAAATCGACACCTTTTTAGGCGCAGGCATAACCTCTATTTTTTGCTCGCTCGATAGACTTTTCATATCGGGCACGTGGATACCGTAAGGATATCTTTTACCTTTTCTTATGCTCAAAATTAACCTCCGAGATTATTCGTTAATATTTTTAATAAAGAATTTTTTTGGCAGATATTTAGTAAGTAAAAAAACTGCCAACCCGATTATCGCTCCACTCACGATGCCGATTAAAGCAAGGTAGGGAAGATAAACGAAAAATTCAAAAGTTTTCGTAATTAAACAGTAAACGGTGTTTTGCACGCACAACGACACGACGCTACCGAGAATACTTATAGACAAAATGCTAAATTTATCAGACTTAATAAGTAGCATTTCCAACGCAATGGAAACAATGCCCGACGGCAAACTGTAAAGTATGACGGAAAAGTTTCCCGAAAAGAGACTACCCAAAAGTATTTTAATCAAAAGTGCGATAAATGAATAGCCGTATCCACAAGTAAAAACCGTCATTAAAACGAACACGTTCGATATGCCCATTTTTGCGCCGGGAATAAATAGCGGAGGAAAAAGGTTCTCAAGTAAAAAAGATATTAAAGAGAGGGCAGTCATTACAGAGGTTATCGCAATTTTTTTAGTCGTTATATTTTTCATAATCAACCTGTAACAACGGGAACGTACCGTTTTCCTTTTGGCAAAATTTTCAATCCGTGAGGTTGGCAAATAATAACGCCGGAGTTGTCCACGATGGGTTTAAAAGAAACGCAGTCTTTTCGTACGGAACAAGTGCTGTCGACAACGCAAACGGATTTTTCTTGTAAATCGCAAGATATTAAATTGTAGTCTTTTTTGTTTTCGTCGGTAAAAATTTTAACGGTAACTTTATTGTCGCCGTAAGAAACTTCCACCAAATCTTTGCTGTTTTCGTTAACGGAATAAGCGTACTTGTCGTCAAAGGATAAAGAGAAAATAATTTCTCCGTTTTTGTACACGTCAAAGCCGTTAAAATCGCCACTACTTTTGTTAAGTAACGGTATTAAAAAAAGCGACGAAACCAATAAAACGACTATTCCGTAAATTATTAAATCCGGTAATTTAAATATCCCCGTTTTATTATTTTTTAACTGTTCGTCCACTTAAAAAATACCTCTTACGCACAAAACCATATTATATATTGATTATACTAAAAAAAAAATAATAAGTCAACGTTATTTAAAGTAATGTAGACAATAAAAAAGGCGTTGCCCGAATTCGGGCAACGCCAAGAAGTTATCAAACGTTTTTTTGTCGTTTAACTATGCAAGCCCTTACGATAAACAAAATCAAATTTATCGCCGTAAACGAGATTGCGACAATCATATATATTTTATTTGTTATAAGCATTAAACCGACGAGTGCGACTATTCCCGTTATCAAGTTAAGCACCGTTACGAAATCAATGAAGCAAACGCCCCTTTTACTAATACCAATGATAGAAAATAATAGTCCGAGAACTATCGTTAAGCACGAAGCCGTGGTAAGTAAAGACATGGGGAAGAAATCGGGAACAACGTCGGTAAGAACGCCGTCGATAATTTTTAAAGAAGTTGCGTACACGTCGGAAGTATATCCGAAGTAAAGAATAGTCGTAATAATGCTTGCGACGAATAAAATTAGTAAAGGATTGTATTCTCTGAAAAGTTTTGTAAGGTAACTTTTTTTCGTCGAGTCTTTTTGTGCGTAATTTATCGTCACGTCAAAACTTAAAAATCTTACGAGCGTGGCAACCAAAAGTAGCCCTACGATAACTGCCCAAATGCAAAACTGCGTGTTTTCCTTGCCGTTTACGAAAATAATTTGCATAAGAGTAATCGGCATAGAAATAAGGTTAGAAATTAAAAGTGCGTCTATAATAGAAACTCTTTTTTTAATAGAATCGGTTATAACGAACAAAACGAACAATTCAGCCGAAACTATTATTAAAATTCTCAAAACGGGGTAAGCGTTAATCGTGTCCAAAATCAAGCTGGAAAAATCCTTGTTAAAGAAAAGATAGGTTAAGCAAATCGTTAAAACAGATATGGTAAAAATTCCCAAAAATCTGTATTTTCTAAACACGTTGGTAAAGTATCCCAAAAAAGAATTTTCCGTAAAAACGATGTTTCTCTTTTGATTTTTTTCGTCACGCCTAAAAAGAAAAATTATCAAGAAAACGAAATTGATTAAAAACACACTGCCCAAAATTATATAAGGCGTGCTGTTCGTGTGGTTCAAAACGAGTTTTACGTAAAGAGCGATTAAAACGGGTGCCAGCGTTCCGGCAACGGCAAATGCGTCTGCAAAACTAACATGTTTTGTTTTTGCTCTGTAAATATAGTAAAAAATCATCGAAGCGACGATTATTCCACAAAATACGTAAACGTAAGTTGCCAGTCCCGATACGGAACGAATATATCCCAAAATGCCGAATTCGGAAGAAAGGTAAGCGCAGGTTGCCAAAACGGCAGTCAAAAGCAATCCGTAAATCAAATATCCGTATTTTAACGATAAATACAAATGACAAGGTTTTTTTGTTTTAGAACTCATTTTTTTGTCTCCGTAAACAATTTTTACTAAAGTATTATAAAATAAAACTGAAATATTTACAAGGATTTTGGGTAACATATTTTTTAAAA
>CAYLUH010000006.1:0-51358 GCA_964386845.1 uncultured Christensenella sp.
TATGGAAATTTAGTTATGAAAGATAAAGTAGCGATAAATTGGATTTATAAAAAATCGAAAGGACAACGCTTAAGTATGTTCTTTCTCATATTGCTTAACGTGTTGTTTTCGCTTACCTCGGTGGCGTTTGCCTTTGCCGTAAAGATGATTATAGACGGAGGAACCGGCGCCGACAAAAATAAGCTTATAGCAGGCGCTATATTTATCGGCGTAACAGTCGTGTTGCAGTTTGTTTTAAGGGTTTCGGTAAACGGACTTTCCGACAGAATAAAGGCAAAACTTGAAATGTCGTACAAAACGGACATTTTTAACGGTGCGATAAGAAAAAAATACGATAAAATCGGCAGTTATCACAGTGGCG
Organism: uncultured Christensenella sp.; assembly: GCA_964386845.1. Taxonomy (GTDB): domain Bacteria; phylum Bacillota; class Clostridia; order Christensenellales; family Borkfalkiaceae; genus UBA1259. The sequence continues at coordinate 362 of CAYLUH010000006.1, forward strand.
AAATTATGAATAGGCTTACAAGCGACGTGTCCGTCGTGAGCGACGGAGTTGCTTCCATTTTGCCCACGGTGTGCTCTTCGGTCGCAAGGCTATTGTTTGCCGTCGTGGCTCTCGTTATGATAGATTACGTTTTCGCCATTGCGTTTACCGTTGCAGGTTTAATGGTTTTCGGCGTTATAACGTTGCTTAGGGGCAAGTTAAAAAATCTTCACAAAAAGGCGCAAGAAACGGAGGGTAAAACCCGTTCGTTTATGCAAGAGTGTATAGAAAACTTGCTTGCAGTAAAAGTTTTTGCCGTTTTTAACAAGGTGGAAGAAAAGTCTGACGGCTTGCAAAAGGATAATTTCGACGTTAAAATGAAACGCAAAAATTATGCCGTCGTCGGGCACGCAACTTATAATTTCATATTCAGCGCAGGATACGTGTTTGCGCTAATATTCGGCGCCGTAAAACTTTTTAACGGCGTGGCGGGATTCGGGTACGGCGATTTGTCGGCAATACTTCAACTTGTCAATAACGTTCAAGTTCCGTTTGCCTCTCTTTCAGGCGTAATGCCTAAGTATTATGCAATGCTATCTTCTGCAGAACGCCTTATCGAAATCGAAAATTTAGACGAAGAAGACGTTTGCTCGTCTTTTAACGCATCTCAAACTTACCAAAACTTAAAAGGCGTCGGCTTTAATAACGTCACCTTTTCGTACGACAGAGACTTAGTGTTAAACGGCGCAAACTTTTACGTCGAAAAGGGGCAAACGGTGGCGATAAAGGGTAGTTCCGGTATAGGTAAAAGCACGCTTATGAAACTTATGCTAGGCGTTTACGATTTAAACGACGGTGAAATCTATTTGGACACAACCGACGGGAAAGTCGAGTTGAACAGTAAAACACGCAAAATGTTTTCTTACGTTCCACAGGGCAACCTTATTTTTTCCGGCAGTATTTTAGACAACGTAACTTTTGCAACCGATGTGTATTCGGACGACGAAGTTGATAAATACATAAAAGCCTCTTGTTCGGAGTTTGTTTACGAATTGCCAAACGGCTTAAACACGGTAGTCGGCGAAAACGGATTAGGGCTTTCCGAAGGACAAGTGCAACGCATTGCAATAGCAAGGGCGCTTTTATCGAAGGCTCCGATACTTTTGCTCGACGAGGCAACGAGTGCTTTGGACGAAGAAACGGAAAAGAGATTGCTAATTAATTTGAAAGGACTAAATCAAACGACGTTTATAATATCGCACAGAAAATCGGCTTTTGCCGTAAGCGATAAAGTTATACAGATAAAAAACAAAAAAATAATAGAAGAATAAGAGGGTATTTTCGTGGAAGAAAAGGTAAACAAAAGGGGCTTTTTTAATAGGCTTCTCGCTTTGTTGAAAAAAAATTTAATAGTCGTTTTATCCGTTATAGTCGGTTTTGTCGCCGTCGGATTTATGTACGCTTATCTTGAAAAGCCCACCTACACGGTGCAGGAGTTGGCTCTTTACAAGGCAAAAATATTGGAAAGTAAGGATAGCCCGTACGACTATACGGCGAGCAAAGCCTATTTAGACACCGTTTCGGATTTTTGTCGTTCGGGCGTAGTGTTGGAGAGAGCAAATTATTATTACGAAGATTACTTAAACAATAAAAGCAAATTTTCTTCGGTAGACGATTACGTAAAAAGCGTCAAAGAGGAGCGCATAACCACAAAAACTTACAAAGAAGTTAAACAGGACCCTTCGCTTTTTGTAAACAAAGAGGTGCTAATTGAGGCAACCATGTATTTGGGAACGGGAGACACCTTTAAAGAAAGGAGCGAAAAGTTTGTCGGCGTTTTCATCGGCTTTGAGAGAAAGCAAGATAAAAACGGCAGTGGTTCGGAAATAGACGGAGTTAAAACGGACGTTATAAAACTCAAGCACGTTTCGACGGGTGAAGAAATAGACCTCAGGGTAAACGGTTACTATTACGGCGAAAATCCCACAAAACTGACTTATTATCAAATAAAGGAAGAATTGACCAAGCAGAATAGGACTGATTATCAAAATACAACCAATTATTCTTTTATCGACGATATGTTGTTTAGCGACGTTATAAACGAAGTGGAATGTGACAAAGAGTATATCGTGAAAGAAAATTTAAGCGTCGTTGCGTCAAGCGCTTCAGACGACAGCGTAACCTTTGCCATGAATATTAACTATACCGATACCGACGAAAAGGTTGCGCAAGAAAAGGCAAAAATCATCATTTTGGCGTTAGATAACGAAAGTAAGGTTTGTACGCCACATTCCTATTCGTCGAGTACCGTTAGCGATTACCTTACCAGTTACAAGTATTTCGGAGTTCGTGTCAGCGTTTCCGATTGGGGAACGCTAGGTTCGACGCCGTCTTTTTACAAAAAAAACAGAGTGCTGATATGTTCTCTTTTAGGTGTATTCGTTGACGTCGCTATAGTAACGATTTTGATGATAGTGGACGAAAAAAAACAAAAAGGGGGAGGATAAAGAATAATGGAAGATAAAGAGTATTTTGCCATTGCTTACGAAGAAGAAACTTCTTATCGACGCTTTCCCTTCTTTAAGATATTAAAAAGCAATTGGCTTTTGATTTTAATTCTCACCGTTGTCGTAGGGTTAGTCGGGCTGGGGTACGGATTTTTGTTTAAGAGCGTTACTTATACGGCTTCTTGCGACGTCATTATAAAACTTTCGTTAGACGACGAATCGGGATATTCTAACGAGCAAGTCGTGTCAAACAACACCACGCTTGCAAAGAATTATCTTTCCACCATTAAAGACGTTATCGAAAGTCCCAAAACGGCTGTCAGAGCAAAGTCGTATAACGATTATGCGATATCGCCAAACAGCATAGGAGTAAGTTACGGTAGGGATAGTTTAATAATTCAAATTAGTTATACCGATGTAAATTCTGAAGACGCAAACAAAAAGTTAAAAGACGTGATAAAAGCGTCGCAAGAGGAATTGACGCAAGAAAAAATTATCGTCGCAACGGATATTTTGTTGCAAGAATTAGACGAGTTTTCTTTTTCTAAAAACGATAAGCGTACGTCGTATGCGATAGTCGGCGTCGCTTTCGGATTGGTAAGTGGCGTTGTCGTTGGAATAATAAAATATTTCGTTTCGGAGAAAGCAGAAAAAAACGCTCCTTCAAACGAAGAAGCGTAAAAATTAAAATTCATCGACTTGACTTTCGAATTTATCGAACAAGTTGTATCTTTCAGGGTGCGTTAAAGCGTTAAAAATCGTTTCTCTTACCGACGGAACGTCGACGGAAATTTTTTTAATAATTTCTTTAACGAACTCTCGTTTAGTGTTTTTGTCGGCAGGGCATTTGCTTTTTGCAACGGGGAAGTCTTTTGAGTAACTTGCAATATCGCATTCGCTGGTAAAAAGCAGAGGTCTTATAAGTGTCAAACCCGTTTTGCTTAAATAACTTTTCGGGGCGAAAGTGGAAAGCCTTCCTTCGTAAAAGAGTGATAAAAACATTGTTTCAATCAGGTCGTCTCTGTGATGCCCCAGTGCAATTTTATTAAAACCCAGTTCGGTAACCTTGTCGTAGAGTGCGCCTTTTCGCATTTTCGCACAAAGAGAGCAAGGGTTTGTTTCTTTTCTAACGTCGAAAACTATGGCGCCTATTTCCGTTCTGACAACGTAAAAGGGTACGCCGAGGTTAGAACAAAACTCATCTATTTTAGAGTAGTCGGTTGGCTTTTGATTAAACTGAAGGTCGACTGCGACGGCGCATAATTCAAATTTTTCGGGCGAAAATTTTTGAAAGTCCGAAAGAAGTTTAAGTAGTGTCAAACTGTCTTTGCCACCGGAAATGCCGACGGCGATTTTGTCTCCGTCGTTAATCATTTTGTATTGAGTGGTGCATCGCCTTAAATAGGATAACATTTGTTGAGTTTTCATTTTTAACTCCAAAGTAAGTGTGTAATTATTTTACACGAATAAAAAAAATTTGTAAAGGGAATTGTAATATGTCGCAGTGGATTGCAAATTTAGTCGGCAACAACGTTTTGGCAACGGTGATAATGAGTTTTGTCCCTCTTATCGAATTAAAGGGCGGAATAGTGTTTGCACGTGGCGTGCAACTAAGTTTTTTCGAGAGTTTAGGGCTTGCTTACGTCGGCTCTACGACGGCGTTTTTTTTGGTGTTTTTTCTGTTAAAGCCCATTTTGAATTTATTAAAAAAGATAAAATGGTTTAACGGTTTTGCAAATAAGGTCGAGGGATATTTTACCGAAAAGGCAAACAAAACTTTGGAAGAACAACAAAAGAAAGGGAAAAAGAGTTTAAGTCAAACGTTTATAAAGCAACTTGCCGTATTTATATTCGTTGCCATACCTTTGCCTATGACGGGGGTTTGGACGGGAACGGCGATAGCGGCGTTTTTGGATTTGAAATTTAAAGACGCAGTGCTTCCCGTCGCACTCGGAAACTTGGTTGCAGGTGGAATAATCGCATTTTTGGCGCAAGCGTGTTTGTGGATTTGGCAAGGAGAAAAGGCGTACGTCGCACTTGACTATATTTTGTACGGATTGTTTGCGCTCGCATTGATACTGCTCGTAGTGTTCATAATAAAGGTAGTTACGCATAAAGATAAAAAGAAAGAAAACGACGAAAAGACGATAGAGGAGCAATAATGAGTTTTTTTGATTTTTTCAAATTTAAGAAAAAGCCGAAAGAAGTTAAAATCGGGTTGGCGTTGGGCTCTGGTGGAGCAAAAGGTTTTGCAGAACTAGGAGCAATTAAGGCACTGGAAGAAAACGGAATAAAATTCGATTATTTGTCGGGCGCAAGCATAGGAAGTATAATAGGTGCGTTTTTGGCAAACGGTTATTCTGCCACGGATATAATAGAACTTTTAACAAGAGTGGATTTTTCCGAAATTAAAAATTTGTTTATGATTAAGATGAACACGGCAGGTATGTTCAAAGTCATAGACCAAGCAATCGGAAATATGAACATAGAGGAATTAAAAAAGCCGTTCGAGTGTACGGCAACCAATATGGAAACGGGCGACGAACACGTTTTTTCAGAGGGAAGCGTTGCTCTTGCGTTATGCGCTTCGGCGTCTTATCCACCATTTTTTAAGCCTGTCGTTATAAATAACGAAAGGTATATAGACGGGGCTTTTACAAACTCCGTGCCTGCCGATTTAGTTAGAAAAATGGGGGCGGATTACGTTATCGGAATCGATTTAAGCAATCACGATAACAAGCCCGGTTTGTTGTCGAGAATATTTCCCACGTTTCAAAGTAAGATTGAGGAGCCGTGGAAAAAAGGTTACGATAATTCCGACGTTATGTTAAAGCCGAATTTGGAAGGGTATAAAGCGATATCCTTTTCCGATTGGCACGAAATGTTCGATATCGGTTATCAAGAGGCTTTGGAAAAAATGCCCAAAATATTAAAGGATATAGAAAAATTAAAAAAAACTAAAAAGAAATAAAAGTCAAAGCAATAATGTTTTACAAAAGAAGAAATATCTCGTTGTTACTGTTGGTGGTATATGTCATTTTCTTTTTTGGTTGTGTAAGCGAAACGCCTTTAACGTACAAAAAGGTTTGCGTAAAATATTTAGGTGGTGAAGATAGTAGCGTTGCTTATTTGCAATTACCCGACGGAAAAATCGTTTTGATAGACGGTGGCGGGTACGAAGCGACGAGGACAAAAATTACAGAAAGTCTTGACAGCGTGTCTGCAAGCGAAATAGATTATTTATTCTTAAACGTGCCGTTAGACAGAGGCGTGGAAAATGCGTTAAAGTTGAGCGAAACTTACGGAATTTCCGTCGTTTACGAATTAAATATGAAAGAGACGAACGTTTTCAAAAAATATAATCAGTTATTATCATTACCTAATACGAAAAAAGGAAGTGCAGTGATAGGAGAAGCAATAGACGGTGAAGATTATTTTATAGCCGTTTTATCGCCTGACAGTTTGTTTAAGGAAAGTGTTTATACAAGTGAAGACGTTGCAAAAATATCGCCCGTCATCTATTTTGAATACGGTGGCGTTAGATTTTTGTTTTTAGGCGAAAGCGACAATTATTCGCAAACTCGGTTGGTAGAGAACTATAAGTCGGGCGTGATGAACGTGTTTTTCGAAAGGTACGGCAGAAAGGTCGTGCTTGAAAATATCGATTACTTGCACCTTTCGTGTGGCAGTGCAAAGACGATAAACGAAGATTTGTTGGAAATATTAAAAGGCAAAAACGCCGTGATAACTTCGTCGTATAACAGTTACGAACAAAACTTATCGACGACGCTTGTGTCAAAACTATACGAATCGTCGGAAAACATAAAAATATGGCAATGCGCACTGCAAGATTTAACGGTAACGATTAACGAAAATGCAGAAGTAACAACCCTTTTCGAATAAAATAAAAATGAGCGTGAAGTGCGCTCATTTTTTTAATGCTTAAACGATTTTCGTGATTGTCATCGTTGCTCGGCTAAACGTCGAGTCCGTCGTGCTGGCGTTGTGTAAAGACAGCGCTCCACCCGTTGTGTTTAATAGTATGGTTTTAGAAGCCGAACCCAGCGTCGAGCCTGTGTTTGCAAGCAAAAGTTCTTCGCCGGAAAGTTGGCTGTCGTTTAAATACAAACCGATTGCTAAATCTGTTTGAGAAGCACCGCTTACACCACTTGCCCCATAAGAAACGATATACGTTCCACTTGTAAGTGTTACGGCGTTATCGGAAACGGTAAGCGAGGAAGACGGCGACGACGCCAAAAGCGTAATTGGAATTATAGCACCTGTCGAAACTGTCGTCGAAGCGTTGGTTCCGACGTAAACGGTGTCTGCTAACCCCGTTGCACCTTGAGGGCCCGTTGCGCCCGTCGCTCCGGTTGCACCTGTCGCACCCTGAGGGCCTACCGGACCTTGAGGGCCTATCGGACCACGAGCGCCCGTTGCACCCGTCGCGCCACGAATATATCTGTAACATACTCTTGGTTGACTACACGGGCAACGATTAGAAAAGAAACACATATAAATAAAAGACCTCCTTTGTAAGTCACGTTATATATTATTAAAAAAAATACAAAAATGTGAAAGGAGGCTGTTAATTTAATATCGTCTTACTTAATATTTTTCGGTGGAAAATCAATTTCCGAAACGTCGTCTTGTATAAGATAGCACATTTCTTCGTCAACGTCCGTTCCGTCGGCAATTTTGGTTGATGGGAGTTTAAGGTATTTTGCCGTGGCTTCTGCCAAAAGTTTGCCGTTCATATCGTATAATTCGCCCTTTGTGGAAAATCCCAAATTAGAATTAAAGGTAATATATCCTCTTGCCTTAACGGTGGCGTCGTAGGGGACGGGACGACGATAGGTAATAGACATAGTCGTGGTAACGCCGTAACAAGTGGGCTCTTTAATCCATAGCGCCCTGCCCATAACCTCGTCCAAAAGTGCGCCAATCATACCACCGTGAACACGCTCGGGGTAACTTTGGTGAAAAAACTTAAAATTAAAAATTGTGGCAACGCTTTCGTCGTCTAAAACGTAAAAGGGTGCTTTAACGCCAAAGTCGTTGTCTAAACCACATATGATGCAACTTTTACTGTTTTTTTGTTTTTCGATAACTTTCATATTTTATCTCCCTAAAAAGATTATACATCACCAAAAAATTTTTATCAAGTCCGTTTAAATAAATTAAATTTTTGCTATTCTTGTCAAAATGTGATATTATATGAATATAAACCGTTTGTTTTAGGCAAAATATCAAGTAGGAATATGTTGGATAAAAGGACGAAATTTTTGCTTGACGTTATAAACAAAGAATGTGTAAATTCGGGATACAAAGTGCTGGAAATAAGCGACCTTGTCGCCTCTATGCCGACAGAGTTCGGTATGGATAAAGAGGGCGTCGTCGATAGTATAAACACGCTTAGCGAAAAAGAGTTTGTCAGCGTAAAGTATTTAGACGAAATAGAGGTGTGTCTGTCGCCCTTGCCGAAAGGGAGATTAGATTTCGAAAAGCAGATAGAAGAACAGATTGAAAAAAAAGATTGCGAACGCAGATACTTTTTGTTTTCCTTTTTGGGAGGAATGGTCGGAGGACTTTTAGTCGGCATTATATTTACCTTAATATTTTTATTCGGAGGTAAGTAATGCTTTCAAAAAAGGAAGACGCCGTAATGCAGATAGTGTATTCGGAGGGTATAAAGAGAAAGTCTTTTTTAATAAGCCCCACCGATATAAAGACTATGAGCAAAAATCCTCTTACCGAGAAAGAGGTGGACAAAATATTATGCGACCTTAAAAAGGACGGGTATTTTGATTTTATTTATTCCGACCGTCACGGCGAAAGCGTGTACTGTATAACGCTTTCCGAAAAAGGAAAGGGTTACGCAAGGGATAAAATGGTTACTAGGCGCAATTTGATTTATAGGCTGATATTGACTGTCGGCTTTGCAATAATAAGTTTTGTAATCGGCATAATTTTAAGGCTGGTGTTTTAATGGAAAAGAGAGATTTTAAATTACATTCGAAATATAAGCCGACGGGGGACCAACCCGAAGCCATCGAAGCGCTTGTCGAAGGTATTGAAGACGGGCTTAGGACACAGGTCCTACTTGGCGTAACGGGTTCGGGCAAAACGTTTACCATGGCAAACGTGATAGAGCGAGTCAATAGGCCTGCTCTCGTCATAGCGCACAACAAAACTCTTGCGGCGCAACTCTGCAACGAATTCAGAGAATTTTTCCCGGAAAACAGGGTGGAGTTTTTCGTTTCCTATTACGATTATTACCAACCCGAAGCATACATTCCGCAAAGCGACACTTACATAGAAAAAGATTTGTCTATTAACGACGAGATAGACAAACTTAGGCACTCTGCGACGTGTTCTCTTGCGGAGCGAGAAGATACAATCGTCGTGGCGTCAGTTTCGTGTATTTACGGGCTTGGCGCACCCGAAGAATATTATAGATTGGCGCTTTCGTTAAGACCTAACGAAGAAATGGACAGAGACCAATTAACGACGAAATTAATCAATCTTCAATACACGAGAAAGGATATAGATTTTAGTCGTTCGTCCTTTCGTGTGAGAGGCGATACCGTCGATATTTTTCCGTCGTCTAATACGGAGATATTTATCCGTGTGGAGTTTTTCGGCGACGAGATAGTGTCTTTAAGCGAAGTCGAAGGGGTAACGGGCAAAGTCGTTTCGACGCTAAATCACGCCGTGATATTCCCTGCAAGCCATTACGCCGTGGAACAGCAAAAACTTTTAAACGCCCTCGTTGCGATAGAAAAGGACGAGCAAGTGGAAGTTAAGGCTTTTATCGATAACGGAAAACCTTTGGAAGCGCAAAGGCTAAAACAACGCACCGATTACGATATAGAGATGCTAAAAGAGATAGGCTTTTGTCGAGGCATAGAAAATTACAGCCGTTATTTTGACGGCAGAAAGGTGGGCGAACCGCCGTTTACTTTGCTCGACTATTTCCCAAAAGATTTTATCGTTTTTATCGACGAAAGCCATATGACGATACCTCAAATAGGCGCAATGTATAACGGCGATAGGTCGAGAAAAACAAATTTAGTAGAGTATGGATTTAGGTTGAAATCAGCCTTTGACAACAGACCGCTCACCTTTGAAGAATTCGACAGCCGTATCGGGCAAATGATATGCGTTTCGGCAACGCCGGCAAAGTACGAATTGTCTGAGGCCGGGCAAGTCGTCGAACAAATAATAAGGCCGACGGGACTTTTAGACCCCAAAATTCGTGTCGTTCCGACGAAAAATCAAATAGACCATTTGCTTAAAGAAATAAACGGCGTGGTAAATGGTGGTGGCAGGGTTTTAATAACTACGCTTACCAAAAAAATGGCAGAAAATTTAACGGCGTACTTAAACGAAAACGGCGTACGAGTAAAATATATGCACAGCGATATAGACACGATGGAGCGTATCGAAATAGTGTCTGGTTTAAGAAACGGCGAGTTTGACGTCTTGTGCGGAATCAATCTTTTGAGAGAAGGATTAGACTTACCCGAGGTAAAACTCGTTGCCATTTTAGACGCCGACAAGGAAGGCTTTTTGCGTAGCGAAACGTCGCTTATACAAACGATAGGAAGGGCGGCTAGAAACGCAGACGGCGAAGTTATAATGTACGCAGACGTCGTTACGGGCAGTATGGAAAGGGCGATAAAGGAAACGGAAAGGCGCCGTGCCATTCAAGACGAGTACAACAAGCGCAACGGAATAGTTCCGAAGACCATAGTTAAAGAAGTTAAAAACACTTTGGAAATAACCAAAAAGGTAGATAGGAGCAAAGGCATTAAAAAGGAAGATATTCCCGACGAGATAGAAAAGTTAAAGGCATTGATGAAAGTTGCTTCTCAAAATTTGGATTTTGAAAAGTGCATTGAAATAAGGGATACGATTGCGAAACTAAAGAGTAGGTTAAGAAAATAATATGAATGAATTTTTAACGATAAAAGGTGCAAGGCAGAATAACTTGAAAAACGTAAACGTGCAAATTCCACGAAATAAACTCGTTGTGTTTACGGGAGTGTCGGGCAGTGGAAAAAGTACGCTTGCTTTCGACACCATTTACGCCGAGGGGCAAAGGCGTTACGTGGAAAGTTTAAGTAGTTACGCAAGAATGTTTTTGGGACAAATGGAAAAGCCCGACGTCGATAGTATAGACGGATTGTCGCCGGCAATATCCATAGACCAAAAAACAACCTCTCACAACCCTCGTTCCACCGTAGGCACCGTAACGGAGATATACGATTATTTTCGTTTGCTTTTCGCAAGAGTGGGCGTTGCGCATTGCCCTAATTGTGGAAAGGTTATCGAAAAGCAGTCTGTCGATAAGATTGCGGATTCCGTTTTGGCGCTTGCAGAGGGTACGAAAATTTTAATAAACGCACCCATCGCAAGGGGTAAAAAGGGCGAGTATAAAAAGCAATTCGAATCGTACAAAAAAAGTGGTTTTTCAAGAGTAGAAGTAGACGGTATCGTGTACTCTCTCGACGAAGAAATCAATCTTGATAAAAACATAAAGCACAACATAAATGTCGTCGTCGATAGGTTAGTCGTAAAAGACGGAATACAAAAGCGTCTTGCAGACAGTATAGAAACGGCGTTAAAACTTGCAGACGGGCTTGTCGTAGTACAAGAGTTAGGTGGAGAGGAGCATTTGTTTTCCACAAAATTTTCCTGCCCCGATTGTGGAATCAGCATAGAAGAAATAGAGCCGAGGTTGTTTTCTTTTAACAATCCTTTCGGTGCTTGTCCCGATTGTCACGGCTTGGGTTTTAAGAACGTAATCGACGAAAGTTTGGTCGTCAAAAACGAAAATTGGTCTATATCCGAAGGTGCGATGAAAGTAACCGGGTGGAATTTAGACAGTGGCAAAATGGCAGACATGTATTTTTCGTCGCTTGCAAAACATTACAAATTTTCTTTGGATACGCCTGTAAAAGACTTGCCGAAAGAAATTTACAATATGCTTTTGTACGGTAACGGTGGCGAAAAAATCGAAATGCAATATTCCACCCGTGCCTTTTCTGGAAGTTATTATATGTCGTGGGAAGGAATTATCCCCAATTTAGAGAGAAGATACAGAGAAACGACTTCCAATTACACTAAAATGGAAATTGAAAGGTATATGCGAATTTTGCCGTGTACGACGTGCAACGGAAAGAGACTTAAAAAAGAGGCACTTGCAGTAACGGTCGGTGGCAAAAATATTGCAGAACTCACCGATATGTCGGTTGCAAATTTGTACGATTTTGTAGATAACTTACAACTCGACAAAACGGGTACTTTTATCGCAACGCCGATAATAAAAGAAATAAAAGCAAGGTTAAATTTTTTGAAAGACGTGGGACTTTCTTATTTGACTTTATCCCGTACTGCCAACACTCTTTCGGGTGGCGAAGCGCAGAGAATAAGGCTTGCCACACAGATAGGAAGTGGGCTGACGGGCGTTTTGTACATTTTGGACGAGCCGAGCATAGGGCTTCATCAAAGCGACAACGACAAACTTATTGCCACTTTGAAAAAATTGCGAGATTTAGGCAATACTCTTATCGTCGTAGAACACGACGAAGACACGATGCGCTCTGCCGATTATATCGTAGACGTCGGACCGAAAGCAGGGGTATTTGGTGGAGAAATCGTTGCAAGTGGAAGTTTGAATGATATAATGAATGCCGAAAACAGTCTTACGGGCGATTATTTGTCGGGCAGAAAAAGTATCGTCGTTCCAAAGTCGAGAAAAAAGCCTGACGGCAGATATTTGCAGGTAATAGGTGCAACGCAAAACAACTTGAAAGGTATGACGGTGGACTTTCCCGTCGGCTTATTTACTGCCGTAACGGGCGTGTCGGGTAGTGGCAAAAGTTCACTTGTAAACGAAGTTTTGTATCCTACGCTTGCAAACAAACTTAACAATGCCAGAGAGATAGAAGGAAAGTTTAAAGAAATTCGTGGTGCCACATATTTTGATAAAGTTATCGCCATAGACCAGTCGCCGATAGGCAAAACGCCGAGGAGTAATCCTGCAACGTACACGGGCGTGTTTTCTGCGATAAGGGAACTTTTCGCAAGCACGGTAGACGCAAAGGCGAGAGGTTATAATGCGGGCAGATTTTCCTTTAACGTGGCAGGTGGAAGATGCGAACATTGTGAGGGTGACGGCATTAAAAAAATCGAAATGCACTTCCTTCCCGACATATACGTTCCGTGCGAAGTGTGTGGAGGTAAGAGGTACAACCGAGAAACGCTAGAGGTAAAATATAAAGATAAAAATATTGCCGACGTTTTGGATATGACGGTTGACGTTGCGTGCGAATTTTTTAAGGCAATACCCGGCATTTACAACAAAATAAAAACGCTTCAAGACGTGGGACTAGGATATATAAAATTAGGGCAAAGTTCCACAACCCTGTCGGGTGGCGAAGCGCAAAGGGTAAAACTTGCGACGGAATTGTCAAAACGCTCTACGGGTAAAACGCTTTACATTTTAGACGAACCGACGACGGGGCTTCATTCTTACGACGTCGATAAACTTATTTTGGTGTTAAAGCGTTTGCAAGAGGGAGGCAACACGATAATAGTGATAGAGCATAATTTAGACGTCGTTAAGGTTGCCGATTACGTAATAGATTTAGGACCTGAGGGTGGCGACAAAGGTGGCGAAATAATCGCAACGGGAACGCCCGAAGAAATTGTCGAAAACGGAAAGAGCCTAACGGGTAAATTCTTAAAAAAATTGCTAAAAAAGTAATTGACAGTACAGTTTATTAAAAAAATAAAGCCGTGAAATCGTTCACGGTTTTTTATTTTTTTTCGTCAATAAAAAGATTTTAATTTATTTTTGTCAAAAAAAAGGATTTTGGCGAGTTAAAAGCATAATAATATGCGTACAAACTGTTTTTTTATACACATTATATAGTAGAGGCGCAAAAGTTTAATGAAAGGATTCGACGAGAATTTTATTGAACAACTTAAAAATAAAAACGATATTATCGACGTGTTGTCGAAGTACGTAAGGCTCGAACAAAAGGGTGGTAACTTTTGGGCGAGGTGTCCGTTTCATCACGAAAAAACGGCGTCTTTTTGCGTGTCTAGTCAAAAGCAGTTCTATCACTGTTTCGGGTGTGGCAAAAGCGGAGACGTAATAACCTTCATAATGGAAATAGAGTCGCTCGATTTTTTCGACGCAGTTAAATTTTTAGCAGAGCGTGTAAAAATGCCACTGCCCAACGTTCAGTACGACGACGATAAAATTAAAGAGCAAAAACGCCAAAGAGAAATAGATTACAATCTTTTAAGAGACACGGCGCTTTTTTACGTCGGCAACTTGAAAAAGGAGCAGGCGTACAAGCACGTCGAATATATTCTTAATCGTGGCATAAAAAGTGCAATGGTGCAAAAATTCGGCATAGGCGCATCGCTTAATTACGACGACTTGCCGTCGCACTTACTCGCAAAAGGATATTCTGAGGACGAGATGATAAGGTGTGGCGTCGTCGATAAAAACAAAAACGGAAAACTTTTCGATTCGCTTGGCGGAAGGCTCATAATTCCCATAATAAATCAATTCGGACAAGTGGTTGCGTTCGGTGGAAGATTGCTTGAAAAAGCCGACTTTGCAAAGTACAAAAACACTAAAGAGACTAGCGTGTTTTTAAAAAGCAAAACGCTCTTTAACCTTGTAAACGTAAAAAAACTTAAAAACGAAGTGGGGCTTGACGGCATAATTATCGTCGAGGGCTATATGGACGTTATATCAATGGTGCAAGCGGGGTTTGAAAACGTCGTTGCATCGATGGGAACGTCGCTTACAAAGGACCAGGCACGGATACTCAAGCGTTACACGGAAAAAGTTTACATTAGTTACGACGGGGATTTTGCAGGACAAAAAGCGTCTGTAAGGGGGCTTGAAATATTAAAGGAAGAAGGCTTGGAGGTAAAAGTCGTTTCTTTGCCTGACGGACTAGACCCCGACGACGTTTGTAAAAAATTCGGTAAGGAAGGGTATCGTAAACTCATAGAAAACGCAATGCCGTTGATAGACTTTAAGTTGGAAATCGTTAAGCGCACTTTCGACGTAAACACTGTTGACGGACGGCGCAAGTACGTTTCGAACGCATTAAAAGTCATAAGGGAAAGTAATTCTCCGGCAGAGCAGGAAGACTTGTTAAAAAAGGTGAGAGATTATACGGGATATACTTACGAGGCGTTAAAGAGAGAACTTTATTCGGTAAAGGAAGAACGTAAAGAACAGCCCGTCACCGAAACGGCAACGAGTGGAGCGTTAAAGGGAGAGCGTGGCGACAAAATTAAAATGGCAAGTCGATTTATTTTGTATTCGTATCTTGTTAACGAAAAGTACGCTTTGGAAGTCGACGTAAAAGATTTTGATTTTGAAAGCGTTGCGCATAAAACCATTCAAAAGTACGTGGAAGACAAAATTGCAAAAGGCGAGAAAATGCGCTTTAACGACATTTTTGAAATATTATCCGACGAAGACGAAGAAGAAAAGTCGATGATAGCGCAAATAGACAACGGAATAGGTCGTGGCGTAGACAAGGCATCTTATTTTTTCGACTGTGTGAGAACGCTTAAACTTTATTCAATAGAAAAGGAAATAGAAGGCGTTAAAGCATTACTGAAAGAGGAAACGGATTCTGAAAAAAGAAGGTTGCTTACCAAAACGCTAGGAGAATTATTAATTAGCAAAAACAAGATTAGCAAGTAGAACGCTAAAGGAGAAAACAAATGGAAGAAAACAAAAAAACAGAGGTTTCTGAAGAAGTGGAAAAAACTCCCGTGCAAGCAAGGGCAGAACTTTTGAACGCCGTTGTCGGCGACCTTATCAAAGAGGCTAAAAAGCGTGGGTCCATAGGCTCGGAACAACTTTACGACAAGTTAGAAAAATACGAAACGACGCCGGCCGAGTTGGAAGAAATTTACAAAAGTTTTGACGATGCGGGCGTTCAAATCATTGCGGAAGAGGAAAAGGAAAAAGAACTTTACGACCAAATTTTGAAAGAGGTCAGCATGGAAGACCCTGTCAAGATGTATCTTAAAGATATCGGCAAGGTTGACCTTTTAACGCCCGAGCAGGAAACGGAGTTGGCAAAAAAGATGTCGGAGGGCGACCAAACGGCAAGGAAACTTTTGTCGGAAGCAAACTTAAGGCTCGTCGTGTCCATTGCCAAAAGATATATGGGAAGGGGTATGCAATTTTTGGACCTCATTCAAGAGGGCAATATCGGACTTATGAGAGCCGTTGAAAAATTCGATTATCAAAAAGGTTACAAGTTTTCCACTTATGCAACTTGGTGGATAAGGCAGGCTATAACGAGGGCAATCGCAGACCAAGCGAGGACGATAAGAATCCCCGTCCACATGGTAGAAACCATTAACCGTCAAATAAGGGTGTCCAGAAAGTTATTACAAGATTTAGGCAGAGAGCCGACACCCGAAGAAATTGCGGCAGAGATGGGCGTAACGGAGGAGCGTGTTAGAGAAATTCAAAAAATAGCGCAAGACCCCGTATCTTTGGAAACGCCTATTGGCGAAGAAGAAGACAGCCACCTTTACGACTTTATAGAAGACGAAGGCAGTGCTGCACCGACGGAAGCCGTTTCGTACACAATGCTAAAAGAACAACTAATCGGCGTTTTGGATACTTTGACGCCTAGGGAAGAAAAGGTGTTGAGGCTCCGTTACGGATTAGACGACGGTAGACCAAGAACGCTAGAAGAAGTCGGTAGAGAGTTTAACGTTACTCGTGAACGTATAAGGCAGATAGAAGCAAAAGCGTTAAGGAAATTAAGAAATCCGAATCGTAGCAAACGCTTGAAAGACTTTTTAGACTAATGACGAAAAGATTGCAAATTATTTTAGACAACGTTTTGCCGTGTGCAGTGTTTGCCGATATAGGTTGCGACCATGGTTACGTGACACGGGGCGTGCTAGAACAAAAAAAGTGCCAATTCGCATATTTTAGCGATATAAGTAAAGAGTGTTTAAAAAAGGCGCAAACTCTTTTAAGCGATTACGTCGATAAAGGCAAAGCCAAAGGCGTTGTCGGAAACGGTTTTGAAAATATAGATTACGCCGATTTTGCGTTGATTGCAGGAATGGGTGGAGAGGAGATTATTTCAATAATCAAAGAGTCGTCTTTTTTGCCGAAAAATCTTTTGCTTCAACCGATGAAAAACGTCGATAAATTAAGAAGATTTTTAGTCGGCAACGGCTACGAAATAAAAAAAGATTTTTGCTTTTTCGACGGGAAGTTTTACGACCTGATTTTATGCGAAAGAGGTACGGATAAGTTAAGCGAAGAGGAAATAATTTTCGGAAGAAGCAACTTGCAAATCCCCTTTTCGGAAGATTTTTGCAAAAGACTTAAATTGCAAAAGAAAGAACTTTTGGATTTAATGGAAAAAGAGTTGCCGGAAGACAGAAGAAAGCAAATATTAAGCCGTTTGGAGATGATAAAAAAGTATGTATAAATTATCTGCTTTTTACCAATTATTAGAGCAATACGCACCCATGGAATTGTCTTTGGCGCAAATAGAGCGTAGCGGACACGATAACAGCGGAATCATCGTTCAAAATTCGCAAACCGTCAGCAAGGCGCTTTTTGCGTTAGACCTGTCAAGTGCGTCGTTAAAGAGGGCTAAATCGCTCGGTTGCGATTTAATTGTAACTCATCACCCCGCCATTTTTTATCCCGTTTCAAAACTTGATATAGACGGCGAAAATTCCACTTTATTAAAAGCCGTTCGTCAAAAAATAAGCGTAATTTCCATGCATTTGAATTTAGACTTTGCCGACGAGGGAATAGATTATTCGCTTGCGCAAGGGCTTAACGCAAAGAACTTTAAGATTGTCGATTTAATTTTGAACGAGAACGGATACGGCAGAGAATGTAAGGTGGAAAAGCAGACGCTAGGACAGTTTGTTGCAAATGCAAAAAAAATTTTTAACAGTAAAAAAATAATTGCTTACGGAAGTAATAAGCAAGAGATAAACTGTTTTTGTTCTTTTTGCGGAGGTGGCTCAGAGGATGCTTGCAAGTACGTGGCTAACGGTGGCGAGGCAGACGTTATAGTTACGTCGGATATGAAGCATCATCAAATTCTGGCGTGTTTGGAAAAAGGAAAGAGCGTTGTCGTTATTCCACATTACGTGGCAGAAGAATACGGCTTTAAAATTTATTACAAAAAAATAAAAGAGAAAATAAACAATCACGTCGAAGTGTTTTACTTTGACGACAAAAGGTTGAGATAAAGGAGTTTAATATGATAACGAAACTTATTGCTTATCAAGAAGTAGACGGAAGATTGAGAAAGATAGAAGTTGAACTTGCAAAGAGCGAAGAAAGAAAAAAAATGAGCGAATCGAAAAAGTTTTTGAAGGGCGTTCAAGAAAAGTTAGACAAAATAAACGCAAGAGCGTTTGAACTTAATCAGTCGTACGAAAACGCAATGAAAAAACAAAAAGAATTGCACGCAAAGTCGCTTGAATTTTCCGGTGCGCTAGACACGATAGAGGAAGTAAACGAAGCAGAATACTTGCTTAAAAAAGCAGACGAGTTGGATGCAGGCTTAAAAACGCTCGGTAGCGATATAGAAAAAATCGAAAACGAAATAAAGGCATTGATAAGCGAATACAAAACGCTTGCTTCTCAAACGAAAAAATATCAAGAAATATATGCCGAAAACAAGGCGAAATACGATGTGTTAAAGGCTTCTAAAGAGCAAGAAATAAAGTCAATCGAAGCAGAACTATCTGCACTTGCAAAGGACATTGACGCTTCCGTTTTGGAACTTTATAACAGAAAGCGCAACGACGAAAAGATTTTCCCCGTGCTTTTCGAGTGTAGAGAAAACGTTTGTGGTGCGTGCAATATGGAATTGCCGTCTTTAACGGTTTCCGAGTTAAAGAGTGGAAAAATCATCGAATGCGACCAGTGTAGAAGATTGATTTATATTAGAAAGTAAAAAATTTTGATTTTAATAAAGCATCTCGAAAGGGTTAAAATCCTTTTTAAGAGGTGCTTTTATTTTAGTTTAAATTATTTTAAATATTATAAAAAAAGGATTGTAAAAACGGGGCGATTTTGGTATAATAAAAAATAATAAAATTTTAGAATGGAATAGTAGGTGTTGTTTTGGAAGAAGAAGTAAAGACTGAAAAAAATCAGACCAAAAAACAAAATGATAAAAGCAGTATTTTCACAAGGGAGACGCTAGGCGTCGTTCTCGTGCTTTTTTCCACGCTTTGTTTAATTTGCTTAATTAGTAGCGACGCTATTTTTTCCATACCGGGCAAATGGGTAAACAACTTTTTGTTCGGCGTGTTGGGATATTCTGCATATCTACTAGTTGTGTACGGCATCGTCAAGGGCGTGCTTTTAATTACCGATAAAAAAATAGGGCTATCGACAAAGAAAAAAGCATATATGACAAGTGCTGTCCTCATTTTGTGTTTAATTATACACGTAATCACCATGCACGATTTGACAATGCCAAGCGATAACGTCGTGTCTTACGGAGAATATTTGGCAACGGCTTACAATCGTGGAAGCAACGGTATCGCAACGGCAACGGGTGGTGGCATAATATTTTCTTTAATATCTTACTGGGTTGGCAAAATATTGACAAGCGTCGGTTGTTACGTCGTTTTGGGCGCAATTTTTTGCTTGCTCTGTTTCTTTACCGTTAAAGATTTCGTAAACCAACCCTCCCAAAGAAGCAAGTCCATTAAGGGCTCTTACATGGTAAACGTAAATACCGAAAACATAGGCTCGGGCGTGCAAACGGAAGGCGAGAGAGATTATCCCGTGGAGGGAGTGTCTTTCCCCAATATGAACACTTCCAATCAACGTTTGTTCGTAAACAATCCTTACGACTTCGGACTTAGAAGCAAGAGGGAAATGCGTCAAGAAGAGAGGGATAAAAAAGCGCCGACGACTGCGCCTCAAAAACCCGTTCCCACTTATCCGACGACTTACACGGAAAACGTTAGCCGTGAGATGAGGGAAAAACTCGACTATATCAGAACGCCTGCACCGATAATCACGGAAAAAAGGGAAGATAAAGGAAACACGACGGTTTCTGAAAATATTCCCAGAACTCCCGAAAGAAAAACGGAAACGCCAATCGTGTCTATTGCCGACTCGACGAGTGTAAACAGTGATTCGGCAACTCGTAGAGCAGAAGATTTTTACGATAGATACGCCACTTTCGAAGCCGACGGCAACGTTAACGTTCCCGTTGAAAATCAAAGGGTGGAAGAGCAACCCGTGGAGCCTCAAAATTATCAAGGCGTGGAAGAAGAAAATATTCCGTTCATCGAAGAAAACGAAGTCGTGGAAAATATTCCCACGGTTGAAGAAAGACAGCCGATTGTTCCCGTCAATCCGGTAGTGGAAGACAAAAAGCCGAAAGAGGACGAGGCAGAGTTAAGGTCTAGCAGAATACGAGATATTTTCAAAGACGATTCAGAATCCGTTGCCGTAGGCGAAGAAAGAAATCAGCCACGAGAGATAGAAAGAAGAAAGCCCGTAGAGGTTAAAAAGACGGAACCGGAGCCCGTCGTTGTCGAAAGACCGCAAAAGCCGAAGCCTCCGATAAACAGAGTTTACAATAAGCCTCCGATAGATTTGTTGGAAACGAAGGCGCAATCTACCGAAGTGCATCAAGAAGACCACGAGGTCAGAGAAGAAATAATCAAAAAGACGCTTGGTGAATTCCACATTAACGTAGAAAACGCAGGGCACGTTCAAGGGCCGACGATTACCAGATACGCAATCAAGATGCCTGCGGGTATTCCCGTTAGAAAGGTACTTTCTTACGACGACGACTTGAAGATGAGACTTGCCGTTAAAGACGGCGTCAGAATAGAAGCACCGATACCGGGGCAAGACTTAGTAGGCGTCGAAGTCGCAAATAAATACAAAACGATGGTCGGCATGCGAGAGGTTTTGGAAGGAATGTCCAAAAAGAAAATAGGCAAAAACGCTTTGGAGTTTGCCATCGGAAAGGACATCGTAGGCAACGCCATTAGCGACAATTTGGCGAAAGGTCCACACTTCCTTGTTGCAGGCGCAACGGGTTCGGGAAAGAGCGTATGCTTAAACGTTATGTTGGTAAGTTTGATAATGCGTTACAGTCCCGAAGAATTGAGGCTGATTTTAATCGACCCGAAAATGGTTGGATTTAGAATTTACGAAAATATTCCACACTTGTTAGTCCCCGAAATTATCACGGAACCACAAAAGGCTTTGACGGCGTTATCGTGGGCTATAAACGAAATGGAAAGACGTTACGAAATGTTTACCAAGTGTAACGGACTTGTAAGCGATATCGAATCTTACAACGAGCACGTCGCAAGCGATACCGTTCCGAAAATGGCGAGAATAGTTATTGTAATAGACGAACTTGCCGACTTAATGGAAACATGTAAAAAAGATTTTGAAGCGAGAATTCGTAGGCTTGCGCAAAAGGCGAGGGCTGCAGGTATTCATTTGGTACTTGCAACGCAAAGGCCTTCCGTCGATATAATTACGGGAACGATAAAAACCAACTTGCCGTCTCGTATAGCGTTAAAGGTAATGAACGCAGTCGACTCTATAACGATACTCGGAGAAGCAGGTGCAGAAAAACTTTTGGGCAACGGCGATATGATTTACAAGAGCACGAGTATGTCTACCCAAGAGCGTTATCAAGGCGCATTCATAAGCAATAGAGAAATTAACAATATCGTCACTTACATCAAGGAAAACAACGAGGCGTATTTTGACGAAGAGTTAAGCGATTTCTTAAATAAGGCCAACGCTCCGAAGCCCGAAGAAAACGGTGCAGGAGGAGATGACGACGACGGTGGCGATATCGAAAACGACGAATTGTTCGTAAAGGCTTTGGCACTTGTTATACAGCAAGGTCAAGCGTCGATATCGCAACTTAAAAGAAAATTTCCAATCGGTTATTCCAAGGCGGGAAGACTTATCGACAAAATGGAAACGCTCGGGTACATTTCAGAATTCGAAGGCAGTAAACCGAGGCGTGTATTAATCACAAGAGAAGAATTCGAGCAAAAGTACGGCGACGTTGAAGATTAAAAGTACGGGAGAAATTATGGTAAATGGCAAACGTGTGGGGGTTATATCCCTCGGGTGCGACAAGAATAGAGTAGATACGGAAAAAATGCTTGCCGTTTTAACAGAAAGGCATATTCTGACAAACGATTTAAATGGTTGTCAGGTTGCCATAGTAAACACCTGCGCATTTTTGGAAAGTGCAAGAAAGGAAGCCGTGGAAGAAATTTTATCGCTCGTTAGTTTAAAAACCGACGGCGTTATAGAAAAAATTATCGTCACGGGGTGCTTGCCTCAAAAATTCATAAAAGATATAAAGGACGAACTTTTAGAGGTTGATGCCTTTTTGGGCGTTTCCGATTACGAAAGCATAAATCTCGTTATCGACAAAATTTATTCGGGAGAGAGAGTCGTGCTTGTCGGCGAGCCTAAAAACGAAAATTTGTGTAAAAGGGTCGTTACGACGAGTGGTTACGCTTATCTTAAAATTGCAGACGGGTGCTCCAATTTTTGTACATACTGTTTAATTCCAAAAATTCGTGGAAAATATCGTTCGGTAGAAAAACAAAAACTCATAGAGGAAGCAAAGAGTTTGGGGGAACTAGACGAGTTGATTTTGGTTGCGCAAGACGTTACTAAGTACGGCGAAGATTTAAACCCGAAAAGCAGTTTGCCGGACTTGATAAGGGCGTTGTCGGCACTTGACAACGTGCACGGAATAAGACTTTTTTACTGCTATCCCGAAAATATTACCGACGAGTTGATAAGAGAACTTAACGGCAATGCGAAAATGATTAGATACATAGATATTCCCTTTCAGCACGCAGACGATAGGATACTCAAACTTATGAATAGGCGTGGAAGTGCAGACGAGTATTTGAGACTGATAGAAAGGTTAAAAAGAGAAGTTTCTGGCATTGCAATTCGCTCCACCTTTATAACGGGTTTTCCGACGGAGGGGGAAGAAGAGTTTAATAGGCTTTGTGAATTTATAAAGAGCGCAAAATTAAACAGCGTCGGCTTTTTTGCTTACAGCCGTGAAGAGGGTACGGGAGCGTATAATCTCGACGGACAAATAAGAAAAGGCGAAAAGACCAAGCGTGTGAAAAAACTTTATTCCATTCAAAAGCAAGTCGTTAAAAAACTTAACAAAGAAATGGTGGGAAAGATTTTTTCCGTCGTTTGCGAGGGCTTTGACGAAGAGCAACTTATGTATTACGGTAGGGCGTATTTTAACGCTCCCGACGTGGACGGGCAGATTTACTTTTTTGCCGACGACGAGTTAAAAGTCGGCGACAGGTTAAATGTAAAAATCAAAAAGGCAATAGGTTACGACCTATATGGAGAAAAAGAATGAATTTACCAAACAAACTTACAATTTTAAGGATAATACTAATTCCCTTGTTTACAGCACTGTTTTTTTTAACGGTGGTGCCTTGCAACTTTTTGTTTGCGTGCATAGTTTTCTGTCTTGCGTCGATAACGGATTTTTTGGACGGGTACATTGCCAGAAAATATAATTTGGTAACCAACTTGGGCAAGTTTTTAGACCCCATTGCAGATAAAATTTTAGTTTCCACGGCGTTGATTATAATGCTTGTTCCCGTTGCAGAAGTGGGAATTTTGCCTTGGTATGCAAGCATTGCCGTTGCCATTATTTTGGCAAGAGAACTTATGGTAAGCGGTTTCAGAATCGTGGCGGCATCGAAAGGTACTGTGCTTGCGGCAGACAAAACGGGCAAGGTAAAAACCTTTTTGCAAGACGTGTCGATTATCGTTTTGTTAATCGGTAGACAATTCGACGCAGGCTTGTATTCCGTTACCAACGTCATCGGATTGAGTTTACTCGGCGTTGCCACGCTTTTAACTATAATTTCGGGCGTGGAATATTTGGTAAAGAACAATAGCGTTTTGAAAGACGAAGAAACGAAAGAAGAAGTAAAAGAGTAAAATGAAGACGGCGTTACTGATTTTTAAGTCGCAAGAAGAAAGTTTTAACAGCGAAAGAATTTGCGACCTGTATAAAATTTTTGAAGAAAATCAAACGGAAATTTTTTCTTCTTCCATTTTGCAGGGTAGCGATGATTTAGGCTTTAAGAGAAGACTGACGGAGTATATCGACACGGTGGATAGCGTAATCGTGTTGGGTGCCGACAAAGTAAATTTTAGCGTTAAAAAGATTGTTGCAGAGACTTTTTCTTTGCCACTTTCCATAAACGAGCAGGCGCTTAATTTTATCGAAAAAAAGCAAACGGGTTCTTCTGAAGAAAATGCTTATTTACCCGAAACGGCAACGTATATTCCCAACAATTTAGGCGAATATCAAGGCTTTATTTTAGAGCAAGAAGACCTTATGGTAAGCGTGTTTCCTTATCAGGTTAAAGAAGTTTACAAAATGCTTACCGAATATTACTTTTGCTATATGGACAGCAAGTTAAAGCCCGGCGACACGTTCGTGTTTAAGCATTTTGGCGACAGTGGTTTTTTAAAGAGCAAACTGGAAGAAATAAAAAGACAATTAAACTCAACGGTAAAAATCGTAATAAAGTCAAAGTACGGCGATTCTCTTATCAATCTTGTGTTTGACAACGGCGACGAAACACAAACGGAATTTTTAAGGCAAACGTCCATTTCTTTTGGAGACACGCTTTACGCCGATTACGACACGACGCTTCAAGAAAGATTGTTTTCTGCACTGACGTTGCACGGGAAAAAGGTGTCTTTTGCAGAATCGTTTACGGCAGGACGGGTAGCAAGTTCTGTGATAAGTATTCCAAACGCCTCCAAAATCGTGTACGAAGGCATTGTGAGTTACAGTAACGAAAGTAAAATGCGTAGGCTAGGCGTTAAACAAGAAGATTTAAATTTGCTCGGCGCAGTTAGTTCCAAGGTGGCTTACGAAATGGCACTGGGACTTTTGAGGGTTAAAGAATGTGACCTTGCGATTTCCACAACGGGCATTGCAGGGCCAAAGAGCGACGACACGCAAAAACCCGTCGGTTTGTGTTTTATCGGTATAGGAATGAAAGACGGGATTCACGTGTACAAAAGGGAGTTTTCGGGTAACAGAGAAGATATTACCGAAACTGCAAAAAACACGGCGTTATTTTTAGCATTAAAAAAAATAAAAAATTTATAAAGGAAATATAAAAATGGATGAAAGTAAGTTGAAAGCACTTGACGGAGTGCTTGGTCAAATTGAAAAACAGTACGGAAAAGGTTCTATTATGCGTCTTGGCGAAACGGCAGGCGACACTTCCATAGAAGTTTTGCCCACGGGTTGCTTGTCGCTCGATTTAGCAGTCGGAGTCGGTGGTTTGCCTAGGGGAAGAATCGTAGAAATTTACGGACCTGAATCTTCGGGTAAGACGACGGTTGCTCTCCACGTTATCGCAGAAACGCAAAAAGCAGGTGGAATTGCCGCATTTATAGACGCAGAACACGCATTAGACCCCGTTTACGCAAAAGCGCTCGGCGTAAATTTAGACGAGTTGTACGTATCTCAACCCGACAACGGCGAGCAAGCGCTCGACATAACGGCGTCGCTTGTTAGCAGTAAGGCCATAGACCTTATCGTCGTAGACTCTGTTGCCGCACTTACTCCGAGAGCAGAAATAGAGGGAGATATGGGGGATTCTCACGTCGGACTTCAAGCAAGACTTATGAGTCAAGCGTTAAGAAAGTTGACGGCGATAGCATCAAAATCTAAAACCTGCATTATATTTATCAATCAGTTAAGAGAAAAGGTAGGCGTAATGTTCGGCAATCCCGAGGTTACGGCAGGCGGAAAGGCGCTTAAATTTTACGCAAGCGTCAGAATAGACGTTAGAAAATCAGACGCTCTTAAAGACGGCGCAACCGTTTACGGCAACCACACGAAAGCCAAAATCGTTAAAAATAAAGTCGCTCCACCGTTTAAGACGGCAGAGTTCGATATAATTTACGGAAAAGGCATATCGTCGCTAGGTTGTATAGTAGATTTAGGCGTTGAATACGGTGCCGTAGAAAAGAGTGGCGCATGGTTTTCTTACAACGGAGAAAAGATTGCGCAAGGCAGAGAAAAAGCAATTAAATATATGGAAGAACACCCCGACGTTGCAGAAGAAGTTAAACAAAAGATATTAACGGCGTTTTACGGCAAAAAAGAGTAAAATTAGTTGTTGACAATTTCTACATATAGTAGTACAATATAAAAAGATATATCATATAAAGTGTTTCGTACTAGGCTTTATGTGATAAGTCGATATAAATACAAAACAGGAGGGCATTAGAATAATGCAAAGTTCAATTACCTACCTGTTCTTAGCATCGGAGCCTAACGTTTCGCTTTGGGTATTTATACTAGCAATAGTAGTTATAGCAGTAGGTGGAAGCGTTCTAGGCTGGTTTTTGAAAAATAATTCATTTAAGAGAAAACAAGGCGACATAGAGAAGTTAACCGCAAAAATGCTTGACGAAGCTAGAGAGGAAAGCAAAGCGATTAAAAAGGAGGCCATTTTAGAGGCAAAAGAACAGGAAATTAAACTTCGTGGCGAACTGGAAAAAGAGACTAAGGAAAAGCGTGCAGAACTTGCCAAACTTGAAAACAGATTAAATCAAAAGGAAGAAAGTTTGGAAAAGAAAGAAGAAACGCTTAACCGTAGAAACGAAGAAACTACGAAGATGCAAAACAACCTCAAATCGAAAGAGGCAGAGTTAGACAAAAAACTCGGCGAAATTTCTGCTCAGCACGACCTAATGGTTAAAGAGTTTGAAAAAATCGCTCAAATGAGCAAGGAAGAAGCAAAACAAAAATTGATTGAGTCCATTGTGGACGAAGCAAAAAGAGACGCTGCGGGGCTTGTTAAAAACATCGAAGCAGAAGCAAAAGAAAACGGCGAAAGAAAGGCTAAAGAAATCGTTAGCCTTGCAATTCAAAAATGTAGCACGGAACAAGCAACTGAAATTACCGTTTCCGTCGTACCACTTCCGTCTGACGATATGAAAGCAAGAATTATCGGTAGAGAGGGCAGAAACATCAGAACGCTTGAAAATGCGTGTGGCATAGAACTTATCATCGACGACACGCCGGAAGTAGTTATTGTTTCGGGCTTTGACCCTGTTAGAAGGGAAACGGCAAGGATTGCACTTGAAAAACTTATTCAAGACGGTAGAATTCATCCGGCGAGAATAGAAGAAACGGTAGAAAAAGTAAAGAAAGAACTCGACGCTCAAATAAAAGAAGCAGGCGAGTCGGCTATGTACGAATGTGGCATTTTCGGATTACATCCGGAAATAGTCAAGTTGCTCGGAAGATTAAAATTCCGTACCAGTTACGGACAAAACGTGTTGAAACATTCTATCGAAGTTTCGCACTTGGCGGGAGTTATGGCAACGGAACTCGGCATAGACGCAAATCTTGCAAAGCGTGCAGGACTTTTGCACGATTTAGGAAAAGCAGTTGACTTTGAGGTTGAGGGTACGCACATGCAAATCGGTGGCGACCTTGCTAAAAAGTACAGAGAAAATCACAGTGTGGTAAATGCGATACTCGCTCACCACGGCGACGTTGAACCAAAGACGCTAGAAGCAGTTTTAGTACAAGCGGCGGACAGTATTTCGGGCGCAAGGCCGGGTGCAAGGCGTGAAACGACAACCAACTACATTAAAAGGCTTCAAAAACTCGAAGAAATTTCAAGTGGCTTTAAGGGTGTTGAAAAATGTTACGCCATTCAAGCAGGTAGAGAAGTCAGAGTTATGGTTAAACCGGAGCAAGTTAACGATGCTGAAACTTTGTTTTTGGCAAAGGAAATCGCAAAGAAAATCGAGCAAGAAATGGAATATCCGGGGCAAATTAAAGTTAACGTTATTAGAGAATGGCGTGCAACTGAATTTGCAAAATAGTTTTTAAATCAATAAAAACGTATTAAAAAGATAAAAGGGCTGTAATCGGCAAAGCAGTTAATTTGCTTTTCGAAGTACAGCCTCTTTTTTTACGATTGAACAATCGTTTTATATGACGATGTGTTATGATTGACCAAATGTGTCGTATAATCAAACGATAAATAGAAATGAGAGTTTACTCTAATATATCTATTTTTTTATCTTTGTGATAGTACACTTCGTCTTTTTCGCCGATAGGACGAATTACACGGCACGGGTTACCGTAAGCAACCACGTTGGCGGGGATATCGTTTGTAACGACACTGCCTGCACCGATAACGGTGTTGTTTCCGATAATAACGCCGGGCATAACGATAACGCCCGCACCAAGCCAGCAATTACTGCCGATAACGATGGGCAAGTTGTATTGATACCCTTTTTCTCTTAACGACGGAAGAATGGGGTGCCCTGCCGTTGCCAAAATGACGTTGGGGGCAAGCATAGTGTAATCGCCGACGTAAATGTGAGTGTCGTCGACAAGCGTTAAATTAAAGTTAGCGTAAACGTTTTTTCCGAAATGTACGTGTTTGCCACCCCAGTTGGAATGAAGTGGTGGCTCGATATAACAATTTTCACCTATTTCTGCAAACATTTCTTTTAACAGGTTTCGCCTTTTTTCTTGTTCGGAAGGACGGGTGGCGTTGTAGTCGTAAAGTTTTTCCAAACATTTTAATTGTTCTTCCATAACGTCTTCACTGTTAGGATTGTAAATTTTGCCCGAATGGAGTTTTGCCGATAATTTCATAAGTGCTCCTTTTTAACCTTTGTTCATATATATGATTTTAGCACAGAAAAAGGGGAAAAGCAATACGAAAAAAATATAAGTTTTGTGAAAGAAACAAAAAAAGAGCCACGCATTTTTGCGTGGCTCAAAACATTTTTTAAGATTATTCCCATTCGATTGTTGCAACCGGCTTTGGAGTTAAGTCGAACAAAACTCTGTTTACGTTCGGAACCTCTTTGGTAATTCTGTCGGTAATATGTTGTAAAAGTTCGAAAGGAACGTTTTCAACAGTCGCCGTTATAGCGTCCACGGTGTTTACGGCTCTTAAAATAACCGAATAAGCGTAAGTGCGCTTGCCGTTTAAGATTCCAACCGATTTAAAATCGGGAACGGCTGTAAAGTATTGCCAAACTTTGCCTTGTAAACCGTTTTTAGCAAATTCTTCTCTTAAAATCGCATCAGATTCTCTAACGATTTCAAGCCTGTCTCTCGTGATTGCACCAAGACATCTAACGCCCAAACCGGGACCTGGGAACGGTTGTCGATAAACCATACCGTCAGGAAGTCCTAACGCTTTTCCGACAACCCTAACTTCGTCTTTATATAAAAGTCTTAAAGGCTCTACGAGTTCGAATTTTAAGTCTTCGGGAAGTCCACCGACGTTGTGGTGCGATTTAACGCCGTCGCTTTCCAAAATGTCGGGATAAATGGTGCCTTGAGCAAGGAAGTCGATATCGGTTAATTTTCTTGCTTCTTCTTCGAATACTCTGATAAATTCCGCACCGATGATTTTTCTTTTCTTTTCAGGTTCGCTAACGCCGGCTAGTTTGTCGAGGAAACGGTCAACGGCGTCGACGTAAATCAAGTTTGCATCCATTTGATTTCTGAACACTTCAACGACTTCTTCCGGCTCGCCTTTTCTAAGTAATCCGTGGTTAACGTGTACGCAAACGAGTTGTTTGCCGATGGCTTTGATAAGAAGTGCGGCAACGACAGAACTATCAACGCCACCCGAAAGGGCTAAAAGCACCTTTTTGTCGCCGACTTGTTTTTTGATTTCTGCCACTTGTTCGTCGATAAAAGCGTTTGCCAAAGCAGTAGTAGTAATTCTTTCCATATTTTCTGGACGGATATTTTGCATAAGAGCCTCCGTATTTTTTTTCTAAATTATAGAAAAAATTGCAAAAAAAGTCAACAGTTTTTATAAAAGGGTAAAATAAAAATTCTTTATACAATCATAATTGAAGGTTATGTATAACATATTTCCTCTATATAATTGACAAAATGATTGAAACTCTGTTAAAATCAAAGCAATAAACAAAAGGTGGTATTTTATGCCTAAAAGTATTAAAGACGTTTTCGGGTCGCTTGTTTTTAGCGACAAGGTAATGAAAAAAGTTTTACCCGAAGAAACTTACGAAAAGGTTTTGGAGGCAAGGAACAGTGGTGTTCCGCTAAATAGCCAAGATGCAAAAATCGTTGCTGACGCAATGAAAGAGTGGGCAATCAAAAAAGGTGCCACACACTATACGCATTGGTTTCAACCTATGACGGGTATGTCGGCAGAAAAGCACGACGCTTTTATCGAACCGGACGGCAACGGAGACGTTATATTAAAATTTTCAGAAAAATCTCTCGTGTCTGGCGAATCCGATGCGTCGAGCTTTCCTAACGGTGGTCTAAGGGCCACTTTCGAGGCAAGAGGTTACACCGCTTGGGACCCAACGTCTTACGCATTTATAAAGGACGGAAGTTTGTGTATTCCCACGGCGTTTTGTTCTTACGGAGGAGAGGCGCTCGATAAAAAGACTCCGCTTCTTCGTTCTATGGAAGCGTTGAACAAACAGGCTTTGAGAGTTTTGAGGCTGTTCGGGAACACGCAGGTAAACAAAGTTATCGCCAACGTCGGTGCAGAACAAGAATATTTTTTGATAGATAAAAACGTTTACGAAAAAAGGATTGACTTGGTACACTGTGGAAGAACGCTTTTCGGAGCAAGACCTTCCAAAGGACAAGAACTTAACGACCATTATTACGGCGCCATTAAATCGAGAGTTTCGGCGTTTATGAAAGAAGTGGATTCGGAACTTTGGAAACTCGGCGTTTACGCAAAGACAAAGCATAACGAGGTGGCTCCGGCACAGCACGAACTTGCACCCGTGTATACTTCAATCAATATCGCTTCAGACCAAAACCAACTCACTATGCAAATTTTAAAAAGCGTTGCAAGTAAGCACGACTTGGTATGCTTACTGCACGAAAAACCGTTTGCGTCGGTAAACGGCAGTGGTAAACATAACAACTGGTCCATAACGAC
The DNA here is from genome assembly GCA_964386845.1 of uncultured Christensenella sp. Taxonomy (GTDB): domain Bacteria; phylum Bacillota; class Clostridia; order Christensenellales; family Borkfalkiaceae; genus UBA1259. Next base: position 30,919 of record CAYLUH010000006.1, read on the forward strand.
GGACTTGGGCGAAAACTTGTTAGAACCGGGCGAAACGCCGGAAAAGAACGCTCAATTCATATTGTTCTTAATGGCTGTCATTTCTGCCGTAGACGAGTATCAGGATATGCTTCGTATTTCGGTAGTCGGCGCAGGTAACGACCAGCGTTTAGGTGGCAACGAAGCGCCTCCCGTAATCATTTCCATTTATTTGGGAGAAGAACTAGAAAATATTTTGTCGGCTTTGGAAGTGGGACAAAGTTATAATGCGAAAAAGAAAACGGAATTAAAAATCGGCGTATCGGCGCTTCCGTCAATTCCAAAGGACACGACGGACAGAAACAGAACGAGTCCGTTTGCTTTCACGGGTAATAAGTTTGAATTCCGTATGGTAGGCAGTAGCGAAAACATCGCTTGCCCCAACTTTATTTTGAACACCATCGTTGCAGAACAACTTTCCAAGTTTGCAGACGAGTTGGAGGGCGTAGAAGATTTTAACGAGTCGCTCAATAGTTTGATTAGCAAAACCATTAAAAATCATAAACGTATAATTTTTAACGGTAACAGTTATTCGGACGAGTGGGTAAAGGAAGCAAAGAAAAGAGGGCTTTCCAATTATCCCACCACGGTGGACGCACTTCCTCATTATATGGACGAGAAGAACGTTGCCGTTTTTGAAAAGCACGGCGTTCTTAACAGAAACGAAATGAAGTCGAGAATGGAAATTCTTCTCGAAAATTATTCAAACGTTACACACATCGAAGCGTTGACTATGATAGATATGGCAAGAAAAGAGATAACGCCGGCAGTGTTAGAGTACGAAAAATTCTTGTTCGAAACGGCAAACGCAAAAAGGGAGTACAACAAAAAAGCCGGCACTTCTTTGTCGTTCGGCTTGGAAAAAGAACTGGTGTACGACATATCTAAACTTGCCGAAAAATTTGCCGTTGCTCTTGACCATTTAGAAGTGGATACGGAAGAGATGAATAAGATAAAAGACACGCTTAAAAAGGCGCAATACGTTAAAAACGTCATACTTAAAGATATGAACGAACTCAGAAAATACGCCGATAAAATGGAACTTTTAATCGGCAAAAAGTATTATAAAATTCCGACGTACGAAGATATTTTGTATAGCGTTAAAGATTAACGGATAAACGGCGATAACAATTTTTTAAATTATTATTGACAAAGAAAAAACGATAACATATAATGTAATTACAAAAACAATCGTTTTTAGATTATGAAAAAGGAGAAACGAAAATGAAAAAGAAAATTTTAGCATGTGTAATGGGCGTGTTGCTCGTGATGAGTGCCTGTATGTTTACTGCTTGTGGCTCTTCTTTCGACGGCAAGTACGAAGAAGTTACGTCAGAGCAAGTTAAAACTTATGCAAACACGGTATCCGACAAAGAAATGGACAAAAACACAAAAGGTGTAAAACTTTCTTATAACTTTAAATTAACCAACGGTGAAAAGGAAGCATCTTCATCTATGACTATAACGTCCACTGTTTCAGACGGAAAGATGCAAGGCGCAATAGAGGCTTCTGCAAAGGGAGAAAACGAAACTGCCGAAATAAAACTTTACTTGAAAGACAACTACATATATAATAACTACAAAAGGACAAAAAACGGCGAAGAAATTACTTCTTCCAAAAAGAAAATTCCAAGCCTTATCAATTTTGATGCTGTTGTAGCACTTGCAGACGACGTTGTCGCTTTACCTGCAGACTACAAACTTTTGGAAGTTATTAATGATTATCAAGACGCAATAGGCGTTAAGTTCTATATGGACACCACTTCTAAAGGCGTAACAAAGGTTAAAATTTCCGTTGAAAAGAATGAAGACTTAACAGACCAGATTTACGGTGATTTTTACTTCCTCTTTAACGATAATAAAGAAGTTATAGGTGTAAAAGTTGAACTTACGGAATTGGAGGGTAGCAGAGTATTAACGATAAGTTATAGCGTTGAGTACTATACCGGCAAGGTAAAATTCCCCAAAGATTTAGATTCTTACGAAACTTCTCTTATCTAAAAGAAAAATATTAATTAAACCAAAAATTTAAAGGGCAAATCATTTGCCCTTTATTTTTTTATCTTATGGGTTTGTTCGCCCTTGTTTATTTATTAAATATACAATATACATTATATTTTGGGCAAACGATTGCAAATCGATAAATTATGTGTTAATATTATTGCGTATAATGTTGTTCTGCGTTTGTTTTTTAAAAAAGATATCAAATCAAAAAACAAACTTTTTGTTGGAGAATAAGCACTTTTACATTTTTAATAAAGTCGTTATATTAAAACTAAAAATAACGCCGTAACCGAAAGGCAGGGCGATGCAATTAGTTGCACGGGGAATGGTTGTATGGAGAGATTTAAGAAGAAAATATGGTTAGCAACACCGACTATGCACGGTGAAGAATTAGAGTACGTTATGGAAGCATACAACACTAATTGGATGTCGACCGTCGGTGAAAATATAAATGAAGTTGAAAGCATTGCTGCGAAAAAAGCAGGCGTAAAGTATGCCGTTGGATTGTCGTCGTGCACATCCGCACTGCATTTGTGTGTTAAATTAGCAGGCGAAAGGCTTTATGGTAAGCCTAGTATCGGGCACGGTGCGTTGGAAAACAGGCGTGTTTTTTGTTCCGATATGACTTTTGCTGCAACGCTTAATCCCGTTGTGTACGAAGGTGGTATTCCCGTTTTTATAGACACAGACGAGTCTTCGTGGAATATGGACCCGAAAGCGCTTGAAAAAGCCTTTGAACTTTATCCCGACGTAAAAATAGTCGTTGCAGTAGAACTGTATGGTTTTCCCGGTAAGATTGACGAAATACAAAAGATATGCAAAAAACACGGTGCTATTTTAATTGAGGATTCTGCAGAGGCTATGGGCGCAACCGTTAACGGAAAACAATGTGGCTCTTACGGGGATTATTCTGCCGTAAGTTACAATGGTAACAAAATAATTACAGGTTCGTCAGGCGGGTGCCTTTTAACCAACGATATTGAGGTCGCAAATAAAGCAAGAAAGTGGTCGACGCAAGCCAGAGAAGATGCACCTTGGTATCAGCACGAAGAAGTGGGGTACAATTATCGCATGAGTAATGTCGTCGCAGGCGTTATAAGAGGACAATATCCATATTTGGAGGAGCATATCGCACAAAAGAAAGCGATATACGAAAGATATAAAAACGGTTTTAAGGATTTGCCAATCAAGATGAATCCTATAACGCCGAATTGCGAGCCTAGTTACTGGATGTCTGCAATGATTATAGACAAAGAATATATGTGCAGACAGGTAAGAGACGATTCGAAAGCAATTTACGTAAAGGAAAAAGGCAAGTCGTGTCCGACGGAAATTTTGGAAACGCTTAAAGACTTTAACGTTGAAGGTAGACCGATTTGGAAGCCTATGCATATGCAACCGATGTATCGTATGCACGAGTTTGTTACGGTAGCGGGTTCTGGCAGAGCAAAAACAAACGCATATATAGACGGTGGCGTTGTCGACGTCGGTGCCGATATTTTCGAACGTGGATTGTGCTTGCCTAGCGATAATAAAATGACGAAGGAAGAACAGGACGGCGTAATTGAAATTATTAGAGAATGTTTCAATTAGGTTTGACGGAGAATTATACCAATGTATGCACATTTTTTTAAGAGATTGATAGATTTTATACTTGCACTTTTGGCAATTATCATTCTTTCGCCCGTATTGTTGGTACTTACGATAATAGGAATGATAGCAATGAAAGGTAATCCGTTTTTCGTGCAGTTGCGTCCTGGCAGAAAAAATAAAAAAACTGGCAAAGAAAAGATTTTTAAGTTGATAAAGTTTCGTACAATGACGAACGAAAAAGATGCAAACGGGGATTTGCTTCCCGATGAAAAAAGACTCAAAAAATACGGTAAATGGCTTCGTAGCACGTCTTTAGACGAATTGCCGGAGTTGTTTAATATTCTTAACGGTTCGCTTAGTATCGTGGGACCCAGACCACAGTTGGTTCGTGACATGGTTTTTATGACGGAAGAACAACGCCGTAGACACGACGTTCGCCCTGGACTTACAGGTTTGGCGCAAGTGAACGGACGCAACAATATAACTTGGGAACAAAAGTTTGAGTACGACTTGAAGTACATCGATAAAGGTATTACTTTTTTTGGCGATACCAAGATTATTTTTCAAACGGTTGGCAAGGTGTTAAAAAGAAGCGATACTGTTCGAGAGGGAACGGTGTCGGATATGGATTTTGGCGATTGGTTGTTAAATGAAGGCAAAATTCAGCAAGACGAGTACGACAAAAAACAAGCAGAAGCAAGAGAGTTGTTAGGGACATAAAGCACAGAAGGAAGTGAATGGTTATGAAAAAGACGCTTTGGCAAAAAATAAAGGCTTTCTTCCGAAAATGGATGAGTGCAAAAGTTATTCCTCATATGGTACTAAACGGGTGGAGGGTTTTCTTCTATCGGTTGTGTGGATACAACATAGGAAAAAATGTGTTCATTGGAATGAGATGCTATCTTGATGACCTTGAGCCACATATGTTTACTGTTGAAGATAACTGTATCATTTCATATGGAGTTTTTTTTGCTTGTCACGGACGAAATCAACAACATACACCTATTACGATTAAAAAAGGTGCATATATCGGCATGAGAGCAAACGTTATATCCGGAAAAAACGGAGTGACGATTGGCGAAAATGCAGTTGTCGGGGCTTGTACGTTAGTTAACAAAGATATACCAGATGGTGCGACTGCCGTAGGTGTTCCCTGTAGAATAATTGAAAAGTCGGAAAATAATCTTTAACTTTTTTGACAACTGGAAAGAGTATAAAAGAAACTCTGGATATATGTCTCGCCACAATATGTGTAGATAAACATTTGTGGCATAAATCTGATAAAGTGGTAGGAAGATGAAATGAATGATTTGGTTTCAATAATAATGCCTTCGTATAACACGGGGCGTTTTATAGAAGAAACGATACGCTCCGTTTTGGCGCAAACTTATTCGAATTGGGAACTTATTATAGTCGACGATTGTTCGACGGATAATACCGACGACGTCGTGAATGAGTTTTTAAGCGATGCTAGAATTAGTTACGTAAAGAATGACTGCAATTCGGGTGCGGCCGTTTCTAGAAATCGTGCTTTGAAAATGGCAAAAGGCAAGTGGATAGCCTTTTTAGATAGCGACGACTTGTGGTCGCCTGAAAAACTTGAAAAGCAGATTGCTTTTATGGAAGAAAACGGCTATAGTTTTTCTTATACTAAATATATTGAAATTGACGAAAAATCTAATCCCAACGGCATAAGCGTTTCAGGACCAAAACGCATTACGAAACATAAAATGTTTAACTACTGTTGGATGGGGTGTTTGACGGTTATGTACGATGCCGATGTCGTTGGACTAATACAAATTACGAATATTAGAAAGAACAACGATTATGCAATGTGGCTTAAAGCGTGCAAGAAAGCAGATTGCTATCTTTTTCCCGAAACGCTTGCAAAATATAGGAAACGCAGTGGCTCTATTAGTAATCACGGATATTCGAAATTGATTAAATGGCATTACAAACTTTTTAGAGAGGCTGAAAGAAAAAATAAAATCGCATCGGTGTTCTTAACGATAAGAAATATGTTTTGGGGATTTTGGAAAAAAAGCGTATATGTAAAAAGGCGCAAAGAGAAATAACATTTCTATTTGATTTTGCTATTAAAGGCGCAATGTTTGTATGGAGTAATTTTGAGTTAAAAAAACTTCTTAAAAATATAAAAGATATTAACCGAAACAACTATAAATGACTTTGCTAAAAAAGGAGAATTATGAAAATTACAGTTGCAGGGACGGGGTACGTCGGATTGTCGCTTGCCGTTTTATTGTCGCAAAAAAACAGCGTTATAGCAGTTGACGTGGTTAAGGACAAAGTCGATTTAATCAACGACAGAAAATCTCCCATCAGAGACAAGGAGATTGAAGAATATTTGGCGACTAAAGACCTCGACTTGGTTGCCACGCTTGACGGCGTTTCTGCGTATAAAGACGCCGATTTTATCATAATTGCCACGCCTACTAATTACGATTCGGAAAAGAACGTGTTCGACACTTCTGCCGTCGAAAAGGTTATATCGTTGATTAAAGAATGTGGTTCAAAGGCGACGATTGTAATAAAATCTACAATTCCCGTCGGCTATACGAAAGAAATTTGCAAAAAATTCGATATGCCAAACATTATGTTTAGCCCGGAATTTTTGCGAGAGGGAAAATCGCTTTACGACAACTTGTATCCGTCAAGGATTATAGTGGGTTCGTCGCAAGAACTTAAAGAACAAGCAAAAATCTTTGCACATTTATTGGAAGATTGCTCTTTAAAATCAGACGTCGCCATACTGTATATGGACACGACGGAAGCAGAGGCGGTAAAACTTTTTTCCAACACATACTTGGCAATGCGTGTTGCATATTTTAACGAGTTGGACACCTATTGCGAGGTAAAGAAATTAAATTCCAAAGACATAATTTACGGCGTGAGTTTAGACCCGAGAATAGGCGATTTTTACAACAATCCATCTTTCGGGTACGGTGGCTATTGTCTGCCAAAAGACACCCGTCAATTAAGGGCAAATTTCGAGGGCGTTCCGAACGAACTTGTTAAAGCCATCGTCGATAGTAATCACACCAGAAAGGACTTTATTGCAAAGGAAGTTTTAGACTTTGCAGGGTACGAAGACGGAAAAGATTGCTCGGATATAGTAATCGGAATTTATAGATTAACGATGAAAGCAAATTCCGACAATTTTAGGACGTCTGCAATTCAAGGCGTAATGCACAGAATAAGCGGTAAGGGCGTTAAGGTAATAGTTTACGAGCCGACGTTGAAGTCGGAATATTTTGAAGAGTATCAAGTAATTAAAGATTTGACGCAATTCAAAAAAGCCTGCAACGTTATCATTGCCAATCGTTTCGATTCTTGTTTAAAAGACGTCAAAGAAAAGGTGTATACACGAGATATTTTTGAAAGAGATTAAAAAAATCGGCAAAAAATTTTTTTTGCCGATTTTTTGTTTAAATGTAAAAAAAATATTGACAATGGAAATTGCCTGTGCTACAATATGGGAAATTGAAAAACTTTTAAGTCAATACAGAGAGATTGACAAGGTTCCGTTGTTAAATTGATACTAAAATTATAGCATTATTTTAAGCAAAAAAGGTCTTGTCATATCGATAAGACCTTATTTTTTTGGAGAAGTATGAAAAAGACCTTGATTATGGACGAAAACGCAATAAACAGAGCCGTTGCCAGAATGACGCACGAAATAATCGAGCGTAATCAAGGCGTGGAAGAAATTTGTTTGCTTGGCGTTAAAAGTAGGGGAATTCCACTTGCAGAAAGAATTTGCGACAATATCTTAAAGTTTGAAAAGAAGTCGGTGCCAATCGGATATTTGGATATAACACTTCATAGAGACGACTTGTCCAACGAGGAAAAAGTCGTTAAAGCGACGGAGTGTCATATTCCCTGCAACATAAGTGACAAAACGGTTATCATAGTAGACGACGTTTTGTACACGGGGAGGACGGCGAGGGCGGCGATAGAAAGCGTGTTTGCCGTCGGAAGACCAAAGGCCGTGCAACTTGCGGTGCTTATAGATAGGGGACACAGAGAACTGCCCATTCGCCCCGACTTTATCGGTAAAAACGTGCCGACTGCAAAGCACGAAGAAATAAGCGTTCTTTTGAACGAGGCGGACGGCTCTAACGAAGTTTACATTTTATCACAAAACGACTAATTAAAATATTAAAGGAGAAACTATAATGCAAGATTTTGCAAAAAAACTTATATGTGGTACGCCGGAAGAAAAGCAAGAACTTTTGGCTGTTATAGGTGATTTCTCTTTTGCCGATTTTGGCGACGAATTTTGTATTTTTCCCGGTTTTTGCGACGTGCACGTGCACTTTAGAGAGCCGGGTTTTTCTTATAAAGAAACGATAAAGACGGGAAGTATGGCAGCGGCGAAAGGTGGATACACAAGCGTTTGCACGATGCCTAACTTAAAGCCCGTACCCGATAGCGTGCAAAATTTAAACGAACAATTAACGATTATAGAAAGAGATAGCGTTATCGACGTGTATCCGTACGGAGCGATAACGGTAGGTCAGCGAGGCGAAAGGCTTTCAGACCTTGAAGACATAAGCGACAAAGTAATTGCTTTTACCGACGACGGCAAGGGCGTTCAGTCGGAAGATATGATGAGAGAGGCAATGAAGATAGCAAAAGCCTTAAATAAAATGGTCGTTTGCCATTGCGAAGTAGAAAGTCTGCTTAACGGAGGATATATTCACGACGGTGCGTATTCAAAGGCTTACGGACACAGGGGAATTTGTTCTCGAAGCGAGTACGAAATGGTTGCGAGAGATTTGCGTTTGGCGAAAGAAATCGGCGTAAAATATCACGTTTGCCACATATCTGCAAAAGAGACGGTGGAACTAATCAGACAAGCGAAAAAGGACGGCGTCGACGTAACGTGCGAAACTGCTCCACACTATTTGATTTTGGACGAAAACGATTTAAAAGAAGACGGAAGATTTAAGATGAATCCGCCTCTTAGAGGCAGGGACGATAGAGAGGCTCTTATAGAGGGCGTGTTGGACGGCACGATTGATATGATAGCGACGGACCACGCTCCACACTCAAAGGAAGAAAAGAGTAAAGGATTAGAAAAGAGTGCGTTCGGCATTGTCGGAATAGAAACTGCCTTTCAAGAAACGTACACGCACCTAGTAAGGACGGGGATAATAACAATAGAAAAATTGATAGAGTTGTTATCCACCAATGCGAGAAAGAGGTTTAACTTAAAATTAAACGGATTTAGCGTTTGGAACTTGCAAGAAAAATACACGATAAATCCCGAAGATTTTATATCCATGGGAAGGGCGACGCCTTTTGAAAACGACACCGTTTTCGGTGTAAATTATTTAACTGTAGTAAAAAATAAAGTTGTCTACAAAAGATAACTAAAGGAGAATAAAAAAATGGCAAAGAGAACAGACATCAAAAAGATACTCATTATCGGTTCGGGCCCGATTGTCATAGGACAAGCCGCAGAATTCGATTATGCCGGCACGCAAGCCTGCTTGTCGTTAAGGGAGGAGGGATACGAAGTTATACTTATAAACTCCAATCCTGCAACCATAATGACGGATACGACTATTGCCGACAAGGTTTATATGGAACCGTTAACGCTAGAATATATAGCCAAAATATTGCGTTACGAACGCCCCGATGCGATAATACCGGGAATCGGTGGACAAACGGGATTAAATATTGCAATGCAACTTGAAAAGAAGGGCGTGTTAAAAGAATGTGGCGTCGAACTTTTAGGAACGAGTAGCGAAAGTATAGAAAGGGCAGAAGACAGAGAATTGTTTAAGGAAATGTGCGAATCTATCGGAGAGCCCGTTATCCCTTCGGAAATAACTTACAATTTGGAAGAAGCCAAAGAAGCGGCAAAAAGGATAGGTTACCCTGTCGTTTTAAGGCCTGCGTTTACGCTAGGCGGAACGGGTGGTGGTTTTGCCGAGAACGAAGAAGAACTTGTTGAAATAGGAATGAACGGTTTTGCTCTTTCGCCCGTTCATCAAGTGCTAGTAGAAAAGAGTGTTAAAGGTTACAAAGAAATCGAATTCGAAGTTATGCGTGACAGTAACGACCACGCCATTACCATTTGTGGAATGGAAAACGTGGACCCCGTCGGAGTACACACGGGCGATTCGATAGTCGTTGCGCCAATCTTGTCGCTTAGCCAAAAAGATATGAAAATGTTAAACGACAGTGCAATAAAGATAATAAAAGAATTAAAGATACAAGGTGGTTGTAACGTTCAATACGCATTGAATCCGAAGACCAGCGAGTATTACTTAATAGAAGTTAACCCGAGGGTAAGCCGTTCGTCTGCACTTGCAAGTAAGGCGAGTGGATATCCGATAGCAAGGGTAACTGCAAAGATAGCCGTCGGAATGGCGCTAGAAGAAATACCCGTTGCCGGAGGCACGGCAGAAAAAGAGCCGTCGTTAGATTACATCGTAGCAAAATTCCCACGTTTCCCCTTCGATAAATTTACGCAAGCGTCAAATGCTTTAGGCACGCAAATGAAAGCGACGGGCGAAGTAATGGGCATAGGCGCAAATCTCGAAGAATGTATGTTAAAATCGGTGCGTTCTTTGGAAATAGGCGTAACGCATTTGTACCTGGCAAAATTCGATTCGTATTCGACGGAAGAACTTTTGAACGCAGTTAAGACGTTCACGTCGGACAACATTTTCGCCGTTGCAGAACTTTTAAGGCGTGGCGTCTCTGTAGAAGAAATTCACGACGCAACGAAGATAACGGAACTTTTCTTGTTGTCAATCAAAAAGATTGTCGATATGGAAAAAACGTTAAAAGAAAACGTTATGGATAAAGCCGTTTTGAGAAAGGCAAAAGAGTTAGGCTTTGCCGATAAGTATATTGCAAAACTTTGGAACAAAACGGAAAAAGAAGTTTTCGATTTTAGAAGAAACGCAGATATAAAGCCGACCTTTAAGATGGTTGACACGTTGCATACGGGTAAGTACATCGCATACTTATATTCGACATATACGCAAGGCGCAAACGAAAGTAGACTAACCGACAAGAAAAAACTCGTCGTGTTAGGTGCAGGTCCAATTAGAATAGGACAAGGCGTAGAATTCGATTACTCCACCGTTCACGCCGTTCAAACAATCAAGAGAGCGGGATACGAAGCAATTATCATCAATAACAACCCCGAAACCGTTTCAACCGACTACACGACGGCAGATAAATTATATTTCGAACCGTTAACGCCGGAAGACGTAATGGCAATTTTAGATTACGAACAACCCGAAGGCGTCGTTGCGTCGCTCGGTGGACAAACGGCAATTAACCTTGCAGACCCGCTTATGAAGTTGGGCGTTAAGATTGTCGGAACAGACTGCGAGGCAATCGATAAAGCAGAGAATAGAGATTTATTCGAAAAATTATTAAAAGAATTAGGCATACCTCAACCTGAGGGGTGCGCCGTTACGAAGATAGAAGACGGCGTTAAGGCGGCAAACAGAATAGGTTACCCCGTACTTGTAAGGCCGAGTTTCGTTTTGGGCGGTAGAGCAATGCAAATCGTTGCAAACGAAACGCAACTCCGTCATTATTTGAAAACGGCTGTAGAAATAGACGAAGACAAGCCTGTTTTGGTTGATAAATACATTATCGGCAAAGAGGTGGAAATAGACGCCATTTGCGACGGTAGAGACGTGTTTGTTCCGGGCATTATGGAACTTGTCGAAAGAACGGGTATTCACTCGGGCGACAGTATTTCGGTATATCCGACGTTCTCTATATCGGATAAAGTAAAAGGAATTATTTTGCAATATGCAAAGAAACTAGGGCTTGGCATAGGCATTAAGGGTTTGTACAACATACAATTTATCGTTGACAAAAACGACAACGTGTTTATCATCGAAGTAAACCCGAGGTCGTCTAGAACCGTTCCCTTCTTGTCGAAAGCGACGGGGTACTCTTTGGCAGATATCGCAACCGAAGTCATTATGGGCAAGACGTTAAAAGAGCAAGGCATATTCGATATTTATCCCGAAGAGAAAAAGAGATGGTACGTTAAAGTGCCGGTATTCTCTTTTAACAAAATAAGAGGATTAGACGCATATCTTTCGCCTGAAATGAAGTCGACGGGAGAGGCAATCGGTTACGACGACAAACTTAACAGAGCACTCTACAAAGCGCTTCAAGCAAGTGGAATGAAAGTGCAAAATTACGGAACTGTTTTTGCGACAATCGCAGACGTCGACAAGGAAGAAGCGTTGCCGTTAATAAGAAGATTTTATAACCTCGGCTTCAATATAGAAGCAACGGAGGGCACTGCAAACTTCTTAATCGAAAACGGAATAAGAACGCACAAATTAAAGAAAATCAGCGACGGCAGTAAAGAAATTCCAAACGCCATTCGTCAAGGACACATCGCTTACGTTATAAACACCAGCGAAGTGGGACAACAAGGCAGTATGAGTGACGGATACGAAATCAGAAAACACGCAACGGAAAGCAACGTAAGTATTTTCACGTCTTTGGATACGGTAAGAGTTTTACTCGACGTATTGGAGGAAACGACGCTTACTATCTCGACTATCGATGCGTAAAAGGTAAAAAGATGGAACAAAAAATATTAACCGTTTTATCAAACGAAAAGTTGGTAGACGGCGTGTACAAAATGATACTTAACGGAGACGTAAAAGCAATCACCCGTTCGGGGCAGTTTATAAATATAAAAATAGACGGATTGTTTTTGCGCCGTCCCATATCCGTTTGCGACTATACGGAAGACAGTGTAACGATAATTTACAAAGTCGTCGGAAAGGGAACGGAAATTTTATCAAAAAAAGTTAAAGGCGATTGTTTAGATTGTCTTTTAGGACTAGGCAACGGATACGATTTAAACCTTTCGGGCGACACTCCGCTTTTGATAGGTGGTGGCGTCGGCGTGCCTCCCATGTACAACTTGGCAAAGAAGTTGATTGAAAGCGGAAAAAGCGTAACGGTGATTTTAGGCTTTAATAAAATTCAAGAAATTTTTTACAAAGAGGAGTTTGAACGCCTCGGCGCAAAGGTTTTGGTAACGACTGTGGACGGAAGTTACGGCATAAAAGGTTTTGTAACCGATGCGATGAAAAATTTAGAGTATTCTTACTTTTATTGCTGTGGTCCCGAGCCTATGCTTAAAGCCGTGTTTAAGGGTAGCGAAAGCGACGGCGAATTCAGTTTTGAAGAAAGAATGGGCTGTGGATTCGGAGCGTGTATGGGGTGTAGTTGTAAAACCATTTACGGAAATAAGCGTATTTGTAAAGAAGGCCCTGTATTAAAGAAGGGGGAAATATTATGGGAGAAGTAAACACCAAGGTAAATTTGCTCGGCATAACCATTGATAATCCCGTCATTCCTGCGAGTGGAACGTTCGGATTCGGTTACGAGTTTAGCGAAATTTACGACATAAATATTTTAGGAACCTTTTCTTTTAAGGGAACGACGCTTAATCCAAGATTCGGAAATCCCACGCCGAGAATTGCAGAATGTACGAGCGGAATGATAAATTCGGTCGGCTTGCAAAACCCGGGCATAGATAAGGTGGTAAGCGAGGAACTTCCCAAGTTAAAAAAATGTTTTAACAAAAAGGTTATTGCCAACATAAGTGGATTTTCCATCGACGAGTATGTGGAAGTGGCAAAAAAAATCGACAAAGAAGAACAGGTCGGTTGGATAGAAGTTAACGTTTCGTGCCCCAACGTGCACGGTGGAGGAATGAGTTTCGGAACTTCTCCCGAAATGGCGAAAGAAGTTACGAAAGCCGTAAAAAAGGTGACGAAAAAACCCGTCATAGTAAAGTTGTCGCCAAACGTAACGGATATAGTAGCAATAGCCAAAGCGTGCGAAGAGGGTGGAGCAGACGGAATAAGTTTAATAAACACCCTTTTAGGAATGAGGATAAATTTGAAAACGAGAAAGCCCGTTGTGGCAAACACGATGGGAGGCTTTTCGGGACAAGCGATATTCCCCGTTGCCGTAAGAATGGTTTATCAGGTTGCGCACGCAGTTAATATTCCCGTTATAGGAATGGGTGGCGTCGCATCGGCAGAAGACGTTATAGAAATGATGCTTGCAGGTGCAACGGCAGTACAGGTCGGCGCACAAAATTTAGTAGACCCGTACGCTTGTAAAAAAATAATAGAGGACTTGCCTTCCGTTATGCAAAAATACGGAATAAGTTCGTTGGAAGAAATAATAAAAGGAGTTAAGTAAATGGCAAAAGACGTTATCATTGCGTGTGATTTTGACAGCGCAGAAAAGACCTTTGAATTTTTGGACAAGTTTAAGGGAAAAAAACCTTTCGTGAAAATAGGTATGGAACTTTTTTATGCAGAGGGCCCGAGCATTGTAAGAGAAATTAAGGCGAGAGGGCACAAAATATTTTTAGACTTAAAACTACACGATATTCCCAACACCGTAAAAAAGAGTATGGCTGTACTTTCGGGATTAGACGTCGATATGACAAACCTTCACGCCGCAGGCACGATAAATATGATGAAAGCGGCAATAGAGGGTCTTACCCGTGAAGACGGTACAAGGCCGATGCTTATCGCAGTAACTCAATTAACGTCGACAGACCAAGAGAGTATGGAAAAAGACTTGCTCATAAAAGAAAAAATGGCAGACGTCGTTATTCATTATGCGAAAAATGCGATGATTTCAGGGCTGGACGGCGTCGTTTGTTCGCCGTTAGAAGCGGGCGTCGTTCACGAGGCTTGTGGAAAAGACTTCGTTACGGTAACTCCGGGCGTAAGATTTAGCGACGGAGAAGTCGGAGACCAAAAGAGGGTTATGACGCCGACGGAAGCAAGAAAAATCGGCTCCGACTACATCGTTATGGGAAGACCGATTACCACTGCGAAAGACCCCGTAGAGGCTTATGAGAGAGCATTAAAAGAATTTTTAGGAGAATAGAAATGGAAAATTTACAAAAAACGATTGCAAAAGATTTACTTAAAATTAAGGCTGTGTTTTTTAGGCCTGAAGAACCTTTCGTATGGGCAAGCGGAATTAAAAGCCCCGTTTATTGCGACAACCGTTTAACGCTTACCGACGTTGCCGTTCGTACCGACGTTGAAAACGGTTTGGCAAAATTGATAAAAGAAAATTATCCCGAAGTAGAAGTGCTTATGGGAACGTCGACGGCTGGCATCGCACACGCCGCCATTACGGGACATATTATGGGACTCCCTATGGGCTACGTTCGTTCGGGCGCAAAAGACCACGGTAGACAAAACCAAATAGAAGGTAGGCTTGAAAAGGGACAAAAGGTCGTCGTCGTAGAAGATTTAATATCGACGGGTGGTAGCGTGTTAGAAGTAGTAAACGTTTTAAGAGATGCAGGAGCAGAAGTGCTTGGCGTCGTTAGTATATTCACTTACGGCATGCAAAAAGGACTTGACAGAATGAAAGAGGCAAACGTTAAAAACATTTCCTTAACTAATTTTGACGTTGTTGCCGAAACTGCCGCAGAAGAAGGATACGTAAAGCACGAAGACGTTGAAAGATTAATAAAGTTTAGGAATAATCCGTCGGACGAAAGTTGGATAAAGTAGGAGGCTTTTATGAGAAGCGTTATCGATATTTTAGACTTAACGAAAGAGGAAATAGAGGATATTATTAAAGTTGCCATCGACATAAGCGAACACGGAGAAAAGTATAGCGAAAAATGTAAGGGCAAAAAGTTAGCCACGCTCTTTTACGAACCTTCGACAAGGACGAGGCTTTCTTTCGAAGCGGCTATGATAGAATTGGGTGGCGAAGTGTTAGGATTTTCAGAGGCTTCCAGTTCGTCTGTTTCAAAGGGGGAAAGCGTTGCCGACACGGCAAAGGTAATAAGTTGCTATGCAGATATAATTGCAATGCGTTCGCCGAAAGAAGGCTCGCCTTACGTTGCCAGCCTAAACGCTTCCATTCCCGTTATAAACGCAGGGGACGGCGGACATTGTCACCCGACGCAAACGCTTGCCGATTTACTAACTATATACCGTGAAAAGGGTGGCTTCGACAACTTGACGGTAGGCTTTTGCGGTGACTTAAAGTACGGAAGAACGGTGCACTCTTTAATCGGTGCTCTTTCGAGATACAACAATGTTAAAATAGTTTTAATCTCGCCCGAAGAATTAAAGGTGCCGAAATACGTCAAGTACGAAATTTTAGATAAAAACAATATGGAATACGTCGAAACAAAGAGTTTGGAAGAAGCGCTTCCCAATCTCGACGTTTTGTATATGACGAGAATTCAGGCAGAAAGGTTTACCGATAAGGACGAGTACGAAAGGCTTAAAGACAGTTACGTTTTGACTTTGGAAAAGTTGCAAAAGGCAAAGCCCGACACTTCCGTTTTGCATCCGCTTCCCAGAGTAAACGAAATAAGCGTCAAGGTAGACGGCGACAAGAGGGCGTGCTATTTTAAGCAAGTTCTTAACGGTAAGTATATGCGTATGTCGCTTATACTCAAACTTTTAGAATGGGCGAAAGAAAACAAGGAAAGGGAAGACTTGTTAAAGGGCAAAACGCTCGTGTACAACAAGTACAGGTGCAACAATCCTAAATGTATAACGGCGGGAGAACAAGAATTAGACCACGTGTTCAAAGAGGTAGACAAAGAGCACGGCGTGTACAGGTGCATTTATTGCGAAAGTAAGCCTGCAAAAGATTAAAAAACATATTGAAAAAACGTTTTACGATGCACGTATTGGCAGTAAAGCGTTTTTTTTGTGCTTTTTAACCAACTAAATTTTAATTTGGTATTGACACCCCCATTATTTAATGTTAAAATTATTTGGTACTTTAAATACTAGGTAAAGTGCTTCTAAACGGCAATGTTTTTATATGTTGTCAAACAGTTTGGGGGTAGCGTTTTTGAAGATTTTGCTTACGGCAACGGGGGGGGGACACTTAGAGCAATTAAAAAAATTGTTTTCCCTAAAAGACGAACACGACGTCAGCGTGGTGGTTTGTAAAAACAAAGTTAACAGCAACATGCAGGGCGTTTTGTTTATTCCCGATTATCGCAACGAAAAGAGGGTGCTTAAATTTTTCGATTTGTTTCGGATATTTGTTAAATCTTTTTTTCTGCTTTGTAAATTAAAGCCCGATTACGTTATAAGCACGGGGGCGGGAGCAACGTATCCGTTGATGTGGCTTCAAAAGAAAGTGTTTAAAAAGAAAGTTATTTACGTAGAGTCGTTTGCACGGCGTACTTCCCCGAGTAAAACGGGTAAGCGTGCGTATAAATTCGCAGATTCGTTTATCGTGCAATGGGAGGAAGCAAAAGAGTTTTATCCCGATGCGATTTATGGGGGAATGATTTATTGATGAAAAGCGTTCTTGTTACGGTAGGCAGTACAAATTTCAAGTTCGACAGGCTTTTTAAGATTTTAGACGAATTGATTGACGAGGGCGTTTTAGACGGAGAATCCGTCGTTGCACAAACGGGTATAAAAGATTACGAAATTAAAAATTACGATAATTTCGAGTTTGTCGGCAATGAGGAAATGAGCAATTTGCAGTCGAATGTAGACGTGGTTATTTGCCATGCGGGAACGGGCACCGTTACAAACTCTTTATTGAAAGGCAAAAAGGTAATAGTTTTTCCGAGGCTAAAAAAGTTTAACGAGCACGAAAGCGACAATCAGTTGGAACTTGCCGGTGCTTTTAGAGACGCAGGGTACGTTGAGTGCGCCACCAACAAGCAAGAACTTATTGAAGCAATAAAAAATATTAAAGATTTTAAGCCCAACAAATTTCTTTCCAACAACGAGAATTTTATGGGTATATTAAAGGGCTTACTGAAATAATGTCTGATATAAAAATAAGCGTTGTAGTACCCGTTTACAATGCCGAAAGGTACGTGGAGCGTTGCGTTAATTGTTTGGTTAATCAAACGCTAAAAGAAATTGAAATTATTTTTGTGGACGACGGTTCGCAGGATAATTCTTATCAAATGCTTTTAGAGTATGGCGAAAAGTATTCGAATATTAAAGTTTTTACAAAAGAAAACGGTGGACAAGGCTCTGCCAGGAACTTGGCGATAAAGCACGCCGTCGGAGAATATTTGGGTTTTGTCGACGTCGACGATTTCGCAGAACTTAATATGTTCGAAGTTATGTACGAAAAGGCGAAAGAACAAGATTACGACGGTGTTTTTTGCGACCATTACGAGGTAACGGGCAAAAAAAAGAAATACAAAAAGTTTTGCGACGTGTCTTCCAAGGGAAGTATATACAAAAATTGTTTGGTGTCGCCGTGGAACAAAATAATTAAAAGAAGCGTTTACGAAAGAAGTGGAGTTACTTTCCCCGAAGGGCTTATTTACGAGGACACTGCGTGGTTTGCAAATTTAATTCCTTTTTTGAAAAGCGTAGCGAAAGTGGATTTACCATTGTTTAATCACGTCGTCAACGAAAATTCGACGATGACGACGAAGCAAGGTAAGCGCACTGCAAACATTTTTCCCGTAATGGATAGCATCATTGATTTTTACAATGATAAAGGCTTGATGGAAAAGTACAAAAGCGAAGTGGAGTATTTTTATTCGAGAATTTTGCTTTTATCTTCTATGTCGAGAATTGCTAAAATAAAAAATAAAGCCTTAAGAAAGGAACTTGCCGTCAAATCGATAGCAAAAGTTAAAGATAATTTTCCCGATTACAAAAGTAATAAATATATCGACGGCTTTAACGGTTGGGTTATAAAAACGATTTCGGAAAAAAACGTCGGATTTTTCTGCTTTCTGTTTAGGGGGAGGGGATAAAATGAAATCTATTGCCGTGGTAATTCCGTTTTTCGGAAAAAAGCCAGATTATTACGACGTGTGGAAGTATTCTGCATTAAAAAATCCTTGCATAGATTTTATATTTTTTACCGACGTGAAAGAAATAACGGAAGAGAAAAATATAAAAGTCGTTAGAACGACTTTTGGGGATTTTGCAAAACTTTTTAAGGATAAGTTTGATTTTGAAATATGCTTAAACGCTCCTTATAAATTGTGCGATTTCAGACCTGCGTACGGATACGTGTTACAGCCTTATCTTTCGGGGTACGATTTTTGGGGACACGCCGACGTCGACGTTATATTAGGAGATGTTTCCTCGTTTATCACTGACGAAGTTTTGGATAATAACGACAAAGTTTTAGAACACGGGCATTTTTGTCTTTACAGAAATTGCGATTATATCAATACTGCGTTTTTAAAATGCAGTGGCTATAAGGATTACGATTATAAAAAGTGTTTTTCTTTATTAGACGCCATGTATTTTGACGAGGCTCTGGGGATGAAGCATATTTGCAAAAAACTTCAAGTGCCGACTTACAAAAACGATAAGATTTTTTTCGACGTTTTATCTTACAAAAAACAATTTAATCATATAAACGATGCATTTAAAGAAAGCATTTTTAGGTACGACGCTAAAAACGGGAAACTTTACGCCGTTTGCTTGGAAGACGGGGTGGTGGAAAGGGAAATTATGTACGCCCATTTCCAAAAAAGAAAGATGTATTATCTTCAATTTCAAGAGGGAAAAGATTTTTATATCGTACCCAATAAATTGATTTTATGCGAGCAGGTTAAAAGCGTAAAAAGCCTTTTTAAGGTAAGGGGTAAAAACATTTACGCATTGCAAAGGAAGTTGTTGCACGTAAAAGATTTTTTTGCAAGATACAAAAAAAGCGGGGTAAAGTCTTTTAAGGAATTTAGAAAAATGCGTAAAGAATTTAGGTCGGACCTTGCAAATGCAAAAAAGGAAGTGAATGATGACTAGTTCGGTGGCGCTTGCAACGTATAACGGCTCGAAATATATTTTAGATTTACTAAATTCCGTCGTAAATCAAACGAAAAAGGCTGACGAAGTGGTTATCGTAGACGATTGCTCGACAGACGACACCGTTGAAAAGATAAGTGCGTTTATAAAAGAGCATAATTTGGAGAAAACGTTCAAACTTTTTGTCAACGAAAAAAATTTAGGGTACGCCGAAAATTTTAGAAAGGCGATGGAAAAATGCACAGGTGAAGTGATTTTTCTAGCAGACCAAGACGATATATGGGTTCCCGACCGTTTAGAAAAAATGCTATGCGTTATGAGACGCAACGAAGACGTCGGACTTTTAAACACAGATTTTGCGTGGTTTTACGGCGACGAAACTAAATTAAAGGGCTATTACGAGAGTAATAAAATAAAATTAAGAAGAGTCCCGTTAAACGCAAAAAACAGGTTTTTAAAGTTCCCGGGTTGCGTTATGTGTGTAAGGAGAAGTTTTTATCAAGAGATAAAGGGGCATTGGTATAGCGGCTGGGCGCACGACGAATTTTTGTGGTGCGTGTCGGTGCTTTTCGGAAGATGCTACTATTATGAATTTTGTTCGTTAAAGCGTCGCTCTCACGAAGGGCAGGCATCGGGCAAGGTCGGAAAATCTTTGGAGAGCAGAATTAAATATTTACAGGGCGAAATTGCGTGCGCAAGTAAACTTATCGAAATAGCAAAAGAAAAAGGGTTTTCCGAAAGCGTTATAAAATTATTCGAAAAAAACAAGGCGACGACGGAAGATCGGCTTAGCCTTATAAAGGATAAAAAAATTTATAAAATTTTCCCGCTCCTTTTTAGACTTAAATATTACAGTTCTAAAAGGGCGTTTTTAAGGGAATTGGTTATAGGCATAAAAAGTAAATAATGGAACAGGTAACAAGGCAAAACTTAATAAATTGTCAAACCGGGGCAAAAGAACAGTCAAACACGAGATTTTTTACAGTGTGTAGTTGGCTTTATTTTGTTGCCTTTTTCCTTTTGCCAGA
>CAYLUH010000007.1:0-28693 GCA_964386845.1 uncultured Christensenella sp.
CAACTAAAAATTTTTTCCTAAAAACAGTCTCATATGTTTGACAAACCTACATTTTTAAAAAATTAAAAGACGACAAAATTTTGCCGTCTTTAATCGTTATCAAATTATAATTTTTTTGTTCTGTCTTCTTCGATAAGTTTGTTAAAAATATCATCTTTCGACATAACGCCAAGGTCGCCTTCTTTGCGAGAACGAACGGATATTGTTTTGTCCTCTGTTTCCTTGTCGCCGAGAATAAACATGTAAGGGATTTTTTCAAGTTGAGCGTCTCTGATTTTTCTTCCGATTTTTTCGTTCCTTAAATCTGCTTCTGCCCTTATGCCTTTAAGCCTTAATTCTTCAACGATTTCCTTTGCATAGTCTGCCGTCCTATCCGTCAAATTCAAAACCTTTACTTGTACGGGCGATATCCACAACGGGAAGGCACCTGCGTATTTTTCGATAAGCATTGAAAGAGTCCTTTCATAGCAACCTATGGAACTTCTGTGAATTACAAACGGATATTGTTTTACGCCGTTTTCGTCGATATAAGTCATATCGAAACTATGCGCTGCCGCAAAGTCAAGTTGAATGGTGATAAGCGTATCTTCCTTTCCGTAAACGTTTCTCGTTTGCACGTCTAACTTAGGTCCGTAAAAAGCCGCCTCGTCGTCTGCTTCGACGTAGTCTAGCCCGATATCGTCCAAAATGGTTTTCATGAGGGCTTCCGTTTCGTTCCACGCCTTGTCGTTATCAATGTACTTTTCTTTATTTGCCTTGCCACGCTTACTAAACCTGAAAGTAACGTCCTCTCTCATTCCCAAACATTCTAAGAAGTAGTAACTTAAATCGAGGCATCTTTTGAATTCTTGTTCAACTTGTTCAGGCGTACAAATTATATGCCCGTCCGACAAAGTGAATTGCCTTACCCTTATCAAGCCGTGCATTTCGCCACTTGCTTCGTTTCTGAATTCAGTTGCCGTTTCGCTATATCTACACGGTAAATCTCTGTAACTTTTCAATCCGTTTTTGTAAATCTGATATTGGAACGGGCAAGTCATAGGACGAAGTGCCATTGCTTCGGGAGAATTTTCGTCACCGATAATAAACATCTTATCCCTATAATGGTCCCAGTGACCCGATATCCTATACAAGTCGTTTTTCGCCATATTCGGGGTTTTCGTTATCATAAACCCACGCTTTTCTTCTTCATCTTCTACAAAACGAGATAAAATTTGCAAAATTTTTGCACCCTTTGGCATCAAAATGGGCAAGCCTTGACCGATAATGTCTTCCGTCATAAAAATGCCGAGTTCTCTGCCAAGTTTATTGTGGTCACGCTTTTTTGCTTCTTCCAAAAGCGTTAAGTATTCGTCAAGTTGACTCTTTTTTTCGAAAGCCGTGCCGTAAATTCTGGTAAGCATTTTATTCTTTTCGTTGCCACGCCAATATGCGCCGGCAATACTCGTCAGTTTGAAAGCCTTAATTTTTCCTGTCGACGGAAGGTGTGGACCTCTACACAAGTCCATAAAATCGCCTTGCTTATAAAAAGAAATCGTGCTTCCCGCCGGTAAGTCGTTGATAAGTTCAACCTTGTACGGTTCCGAAAAGTCTTTCATTATTTTAAGAGAATCCCTTTTTCCGTAAACTAACCTTTCTATCGGCAAATCACTCTTGATTATATCTTTCATTTCTTGCTCGATTTTTGCTAAATCTTGTTGCGTAATAGGCGTCTTAAATTCGATATCGTAATAAAACCCTGTTTCTATCGTCGGTCCGATTGCAAGCTTGCTTGTCGGGAAAATGTTTTTTACGGCTTGAGCAAGCACATGAGAACACGTGTGGCGCAAAACCTGTAACCCCTCTTTATCTTTTAACGTAACAATTTGAAGCTCGCAATCCTTTTTGATTACCGTTGACAAATCAACCAATTCGCCGTTAATTTTTGCACAAACGGCATTCCTAAACAATCCCTCTGAAATACTCTTTGCAACTTCTTCGGCTGTAATTTCATTGTCAAAAGACAAAATCGAGCCGTCTTTTAAAGTGATTTTCATAATTCCTCCTGTAAATAAAAAATCCTTATGCATAAACGCATAAGGACGAATAATATCCGTGGTTCCACCTTACTTGCTTTACGACCTTTCAAAATCATAAAGCCACTTTGCTCCGTTTTAAGTTACGGTAACTGTTGCCTTTCGGTGGTTTCTCTTGTCTTCCTCGTTTGCGATTTTCACAGCAACAATCGCTCTCTGTAAAACTTGAAAGGGATACTTGTCCGAAGACCTATCAAAATTGTACATATATATTACCCCCTAAACTCCGTTTTGTCAAACGTTTTTTTAAATTTAATGATAATATTTATCCGTCATATCGATTTTGTCGCCGTAAAACTCTTTCAGATATTCTTCGTCTTCTTTTGGAATTTCTCCCTTTATACTCACTCGCCCCGCATTGCTTAAAATGATTTCTCTTACGATTTGCAGGTTGTCGTTACCGAGCAAACTCACTCTCGACAACCTTCTAAAATGAGAATCGTACACACAACCGTCGTCAACAAAAACTCTTGTTTTTCTGTTCTCCAACAAAAATCTTACAAAATCTTTTAACTGCGAATTTATAAAACACGTGGGTATATACGACACGATATCCTCCCATTTTCTCTTTAACGCTTGTAAACGAAAATTAAAAACTCCGTCAATGGCAAACTCGCTTAAATCTTTTAATTTATCGTAAGCGTATCTTTTATCGTCTTCTAGGTCGGCGGCAATCAAACTTGCCATTAAAATTTCGTACTCGTTATCGTTTAAACCGTTTACCTTTACGTTTTTCTTAAAAAAATCGTATTTATAATTTATTGCAATAATTTCAGACAACTTATCTTTTAACTCGCAAGAAACGATTTCGGCAAAATATTTCGGGCAGGAAAGCGTCAAAACTGACCTACTTCCGTAGACGTTAAATTTTATATCGAAACCCGTTTGCTCGGAAAGTTTTGCCAAATTCGTTTGCGCATACAACAAATTATTTTCTTTATAGTCTTTTTCGCTTACAGTCAACGTTATCATACAAAATAGTTTATGCCTGTTTACACCTTTTTATTTATCTTTATCCGACTTTTACGCAATTTTTAATTTTTTCATTTTACTTCTATTCTTCATCGCATTAAGTGGAATTTTTGTAATTTCCGAAACGACGATGACAGAACTTGCAACGGCAATTATTTTTACCCAAGTAAGAAAAGACAACGGCATTATATTAAACACATTATAGCCAAATGTCACTATTAAAATTTGAAGTAAAAAGGTAACCGAAAAAGTTGCAAGCATTATTTTGTTTTTGCCCAAACTCTTAAATATGCTTTCAACACCCAATTCTCTTGCGTTAAACGCATTAAAAAGTTGAAACAATATAAAAAGAGTAAAAACGGTGCCTCTTTCTTCTGCAAAAGAAACTTGTAAAAAATTAAAAACGTACTGCAAAAAGCATATAATTCCTACAAAAAAACCAGAAAATGCAATTTTCAACATCATATTTTTACTTACAATTCCACTATCCCTTTTAACGGGTGGATTTTCCATTAGTTTAGTACTCATCGCTTCCATTCCGAGCGTCAATGCCGGTGGACCATCCATAATTATGTTAATCCACAAAAGTTGAAAGGTGTTAAACGGAGCATCGAAACCAAAAATTGCAGACAAAATTATTATTAGTAGCGCAGACACGTTTATCGACAATTGAAAAACTATAAAACGCTGTAAATTTTTAAACACGTTTCTACCAAAACATATCGCCGTTACGATTGTACTAAAACTGTCGTCAAGCAAAATAATATCGGAAGCCTCTTTCGTTATTTCGCTTCCGTTCTTTCCCATTGCAATCCCAATATCGGCGTGTTTTACTGCGGGCGCATCGTTTATACCGTCGCCTGTTACAGCAACGACTTCTCCCATTTGTTTTAACGCTTTTACCACCCTCAATTTTACGAGTGGCGTACTTCTTGCAATAATCGAAATTTTCGGCAAAACCTTTTTTAGAGTTTCGTCCGACATTTTTTCTATTTCAAACCCGTTAACCACTTGATATACGTTGTCGACAATTCCCAAGTCTTCGCCGACGCTATATGCCGTCAAGTAATTATCGCCCGTTAATATTTTTATTTTAATTCCCGCCTTTTTACAAGTTTTGACGGCATCGTAAACGTCTTCTCTTATTTCGTCCATAAGCACAACGTAACCGTCAAAAGCAAAGGGTTCTTCGTCACTAAACCTATGACCAAATGCTAGTATTCTTCTCGATTTTTTTTGATGTGCTTTTATTTCTGAATTTAATTTTTCCTTTTGTCCGTCTTTAAGAGAACACATCTCTAAAATTTTTTCGGGAGCACCTTTTAGGTATTCTATTACGCCGTTATGCGTGTTGACTTTCGTGCTCATATATTTTATCTTACTTGAAAACGGCGTTCTATCCAAAATTAAATGCGATTTTCTATAATTTTTGTAATCTAAATTTTTATCACTCTTTAACAAAAAAGCAATTAACGCTCCCTCCGTACCACTCCCACGATACACGAAATCGTTGCCAGACTTTATCGCTTCAGCAGTACTGTTCAAAATAAAATTTTCCACGAGAAAATTACTGATTTTACCATTTAAATTTTTGCAAAAATTGTTTTCGCAAACACTCACCACCGCCATCTTGTTTTTAGTTAAAGTGCCCGTTTTATCAGAACAAATAACACTTACGGCACCAGCCGTTTCGGTTGCTATCATTTTCTTTATAAGCGCATTGCTTTTGGCAAGTTTTATCATATTTAACGCAAGAGATACGGCGACGATTGTCGGCAAACCTTCGGGTACTGCCGCAACGATTAAAACTATGCAGGAAATAAACAAATCTTGCACCTGATTAAAGGTTAAACTACCAACGGCGGCAAGCCTAATAAAGGAAATAATAAAAACACTTATCGCACAAGTTGCCCCAATTACAGTGATTTTTTTACTTAAATCCCCCAATTTTTGTTGAAGCGGAGAATTGTCGTCACGCTTTATTTTTAATTCATCGGCAATGCCACCCATCTCGGTTTTATCGCCGACGGCAGTAACTATCATCTTACCCTCGCCCTCGACGACGAACGTACCCGAATAAACCATATTTTTTCTTTCTGCCAAAGGCGTGCTTTTATCAAAAATTTTGTCTGCGTTTTTATTTGACGGGTGGCTTTCTCCCGTGAGTGCAGATTCGTCGACGGAAAGAGAGTTGCTTTCTATTATTCGCCCGTCGGCAACAACCTTGTCGCCTGCTTCAAGAATCATTACGTCGCCAACGACGATATTTTCCTGATTTAGCATAATCGTTTTTCCCTGACGAACAACCCTTACGACAACATTATCGTAAATTTTATTTAGCGTATTAAAAGCTTTTTCGCTACTTCCCTCCATTATCAAAGTAATCGCCACCGATAAAATTATTGCACCCAAAATGCCAAAACATTCGCTAAAATCAGAATCACCAACGCTGAAAAATCTAAAAATATTTATTGAAAAAGTAATTAAAAAACTTATTAAAAGAATTAATAGCATCGGTTCTTTCAATGCGTTAAATATTTTTTTCACAAAAGAAATTTTTGCGTTTTTTGTTAAACGATTTGCGCCATATCTATTTAGATTTTTTTTATAATTAACTTGATTAAGCCCTTCGTTTACGTCAGTTTTTAGTATTTTACACGTATCTTCGATAGATTGGTTACAAAAACTCATTTCGGCAATCCCCTTTTACATTAAAATATGCAATTAAAAATTTTACTATGACAAAATAAATATGGACAAAATTAAAAATTAGTGCTACAATAGTGTTATCAAAAAGGAGTTGCATATGGAAAAATTTTATCAAGTAGACATTATCGGAAGAAAGGAATCCTTACCTATTTTGAAAATAAGCGAGGGAACAAGCATTTGTTTTTTTAATTTACACGGAAACGTTGATTTAACGGAACATTGCGGAAAAGAATTAGCAAAAAGAATTAAAGACGTCGACGTTATCATCACTGCAGAATCGAAAGGACTACAACTTGCCCATGTAACTGCAAGATGCCTTAACATGAAAAATTACGCCGTTGCTAGAAAATCAAAAAAATTATATATGCAAGACGGAATAAGCATCTCTTACGGCTCTTCAATCACCACGGGAAAAAATCAGGAATTTTATTTATCTAATCACGACGTACAACTTATCAAAGGTAAACGAGTTGCCATTGTCGACGACGTTATATCTACTGGCGAAAGTTTAACTGGCCTTGAAAAACTTGTTGAAAAAGCAGGTGGAATCGTAACTCAAAAAGCATTCGTTCTTGCTGAGGGCGACGCTAAAAACAGACCCGACGTTATTTACCTTGCTACCATCCCGATTTTATAAAAAGCCGATTTTCGGCTTTTTGCTTTAAAAAAGACAAAACGCCAGAATATCTGACGCTTTGCCTTAGGAAAAAGTTTATTGAGGGTGTGTGAGTAATTTTAGGTAGATTTATCATCTACACCCTAATTATATATTTCAAATCTTAAATAATCCTTAAAAACACAGGAAATTTTAAATTTTTTTCAAATAATTTTTTAAGGATTATTTAATGTTATTATGTTATTCTAAATAAAAAATTTAAGGATAAAACAAATGAAGATTTTATTAGTCGACGACGAAAAACAATTAGTTTCTGCCATAAGCGCAATACTTAAACAAAACAAATTTCTTGTTGATTGCGCTTATAACGGTGAAGACGGATTAAACCTTGCCCTCACCGAACTCTACGACGTTATCATTTTGGACGTCATGATGCCTGTTTTAGACGGTTTTAGTGTTCTTCGTGCAATAAGAAATGCAAAAATCTCCACCCCCATACTCATGCTATCTGCCAAAAGTGAAACAACAGATAAAGTTCAAGGGCTTAACTTCGGTGCAGACGACTATCTTGCAAAACCTTTCGACATGAACGAACTTCTTGCAAGAGTCAAGGCTTTAACGAGAAGAAAATCAGAATTTACCGGCGACGTTTTAAAATTTAACGATATTATTTTAGATAGAGATTCTTTTAAACTTATTAAGGGAGAACACAAAATTGCTCTCGGCAAAAAAGAATTCGGAATTTTAGAAGTTTTAATGCTAAACGTAGGCAAATGCATCGACAAAGAAAAATTGATTGAAAAAATTTGGGGCTACGACACTAACGCAGAATACAACACCATCGAAGTTTACATATCTTTTATCAGAAAAAAACTACAAGCAATCGGCTCCACAACAGAAATTAAAACCATTAGAGGATTAGGTTACACCCTCGGAGATAAAGAATGATACATAAAATGCAAACAAGGTTCGTCGCAGTTACGATGTCCATAATTTTTGCCGTGTTTTTTACCATTTATGCAGGAATTTCGCTTTTTTTGGACAACACCGTCCAAAGAATTGCAGACGAAAATATTATAAAAGCCATTGACTCTTACGACGAATCCACCTTCAACACCGAAAATCCGAAACATATACCAAACTGTTTAATATGTATCTTAGAAAATCGTTCTGTTTCTTTCGACGAAAACTCTTTTAGCGAGGAAGATATTAACGAAGTATTAAACATGGTTACTTCGACTTATGAAAAAAACAAAACCGTAAGGTCGGGAAACTTTTTTTACAGATTTTCAACAATTAAAAATAAAGACGTTTTCGTTGTTATAAATATGACACAAAATATAGAAACGATGAAATCAAACTCGACGAAAATTCTTTTTATTTTAATTGCCATTTTCTTAATCTTGTTTTTCTTTGTGTGGCTTTTGTCTTTCAGTGTGTTTGCACCTATTAAAAAATCGCTAAAAAAACAAAATCAATTTATTTCCGATGCCTCGCACGAACTTAAAACGCCCATTGCGATAATTTCTGCAAACGCAGACGTAATAAAGCAATCAGGCGAAAATCAGTGGGTAGACAATATAAAATCACAAACAAAAAGGCTTAACAATTTAGTTGCCGATATGCTCAC
This sequence comes from uncultured Christensenella sp., assembly GCA_964386845.1. Taxonomy (GTDB): domain Bacteria; phylum Bacillota; class Clostridia; order Christensenellales; family Borkfalkiaceae; genus UBA1259. The sequence goes on from CAYLUH010000007.1 coordinate 8,003, forward strand.
TCTTGCAAAAATGGATGAACGAAACACCCCGTTAAACATTCAAGAGTTTAATATATCCGACGCCGTTATCGACGTATTACTCCCCTTTGACGCCGTTGCATTTGAAAAAAATAAAAATTTAATTTTTAATATTTCTCCAAATATAAATTATAAAGGCGATAAAAACAGCGTAAAAAAAATTGCCAACATTTTAACGGATAACGCCATTAAACATGCAAGCGAACACGGTGATATAATTATAGAATTAAAAAAAGAAGACAAAAAAATTATATTTAGCGTTTATAATTCCGGTTGCTCCATTCCCGACGAAGACACCGATAAAATTTTTGAAAGATTTTACAGAGGCGATAACTCTCGTTCTAGAGAATCAGGTGGCAGTGGTTTGGGATTAGCGATTGCAAAAAGCATTGCCGACTTAAACAAATGGAAATTAAACGCAAAAAGCAAAATGAACGAATATATGAAAATTACTTTAACAATTCCTCAAAAGTAAAAAAGCCCCGACGGGGCTTTTTCTTATAAAAACTTTTATTCTCTCGTTTTTTACTTTTTCTTAAACAATTTTTCCATAAATTTAGGAAGTTTTCTTTTCGGTTCATCGTCGTCATAAGTTGAGTTTGACACCTCTTCTACCGTCGTTTCTTGAACGGGAATTTCAATTTCTTCTACAACGGGCTCTTCCTCGACGGGTTCTGCAACCGTTACGTTAACAGCCGGTCTTTCTTCTTCAACTTGACGAGGTTGTTGTTCGACAATCCTTCTCATTTTTTCGTCTAAAGAAACAAATCCCGTTGCAATTACGGTAATCTTAATTTCCTCATTCATATTCTCATCAATCGTTGCACCGAAAATAATATTAGCAGACTCGTCGATTATTCCTTGCACCAAGGAAGCGGCTTCGCTAACTTCTGATAATTTCAAATCCCTGCCACCCGTGACGTTGAGTATAACGGATTTTGCACCCTCAATCGTTGTTTCAAGTAGCGGACTGGAAACGGCTTGTCTAACAGCCTCGATAACCCTCTTTTCTCCTTTTGCTCTACCTATACCCATATGAGCAAGACCTTGATTACGCATTATCGTGCTAACGTCGGCAAAGTCAAGGTTGATAAGCGACGACGTATCAATCAAATCGACAATACCGATAATACCTTGTTTTAACATATCGTCTGCAACCTTAAAAGCATCTAAAACGCTTAATCTTTCGTCAAGTTGCAAAAGCTTGTCGTTAGGTATAACGACCAAAGTATCAACGTATTTTTTTAAATTTGCGATACCAATATTGGCGTTTTCGTTTCTAACCTTACCCTCGAAAACAAAAGGCTTTGTTACAACGGCTACCGTCAAAATACCTTTTTCTCTTGCAATTCTAGCAATAACGGCCGCTGCACCTGTTCCGGTACCGCCACCCATTCCTGCAGCAATAAACAAAAGGTCAGTCCCGTCTAACATTTTAGAGATATCTTCTTTAGATTCCTCTGCGGCTGCCTCGCCAATGCTCGGATTGCTTCCTGCACCCAAGCCTTTTGTTAAAGTATCCCCTATTTGCAACCTTTCGTCTGCTTTAGAACGCAACAATGCTTGACTATCTGTATTAACTGCTATAAACCTTGCACTGCTAACGTTTGACTCAATCATACTATTGATGGCGTTTCCTCCGCCACCACCGACACCGATAACTTTTATAACTGCCGAATTTACTGCAAAATCTTGTCCATTTTCAAACATAATTATCAACTCCTAAGTAATATCTCTTAATACGACAAAGCCATGTCAAGAAGCGAAAGTGCCGAGGATTCTGCCGGCTTGTCCATTAACGGAACCCTTGGTGAAATTACTTCCACGTTCATACCTAATCTTTCTGCCAAATGTTCTTTTGCTCCTCGCAAACAAGTTATTCCACCACCTGTTAAATACAGTGGAACGTAATCGGGAATATTCGTGCCAAAATCTTCTAGCGCCTGAAAAATATTATCGCAAAGTTCATCGATACTGTCTAAAACAAGTCTCTTAACTTCCTCTGCGGGGTAATAATTTCCGTCTTCTCCGTCTATTACGTTATAATCACCCGACTTGACTAAAGAACACAAATTAACCTTTCTTTTAACCCTTTCTGCAACCGGAAATTCAATTCCATATTTTTCAGATATATTTCCGGTGATAAAACCACCACCGTAAGAAAAAGAACTTTGAAAAATAATTCCGTCCCCCTGCATTATGGTTAAATCGGTTGCAATGTACCCAACATCTAGCAATACCATCAACCTATCTCTGTTTTCATCGTCCGTCAAAAACATTCCCTCTGCAAACGCCGTCGGAATACACTTAACATACTGTATCCCTTCTCCTTTTATTACAGAAACGACGGATTCTAGAAAATAATTCGAGCAATACACAAAAGAAAGTCTTCCTTTCAAAATTTCGCTTACTGCTCCGATAGGATTTTTTAGTCTTCTAAAATCGTCTAATTCAAAATTTACGGCACTCCTACTAATCAAGGTGTAACGAGTTGATGGCAAAGCGAACGCCGCATCATAAAGCGTGTCTAAATCCTCCGGTTGAATTCTCTTTTTCTTCGGAAAAGAAATTTGGCTGTCTTTAATCAATACCTGAGTAAAATTAGACGGAACGCCAACATAAATCGTGTCCACACCCTTTGTAGAATATTTCAAAATTTCCTTAACGGCTTTTCTCAAAACAAATTCAAGTTCGTTGTTGTCAAAAAAAGAGCCTTCAGCGTAACCCTCGAACGGAATATTAAACCTACCTTTAATTATAAAAGTATTATTCACGCCGTTTTCACCGATAATTGCCGTAACTTTCGACGAACCGATATCTATAATCGCAACTTGTTTCTTTTGCATCTCTTACCCAACCTATCAATTTTTATTCCACTGAACTTCTATCTTACCGTCATCTTTTTCGATAGCACGAATGACGCCCTCCGATTTTCTGTAATCGGAAAATTCTTTATCGTACACGCTAAAAGCACACTCTGTTTTTTCCGTTCCCTTTTCTTCTGCTTTTTCTAAAACGATTTTAACATTGGAATAGGTACTAAAAGTTACATTAATGTGTTCTTGTCCGTCAAAATACTTTTCAACGGTTAACTCCTTAACGCTGTCTGTCAAATTAACTTGCTCGCATAAGCCGAGTGCCTTATAGAAAAAAACGTCGTTTGTGGTTTTTATCTTTTCGCCAAAAGTAACATCGGTAACAAAAAACTCGTCGTTTTGAACTTTGGCAGTTAAATTTAATTTTATAAACTCGTGAGAGCCATACACCTTGTCCTCTCTCTTTTCTGCCAAAACAACACCGTCTTTATCGGTTACGTAAGTTTTTTCGTTAAAATCTATAAAATAAATTTCTCTTCTCTCTTCTACTTCTATGCTGACGATGTTTGGAAAAACCTTTTCCACTTTGATAACGTTAATGTAAGGATTTTCTTCCAATTTATTTTTTATTTCATCGGTATTGAAAAACAACAAATTCTTACCGTTAAAAACTTGCGTTGATTCTGTAACCTCTTTCGTATCAAAAGAATTTGACGACATAACAAAAGAAATTTTAACCTGCTTAATCGTAAATGCCGTAATAACCAAGCAAATAACGACAAATGAAAAAACAACTGCTATTAAAGATACCCACAGTTTTTTATTTTTCATAACACGCTCCTTAATTTCTTTTTACATCTGCACCGAGAGATAAAAGTTTTTCGGTAAAATTATAATATCCTCTGTCAATATATTCAAGCCCATAAACGCATGACTTACCTTCTGCAATCAGAGATGCAATAACAAGACCTGCGCCACCTCTTAAATCTTTTGCAAAAACATTTGCGCCTTTCAGTTTTTTTACGCCGTTAATCACGGCAACCCTTTCTTTTACAGAAATGTCTGCTCCCATATTTACAAAATCGGAAACTTGTTCAAATCTTTTTTCAAAAACGTTTTCCGTAATAATCGATTTACCGCAAGCAACCGTCAAGTATGCCATAATCGGAGATTGTAAATCCGTCGGGAAATCGGGAAACGGGCCCGTGGAAACTTCCAAAGGAGAAACTACTCCCCTACTTTTGTAATATATTATATCATTATTTTGTTTAAATTTACAAGTATTATTGCAAAGTTTATTCATTAAAGATACAATATTTTGCGCTTTAATGTTGGAAATTTCGATTTCTCCACCCGTAATAGCAGTCGCTAAAAGGTACGTCCCAGCCTCGATTCTATCTCCGATTGGCACAAAAGTTCCACCATGAAGTTTTTTTACGCCTTCAACTATAACAGTTCCCGTTCCTCCACCGTAAATTTTTGCTCCTAAAAAATTTAAGAACTTCATCAAATTTTCTATTTCAGGCTCTTTCGCGCAATTTTTAATCACCGTTTCTCCCTTGCAAAAAACAGAAGCCAACATACAATTTTCCGTTGCTCCCACAGAAGGATACTTCAAGACGATTAAATTGCCTTTAATATTGTCGCATTGAGCCCTTACGGCATCTTCGTCGACATCTATTTTAACGCCCAATTTCTCAAGCGAAGTAAGGTGAATATCGATACTGCGTTGACCTATGGCACACCCACCGGGCAAAAACACTTCTGCTTTTTTTAAGCGTGACAAAAGAGCCCCCAACAAAAAAATCGACGAACGTAATTTTTTTGAGTGCTCTTTTTTTACGACGCAAGAATTTATGCGACTTGAATTAATTATCAAATTATTTTCTTGGAAAAATATATCAACGCCCAAATTAGTTAAAATCTCAATCATTGAAAAAACGTCTGAAATTTTCGGGCAGTTTGCAATAATCACTTCCTCGTTTGTCAAAAGTGCGCCTGCAATCATCGGAAGTATCGCATTTTTTGCGCTTTCTACGGTTATTTTGCCACTTAATTTTCTACCACCATAAATTTCTAATTTTTCCATACGACACCTTATTCTAAAGAATAATTTATTGTATGGAAAATTTATCTTAAAATGTTAATTTTCCGTGTTTAGAAATATTATATAAAATTCCCATTTCCGTCATAAAAATTATAATCGAAGTATTTCCACTAGACACAAGTGGTAAAGGTAGCCCCGTCGGTGGAATACTTCCCGTTACAACCAATGTGTTTACAATCGTCTGTATCCCGAAAATAAGCGTTATCCCCGTCGCCATTATAAAACCAAAAATGTTCTTTGATTTCGACGCTATCCTCAAACCTCTGTAAATTATTAAATAAAGCAATAAAAAGAAAAAAATTAGTCCCACGAAACCTATTTCTTCGCCTATAACAGACAAAATAAAATCAGATTCTGCAAAAGGCAAAAAGGCATACTTTTGTCTTGAATTAAATAGCCCTACGCCAAACCACCCTCCCGAGCCTAATGCGTAAAGCGATTGAAGAAGTTGATATCCCTCGCCCTTTGGATTTGACCAAGGATTTAAGAACGCACCTAGTCTACTAAGCCTATATGGTTCGATAATTATAAGCACAACCCCTAAAATCAATGCAGGGATAAGTAACAAGCAAGCATGCAAAATTCTCATTCCGGCGCTTAACAAAATGGTAAACAATAGCAATGCAACACAAACGGTTATCGACATATTCGGTTCTAAAATAATCAACACACAAATTGCGCCACCGTATATTAACACGGGCAAAATACCGACAAAAGTTTTTATTTTTTGTGGATTTTTAGAAACGTAAGTAGCAGTAAAAAGAATTAACGAAAATTTTGCTATTTCCGAAGGTTGAATTGTAAAAGAACCGAGCCCTATCCATCTTTTTGCGCCGTACATTTCAACGCCGACACCTGGAATAAACACCAAAATTAAAGTTACAAAACATACAACGACAACGACAATGTTTAATTTTTTTATTTTGTCGTAATCTATATTGCAAAAAACAATCATGGATATTATTCCAAGTGAGATTCCTATTATTTGTTTTTTTACGAAATAAAAGGCATCTCCGTATGTTGCGCTTGCAGAATAATTACTCGCAGAATAAATAAATACAGTGCCCACGACTGCCAACAAAACGACTAAAACAAGTAACATAACGTCGCCGTGTTTGTTTGACTTGTTGATAAGTTTGCCTTTCAAGAAAAAGCCTCCACTATGGATACAAACGCTTCGCCACGTTCCTCGTAATTCTTAAACTTATCAAAACTTGCACACGCAGGGCTAAGCAAAACGGCATCTCCCTCCACGGCAAACATATATGCAATTTTTACGGCATACTCAAAATCGCCTGTTAAAGTGATGTTAGAAAGTCCGATTTCGCTTGCAGAATCAAGCATATTAAACCTTGAAGCACCCGTTAAAATTATCTGCTTAATGTTGCTATTTTTAATTTTATCAAACAATTTTGTGTAATTTTCACCTTTTTCGCTACCACCGAGTATTAAAATCTTATCCTCTTTCACACAATCTATCGCAGTCATTGTAGAAGCAGTGTTGGTTGCCTTTGAATCATTGTAAAATTTAACACCTTCGATTTCTGCAATAAGTTGTATTCTGTGTTTAACGCCTTTAAAAGTCGATAAACTTTTTTCAATCACATCGTTACTTATTTTATATATTTTCGCCACAGCGATAGCAAACAACGCATTATAAATATTATGCTCTCCGCTTAAAGATAATTTTTGGATAGAAATAATACTTTCGTCTTTGTAACAAAGATTGCCATTTAACACGTACGCACCGTCAACTTTTTCTTTTATAGACACATAAATTACTTTTGATTTCACCTCATTTGCAAATTTTTTTACAATTTCGTCATCATAATTTAAAATCGCATATTCACTTTCTCTTTGATTAGAAAAAATTCTTTTTTTCAAAAAAACGTAATTTTCAAAAGAATAATGTCTTTCCAAATGGTCGGGAGAAATATTTAACACGCAAGCAACGTGAGGACAAAATTTAGAAATACTTTCTAGTTGAAAACTAGACACTTCCGTCAACAGAACAGTATCCTTTTTAATATTATTTATTTCGCTAGTAATCGGCACTCCGATATTTCCAACGATTTTGTTGTCGATAAAGGCGTTGGAAAAAATATATTCTAGCATCGACACGGTAGTCGTTTTTCCGTTTGTACCCGTAACGGCGACAACGTTTGGCGTTAAATCGGAATATCCGAGTTCCAACTCTCCGACTATCCTCTTACCAAGTTTTTTCGCTAAAACTGCAACGAAATGATTTATCGGGACTCCCGGACTTATCACAAGAACGTCAATTTTGTTTACAACACTTTCAACATCTTTTTCTTCAACACGTTTTGCACCTTTATTTTCTAAAAAATTTATCGCCTCTTTAATTTCGGCAGAAGAAAGTTCTTCAAAAAGATAGCACTCTCCACCTTGATTTAATATGTATTCTCCTGCACTTTTCCCACTTTTACTTATACCTAAAACAAGAAACTTCTGATTCTTTACGTCCATCAACAACTCCCCGATTACAAACAGCCTATCACACACACCACGCCGACAACTAAAGTCACAAACGAATAGCAATAAGAAATTTGCGTTTCGGTATAACCTTTATGCTGAAAATGATGATGCAACGGTGCCATTAAAAAAACTCTTTTTTTGGTTTTTTTATAATATAAAACTTGTACAATAACAGATATGCTAGACAAAACGAACATTATTCCTAAAATCGGAATAAAAAAACTATTTAACGAAAAAACACTTATTGCTCCTATAAATCCACCTATTGCCAAAGAGCCTGTATCTCCCATAAAAACTTTTGCCTTGCTTACGTTAAACAACAAAAAGCCTGTCAAACCTCCTACTAAGCATACTATTAAAGAAATTAAACCGTTATATTCGCTAATTTGAAGATATACGTTTTGAAAAAAAGAAATTTGTATATATATTATAATTGCTAAAAAAATTAAATATACGGTTGAAACACTGCCCGCCAAACCGTCTAAACCATCGGTCAAATTTACGCTGTTTGTTATTGCTAAAAAAATAAAAATTATAATCGGTATCGTAAAAAAGCCTAAATTTACCGTAGTTTTTGTGAAAGGTATATAGAATAAAGTAAGTTGGTTCACATATGCAAAAACACCTGCAAAAACTGCAATGAACAACTGAAAAAATATTTTTTGATATGCTTTTAGCCCCTCGTTTTTCTTAAATTTTATTTTTATAAAATCGTCTAAAAAACCGACCGTCAAAAAAGCAAGTCCGATGCTTACTGAAATAACTGAAAGCCTAGAGGAAAAACCGAAACAAATAAAATAAATTATTATTGCTGGCAAAATGGCAAAAAGGCCTCCCATTGTAGGCGTACCTTCTTTACCTTTATGCTCTTTTACGTAATGTAAAATTGTTTGTCCGATTTTAAGTTTTTTTAAAATCGGAATAATTAACTTACCCGTTACGACAGTAACCAACGTCGTTAGTAAAAATGCAATTAAATTAATTTTCAACCTTTTAACTTCTTATAAACTTCTTTTACCTTATCTTTGTCATTATATAAGTGTTTTATACCGAGAACCTCTTGATAATTTTCACTTCCCTTGCCAGCAATTAACACGCAGTCGTCTTTACAAGCATTTTCGAGAGCATAATTTATCGCTTCGCTTCTATCCTGAATTAAAATGTAATTTTTCGTCACTTCCAAAATGCCTTTTTCAATCTCGAAAATTATATCCATCGGGTCTTCAAAACGTGGATTATCAGAAGTGATTATAGTGTAATCGGCAATTTCTCCACTAATTTTACCCATAATTTTTCTTTTCAATTTGTCTCTGTTTCCACCACAACCAAATACGCAAATAAGTTTGCCTTTAACATTACTCTTTAACGTGGACAAAGTTTTGTAAAGTCCGTCGGGCGTATGTGCATAATCGATAAAAACATTATATCCGTCAATATCCACTTTTTCTAGCCTTCCACTAACGCACTTGACGTTGTCTAGTCCTCTTATAATATCTTCGCAATCAACACCTATTAAAGCAGTAGACGCAGCGGCTGCCAACGCATTGCTTACATTAAAATCTCCAATCAGGTTTAAGTTTACGTCGAATATGCAATCGAAAAGATTCATAACAAAAGTGCTTCCCGCTTCACTTCTTTCTATATTTACGGCAAAGACGTCAGACGGGTTTTTTATTCCGTAACTAATTACACCTTTATATTTATTTATAATTTCAACACCCACTTCGTCATCGCTGTTAGCAAGAATATACTTACAAAAATTTTTATCAAAAAAACTAACTTTTGCCTTTTTGTATTCTTCCATCGTTTCAAAATAATCCAAATGGTCTTGCGTAAAGTTTGTAAAAATTGCAACATCGAAATTTATTCCGTACAATTTGTTAAGTTTTATTGCGTGTGCAGATACTTCCATTACAACGTACTCCATTTGATTTTCCACCATATCTGCCAGCAACTTATAAAGTTCCAACGGGTCTGGCGTCGTCAAACTCGGCTCAACTTTAACTTTTCCGTAAAAGGTACCCAACGTACCTATCAATCCACACTTTTTATCGGCTTGGTCGAGGATAGATTTAATAAAATGCGTTGTCGTCGTTTTTCCGTTAGTACCAATTACCCCTATAAACTTAAGTTTTTCATCGGGTCTATTATAAAATTCTTTTGCTACAATACACATAGCAATCCTACTATCTTTTACAATAATTTGGCAAAGATTTGTGTCCAATTTCTTTTCCGTCACAATAGCCCTTGCCCCGTAATTTTCAATAACTCTTAAAAAAGTATGTCCGTCATACTCTTTTCCTTTCAGCGCAATAAACAACGTTCCTTCCATAACCGAATTGCTGTCTATTTTAATATCGGATATTTCCACATTGCAATCACCGACAATTTCGGCATCTTTAACATTTTTTACTAAATCTTTTAATAACATATAAACTCCTTATGCACTTTTAATATTTTTTACCTTTATTATTCCCTCGAACACGTCTTTTGCATAAGGCGCAGATACGGTACTTCCGTAGTATTCGCCTTCAGGCTCGTCTATTATAACAAGCGCTAAATATTGTGGATTATCAGCAGGAAAGTATCCAACAAAGGAAGACACGTACTTACCCATTGCTATAACACCGTTTTCATATTTCTGCGCCGTCCCCGTTTTCCCTGCGACACGATATCCTTCGATATAGGCATGTTTTCCCGAACCTTCGGAAACAACCTTTTCTAGCAATTGATTTAATATCTCCGATGCCTTTTCGCTAATAACCTTATTTTTTAATTTAGGTGAAAATTTTTCAACCACGATTCCGTCGTTAGAATATATTTCAGAAACAAGATAGGGCTCGTAATAATTACCACCGTTTACGGCAGCGGCCGTTGCCGCAGATAATTGAAGTGCCGTAACGGCAATTGTTTGTCCAAAAGCAATGCGTGCTAGGTCTACGTTCTGTATCGATGAAATCGGCAAAACCATTCCTTGTGCTTCTCCGTTAAAATCTATCCCCGTCACACTACCGTAATTAAATAAATTTATATATTTATACATTGTTTCTTTGCCCAAAGACATAGCAATATCGACAAAAATAGGATTACAACTATTATTCAATGCACCCTCCAGCGTTAAATTGGAATGTTTTCCGTTTTGATGATTACTCCAACATTTTACTTTTTGTCCATCGATATATCTGTATCTAGACGAATTGTAAATGTGATTTATAGAAAAAGCCTTTTCGTTGCCTTGCAAATATTCCTCGATATTTGCGCAAGCCGTTAAAATCTTAAACGTAGAGCCCGGCTCGTATATATCGCAAACTATGTTATTTCTTGACAGCTTGTTAAGACTGTCTAAATCATCTCTCGGTATTTCGTTCAAATTGTAAGACGGCTTATTAACCATCGCCAAAACTTCCCCCGTCTGTGGGTTAAGAACTAACATTTGACAACTTTTTGCTTTATGCACGCTAAGTGCTTTATCCATTGCGTTTTCGCAAAGCCGTTGAACGTCAAAATCAATCGTTAATTTTACGTTAAAACCATCTATCGCAGGTATATAACTTGCCTTACCGTTGTCGATTTCCACACCCACAATATCCGTTTCGTACAAAATTTCACCGTTAACTCCCGATAAATATTTATCATAATAAAGTTCTAACCCAGATTGTCCCTTTCCGTCGGTAGACGTAAATCCTACAACGCTAGACAAAAAATCATTATTTGGATAAATCCTCGAATTATCTCTAGAATAATATACTCCCGACATATTTAAGGATAACAATTTATCAATATCGCTTTTTTTAACCTGTTTTTTTATCGTTACTTCACTCGAATGTGTTTTATCTAATTTATCTATAATAAATTGCCGTTCTAAAGAAAGTATTTTTGAGAGATTTTCAACAACTGTATTTTTATCGCCGATTGCCTTTTTTCTAACGAAAACAGTATAAGTATCGTCATTGCAAGAAATTATCACGCCGTTTCTATCCACAATATTGCCTCGTGATGCGATAACGGGTATTTCTCTAGTCCATTGGTCGATGGCTTTTTCTTGCAAACTTTCGCCCCAAATTACTTGCACGTAAAAAAGTCTGCCTAAAACAAACAAAAATAAAAAGGTTACTGCAATTATGATTGCCAGTAACCTCTTTCGTAAAATCGTTATTGAAAAATTTTCTTTTTCTCCTCTCATAAACAAACAACCTTCATATTGATATGTTTATTCAAGAAATTTTAATTTAATTACTCCCCGAGTTTCATTCCTAATTTTTGTGCGTTTTCCAAAACGTAAGCATCGTCTGAAATAGATGCGATTTCTGCTTGTTGCATTTCAACTTGCGTACTTAAAGCATTCAACTCTGCTTGTGCAATTTCAGTCGAAGAAGATAATTTTGCCAAAACGCCGGTATTAAGAACGATTAACGCCATTATTATAACTACTGCAACCGAATATAAAGCAATTGCAATTTTACCTCTAAGCGTTAACTTGTAAGAACTCTTTTCCTCTGTTTCCGACGGCATTTCATTAAACATTTCTTCAACTTCGCCATCGCCGAATTGCATCGTCGTGGTAGACGGACGAATATCTTCTTCGTTTACAGATGCTTCGGGTGCTACCGTTGTTGTTTGAGACACAACGGGTGCTTCCTCGACAGCGTCACGTTCTTCGTAAACTTCATAATTCAAAAGTCTTTCGAGATTTCTTCTCCTTCTTTCAACTTCTTCTGCTCTATCGTCTTGAGGAGCAATTTCTTGAGCACGAGTACTTCTTTCTAAAGTCGCCGTACCACCTGTCATTCCTTCCGTATAAACACCGTTTGCACTAAATATTGATTCTCTTGACATTCTGATTTTCTCCTTATACCCTTTGGGCAATTCTCAATTTCGCACTCGCAGAGCGAGAATTTATTTTTAACTCTTCCTCGCTTGCTACAATTGGATGTTTTGTAATTATATCAACCTTTTTGCTTCTTCCACAAACGCAAACAGGCAAACTTTTATCACATATACAATCGCATTCAAGTTCCTTAAATGCTTTTTTAACTATTCTGTCTTCCAACGAATGAAAGGATATTACTGCTATTCTTCCACCACTTTTGAGCGACAGTCCCATATCGAGCAAAACGTTGTACAGGCCTTCCAACTCACCGTTTACTTCTATCCTCAAGGCTTGAAAAACCCTCTTTGACGGATGTCCGTTATGTTGAAACTTCTTTGGAATAGAACTAAATATTATTTCGTTCAAATCTCCCACGGTTAAAATTTTCTTATTTTGTCTAACCTTTACAATATTTTTTGCTATTAAACCCGAAAACTTTTCTTCGCCGTATTCGAGGAAAATCTTTTTTAATTCATCTTCCTTATATTCGTTTACAACGATTTCTGCCGTCAAACTACTATCTTTGCTCATTCTCATATCTAAATTTACAGATGAATCTAAATACGAAAAACCTCTTTCTCTATCGTCTAATTGAAAACTTGAAACGCCGAGGTCAAGTAAAATTCCGTCGAACTTCTCTATTCCCAGTTTTTCTTTTATTGACAAAAAGTTCTTAAAATTATCTTTAACGATTTCAAACCTACCGTCGAATTCTTTCAACCTTTCGCTTGCTCTAGAAATTGCATAATCGTCTAAATCAGTGGCAACCAACTTTCCGTTTGGCGCAGATTTTTTTAAAATCTCGTAAGAATGTCCACCACCACCGAGCGTTCCGTCAAAATAAATTCCACCGTCTTTAACGTTTAACCCGTCTATACATTCTTTTAACAATACAGGGACATGTGTAAAATCAGCCATTTTTCTTCAACTCGTCAAAAGCGTCTGCCAAAATATCAAAGTTTACTTGATTGAAATATTCGTTCCAAACTTCTTCACTCCAAATTTCAATACAAGTCGGTCCTTGTAAAACAATTATGTTTTTTGTTATTTTAGCATATTTTCTTAAATTCTCCGGCAACAAAATTCTGCCCTGCTTATCTTCTTCGGCATCCCACGTGTTGTAAAGAATAAATCTTGCCGGTCTTAACTGTTCTTCTCTGTAAGGGTTAACCTTTTGCAACATTTCTCTAACTTCTTGCATTTGCTCTTTAGAGTAAACGTAAAGGCAATTTCCAGTTCCTATGGTTATGGAATATCCTTCGCCGAGTTGCTCACGAAGTTTTGCGGGAATACGCATTCTGTTTTTAGCATCGAGTTGATGAGAATAACTCTTTCCCGCCATAGAAACTTTCCCCCTTTCTTTTTATACGAAAATTTTATCACACAACTTAACCACTGTCAACCCTTTTTAATAAAAATTTTAATACTTTTAACCACTTTTTTATTTTTATTTTAAATTTAAAATTATTTTTCTCCAAAAGATTTCATACTCATTATTTTTGTCGCCAAAAAAAATCATTTGGTTTTTGCTGATGTTTTTCAATATTTTACCCTTTTTAATATCATCAAAAACACGCTTTGCACACAAACGTTCTCCCCCGTAAATTATTGGTGGTTTTTTGTGGGCAAGAATTTTATTTTTAATAAAAAAATAGTGCGTACAGCCCAAAATCACACTATCGTATTTATCAAATTCTATCCCGTTAAAACCAACGTCAATATTTCGCAAATCAAATTTATTATCCTCTATTTTTTTTGCTAAATCATCGCAGATTTTAACGTCTAAATTATTATAATTTTTGTATTTTTCTGCCGTTCTTTTTGTTGAAATCAACAACGTTTTATCGCCGTTAATCAAACACGACTCAACGGGTGGAAAAACGCAATATATCGGAAAATCATATAAATCTTTAATATCGAAATAAACGTTTGTGCTTATTGTATTACAGCCCAGCACAAGTGCTTTTAATTTATATCGACGTAAAAAATTAATGTTATTAAAGGTAATTTCCAAAAGTTTTCTTTTACTTTTGTTGCCGTAAGGCAAATTTTTTTTGTCACCAAAGTACAAATAATTTTCGTTTGGCAAAAGACTAGTCAACTCTTTAAGCACCGATATTCCACCCACTCCACTATCGAGCACTGCAATAAAATTTTTTTCCATATTAAAATTTATGCCATGCTTTAAAAATTTAGTAAAATTTTAGTGAATTTAATCAAATTTGACTTAAAATGTAGTTGCAATTATATTTTATTTGTGTTAAAATAATTAGCGACATTAAAAGTTATCAAGGAGTGCATACAAAATGCCAAACATTAAATCAGCTAAAAAAAGAGTTATAGTTAACACAAAAAAGGCAGAACAAAACAAATCAATCCGTTCTGAAGTTAAATCTGCAATTAAAAAAGTTGAAGTTTTAGTTAAAGAAAACAATTTACAAGAAGCAAAAATCGCTTTATCCAACGCATTTGCTATCATTGATTCTGCTTGCTCTAAAAATATTATACACGCAAACAATGCCGCAAACAAAAAAGCAAGGCTCGCTAAAAAGGTTGCCTCTTTAGAAAAAGACGCTCCTGCTACACCGGTTGAAGAAGTTAAAGAAGAAGTCGTAGCCGAAGAAGTTAAAGAAGAACCCGTTAAAAAGACGAGAAAACCTCGTGCAAAGAAAGCAGACACAGAAGTTGCAGAATAATTTTTATTAAAACAAAAAGGGGCTTGAAAAAGTCCCTTTTATTTTTCCTTTTTTATTAAAGAGGCAAAACTGCTTTTGCATTCAAAGTTAAATCTGCCCTCTTTCCGTTTACGTATTGTATATAACCTTCTGCACCTATCATTGCGCCATTATCAGTACAATATCTTTTTTCAGGCAAAACTAGCTTCACTCCTTCTTTTTTTGATCTAAACGAAAGTTGTTCTCTCAAATACGCATTAGCACCTACGCCACCCGAAACACACAGTGTTTTAAAACCGGTTTCTTTTAAAGCTTCAAAAGCCTTATCAACCAACACATCTATAGCAGAACACTGAAAACTTTTTGCAACATCTGCTTTGTTAATATCCTTACCCTTTTGTTCTTCGTGATGTACGTAATTAATAACAGCCGTTTTTAAGCCACTATAAGAAAAATCATATTTACCACCTTTATAGTTGTTTTTTAACATTTTTGGAAGTTTTATATTATTTTTTCCGTCTTTTGCCATGGCTTCTATTTTGGGACCACCGGGGTATCCCAGTCCTAAAACTCTCGAAACTTTATCAAAAGCCTCTCCGACAGCGTCATCTAGCGTTTGCCCTAACACTTTAAAATGCAAATAATCTTCAACAGCCAAAATGGCAGTATGTCCTCCACTTGCAAGTATCGTAACAAAAGGTGGCTCCAATTCACAATCTGCCAAATAAGACGCAGCAACGTGCCCTCTTATGTGACTTACGGGAACAAGTGGAATATTCAAAGTGTAAGCAAGTGCTTTTGCAAATGAAACACCCACCAAAAGAGCGCCTAAAAGTCCTGCACCTTCCGTGACTGCAATGGCTGTCAAATCTCCAAAAGATAGGTTCGCAGAATTTAGCGCCTGTTCCGTCGCCTTTAAAATTGCCGTTATATGATATCTTGAAGCAATTTCAGGAACAACGCCACCGAATTTAGAATGTTCCACTGCCGAACTTATTATTTCGTCTGCAAGAATTTTTCTGCCGTTTTTTACAATGGCAACAGCCGTTTCGTCACACGATGTTTCTATTCCTAAAATTATAATATCTTTTTCTTCTTTTTTAAGTTTTTCTTTTAACATCATAAAGTCTTTTTTAGATAATCATTGATAAAAGGCTGAATATTGCCGTTCATAACCGATTGCACGTCAGGATTAGAAAATCCCGTTCTGTGGTCCTTAACCAAGGTATACGGGCAAAAAACGTAACTTCTAATTTGACTACCCCATTCGATTTTTTTAATTTCACCTTTAAGTTCTTGGTCACGCTCAAGCCTTTCCGATTCTCGCCTTTCTATAAGTTTACTAATAAGCATTTTCATAGCCATTTCTTTATTTTGAGTTTGGCTACGCTCATTTTGACAAGCAACGACAATTCCCGTCGGCAAATGCGTTATTCTTATAGCCGAATCCGTCTTGTTTATGTGCTGACCTCCTGCACCACTGCTACGAAAGGTATCAATTCTCAAATCCTCGGCATTTATTTTAATATCGTCTTCTTCCTCAATTTCAGGCATTACTTCAAGCGAAGCAAACGAAGTATGCCTTTTTTTGTTTGCGTCGAAAGGAGAAATTCTCACCAACCTGTGTATGCCCTTTTCTGCTTTTAAGTAACCGTACGCATTTTCGCCTTCGATTTTGAAAGAAACAGATTTTAATCCTGCCCCGTCTCCTTCAAGACGGTCTAATTCGCTAACAACGAAGCCGTTTTTTTCTGCATAACAAATATACATTCGATACAACATTTCCGTCCAGTCGCACGCTTCCGTGCCACCTGCACCTGCATGTAGCATTAAAAGAGCGTTAGAATTATCATACTTCCCTTTCAAAAGCGTTTTCAATCTCATTTCTTCAACTGCCTTGGAAACGGATAGAATTTCATCGTCTATACCTTCTAGTAAAGATTCGTCGTTGTCAAGTTCAGCAAGCTCGATTATTTCAAGAACGTCTTTTATCATTTTTTCGGCGTTATTAAACGTATCTATCTTGCTTTGTAACGAAGAAATTTCTTTGTTAATTTTTACAGAGGCATTTAAATCTAAATAAATTTCAGGTTTTTGTGAAAGTTCAAGTTTATTCTCTAACAAAATCTTTAACCCGTCCAGGTCAAAGAGAGTGCCCTGCCTCTGTTAATATTACGTTAAGGTCTTTAATTTTTTGTTTATATTCTTCAAAATTTATCATATTACACCTTATTTCTTTCCACAGCAGTTTTTATATTTCTTGCCACTACCACAAGGGCACAAATCGTTTCTGCCAGGTTCCTTAGTGACGATTCTTGAATTATTAGCGCCACCGTTATCCTCGTTTGTTACAAAATCCTTTTTCTCTTCCTTCGTTATTTCAGGAATCTTTTTAAGTTCTGCTCTAATTAGCAAAGTACAAGTATCGTCTTGAATAGACCAAGTTAAGTCTTCAAACATTTCAAATCCTTCTTTCTTGTACTCCAAAACGGGGTCAACATTGCCATAGCCACGCAAACTTATTCCCTTCTTTAATTGGTCCATTGCGTCGATATGGTCAATCCACTTCGAATCGATATTTCTAAGCAAAACAACCTTTTCAACTTCTTTAAAGTCTAATCCTTGCTCTAAATATCTTGCTATTTTCAATTCGTATTGAGCAATCGTTTCTTTAATCAACTTTTCGATTAAATAATCGTAGTCCCAATTTTCAGCCCTTTCTTTTGTAACGAATTCAAATTTTCCCGGCAACAATTTTGCTTCTATAACTCTGTTTAATTCTTCCAAATCCCAAGTTTCAGGCCTATTACCGTTGTCGATTACACCGGAAACAACTTCTTTTACGAAGTCGGGAATCAAATTCAAAACGTCTTGATGCACGTCTGGTTGTTTAATAACTTTCATTCTTTCCGCATACATAACTTCACGTTGTTTATTCATAACGTCGTCGTATTGCAAAACGTGTTTTCTTATACCAAAGTTTCTTCCCTCAATGGTGCGTTGTGCATTTTCAATGCTTCTAGCAAGCATTTTCGATTGCATAGGTTCATTTTCGTCGATGTTAAAGAACTCGTATATTTTGTTCATTCTTTCTCCACCGAAACGCTTTGCTAAATCGTCTTCAAGAGAAATATAAAATACGGAAGAGCCAGGGTCTCCCTGTCTACCACTACGACCACGAAGTTGATTGTCAATACGCCTTGACTCGTGCCTTTCGGTACCTAAAATATGCAAGCCACCTGCTTTCATAACAACTTCTTTTTCTGCATCCGTTTGCTCTTTAAATTTAGAATATATCTCTTGATAGCGTTCTCTAACTTTTAACACTTCTTCATCGGTAATCGTTGCAAAAGAAGTTGCCAGTTCAATCATTTCAGGCTCTATGCCTTCTTCTTTTAATTTCCTTTTAGCTAAAAATTCAGGATTACCACCAAGCAAAATATCCGTACCACGACCAGCCATGTTGGTTGCTATCGTTACGGCGCCTTTTCTACCTGCTTGAGCAACTATATCTGCTTCCTTTGCGTGATTTTTAGCATTTAAAACGTTGTGTCTTATGCCGTGTTTAATTAAAAGTTTTGCAATCTCTTCTGATTTCTCAACCGTAACAGTACCGACAAGTACAGGTTGCCCTTTTTTGTTACAATCTATAATAGCATTAATAATAGCATTGTTTTTCCCTTTAACCGTCTTAAAAATAATATCGGGATTATCAATTCGTGCAACGGGCTTGTTTGTGGGAATTTCCAAAACGTCTAGTCCGTAAATAGAACGGAATTCTTCTTCCTCGGTTTTCGCCGTACCCGTCATACCCGAAAGTTTTTTATAAAGTCTAAAATAGTTTTGGAAGGTGATTGTTGCAAAAGTCTTGTTTTCGTTTCTGATTTTAACGCCTTCTTTTGCTTCGATTGCTTGGTGAAGTCCGTCAGAATACCTTCTGCCAATCATTAAACGCCCCGTAAACTCGTCGACAATAATAACTTCTCCGTTTGAAACAACGTAGTCGTTATCCTTTTTGAAAATAAAATTCGCCTTTAACGCTTGTTGAATATGATGCGATAAATCTGCGTTTTCTATATCGGAAAAATTTTCAAGTCCAAAAAAACTTTCTGCTTTTGCGGCACCTGTTTCTGTAATTTGAACACTCTTTTCTTTTATGTCAATGGTAAAATCTTTGTCTAAAACAAGAGTTTTAACAAATCTGTTTGCAGTAAAATACTTTTCGCTCGACTCTTTGCCTCTACCGGAAATTATAAGAGGTGTTCTTGCTTCGTCGATTAAAATAGAGTCAACTTCGTCGACAATTGCAAAGGATAATTCTCTTTGCACCATATCTTCAAGTTTTGTTTTGAGATTATCTCTTAAATAATCGAATCCCATTTCGTTGTTTGTGCCGTAAGTAATGTCTGCATTATACGCTTCCTTCTTTTCTTCGTCACTCATACCCGAAACTGCAACACCGACAGTTAGTCCTAAAAATCTATGGACTTTGCCCATCCACTCTGCGTCACGACTTGCCAAATAATCATTGACGGTTACTATATGAACACCCTTACCCGTTAAAGCATTTAAATATGCAGGCAATGTTGCTACAAGCGTCTTACCTTCACCGGTTTTCATTTCGGCAACTCTGCCTTGATGCAAACAAATACCACCGATAATTTGCACTTTATAATGGCGCATATTGAGTACCCTTGAAGCCGCTTCTCTAACAACGGCAAATGCGTCGTACAAAATATCGTCTAACGTTTCTCCGTCAGCCAATCTTTTTTTCAATATATCGGTTTGAGAACGCAATTCATCGTCTGTTAAATCCTTGTATTTAGGTTCCAACTCTAAAACTTTATCAGCCATTTTAGAAAGTTTTTTCAAACTTTTTCTGCCTTCTCCACCCAATATAAATCTAAATAATCCCATATATACTCCTTTTTAGTCAAAACTAAATTCGTCAGGCACGCTTGTTATGGTCATTACCAAAACCTTTTTTGCACCTGCTTTTTTAAGATATTGTGCCAAAATTTCCGTTGTATTGCCCGTCGTCAAAACGTCGTCAATCAAAACAACGACTTTGTCTTTTATTTCTTTTTTATCTTTTAACCTAAATGCGCCTTTCAAGTTCAACGCTCTTTCAAATTTGTTAAGTCCTGCTTGTCGCTTTGTTTCCTTAATTTTTTGAATTCCGTCATAAACCGGCAAGCCCATTTCTTTTGCAAACCCTTTTGCAACAAGTTCTGCTTGATTGTACCCACGCTCTTTCTTTGCTTTTTCGCTCATCGGCGAATAACAAACAACTTCTGCATCGAAATTATTTTTTATATACAACTCCTTAAAAAACGGAGTAAAAATCTCCGAAATATACTTTGCGTTATTGTATTTAAGCCTTTTTATCAATGAACTTATAGGTGGCTCGTAATTGAAGATGCTACGTGCTTTATCAACGGAAACGTAAAAATTTCCACACGTGTTGCAATAGTTTTGTGGTAGCCCTGTTTTTCTTCCACAGTGGTCACAAATATTTTTATTATTGAAAGGCAAAATTTTCAAACAATCATCACAAAAATATTGCCCTTCAAAAATGTCTTTACCACAAACGGCACACGTCCATTTCGCATTAAAAACGTATTTATCTAAAAAATCAGAAATAAAATTCATCTTATTTTAAATACTTTTTTAATTTATCTGCGCAATCAGTCTTCTCCCAAGAGAATA
>CAYLUH010000007.1:28793-42931 GCA_964386845.1 uncultured Christensenella sp.
TTTAACGATATTTTTACAAATATATCTTGCCATATACGTTGCAGACCTATCTACTTTCGTTGGGTCTTTACCACTGAAAGCGCCACCGCCGTGAGGACATTTTCCTCCGTAAGTATCTACTATTATTTTTCTACCCGTCAATCCCGAATCTCCGTTTGGTCCACCGATTTCAAATCTACCCGTCGGGTTTATGAAAAATTTCGTGTTACAATCAATATATTCCGTCGGGATAACTTCGTCTATAACAACTTTCTTTAAATCTTTCCTGAGTGTTTCGATATCAACTTTTTCGTCGTGCTGAGATGATAAAACCACTGCTTCCACTCTTTTTGGTTTTCCGTTTTCATATTCAACGGTAACCTGCCCTTTTCCGTCGGGACGCAAATAGCCTAACAACCCCTCTTTTCTTACGCACTCTAACCTTTCACACATTTTGTGAGCAAGCATAATAGGTAATGGCATTAAACTTTCCGTTTCGTTAGAAGCGTATCCAAACATCAATCCTTGGTCACCTGCGCCGATTTTATTATACTTTTCATTATCGGTTTCTTTAAACTCCAAAGAATTATCGACACCAAGAGCAATATCAGGACTTTGTTTGTTTAACTTAACGATTATTTCGACGGTGTCTGCATTAAATCCTACACCTTCTTTATCATAGCCGATTTCTCTAACAACACGCCTAGCGACTTCTTTGACGTCAACTTTTGCCTTTGAAGTAATTTCACCCATAATAAGCAAAAAATCTTTTGTCACACAACATTCACACGCAACTCTAGAATCCTTGTCCTGGCTTAAATATGCATCTAAAACAGCATCTGAAATCCTATCGCAAATTTTATCAGGATGTCCACTCGTTACACTTTCGCTTGTAAATAAATCTTTCATAATATATCCTTTTGTATTACGCAGTTATAATATTTTATTATACACTATTAAAAAAAGCCTGTCAATTTACTTTGCCAAAAGAGTAATGTTTTAGCCACTGTTTTTTAATTTTTTTGGCAAAAAGGCACGAAAAAAACCGTCCTGTTTTTTTTAGAACGGTTTTTTAATCAAGTTTAATAATTTTTTATTCTAACTTCAAAATAACTTTGTGGGTGATTACACGTAGGGCAAACGCTCGGCGCATTCTTTCCTTCAACTACGTGCCCACAATTTCTGCATTCCCAAACGACTTCTGTTTGCTTATTAAACACAGAATCAGAATTAAGATTCTCTAAAAGTGCTCTGTATCTTTCTTCGTGTTCTTTCTCGATTTTTGCAACAAGTCTAAACTTTTCGGCAAGTTCCGTAAAACCTTCTTCCTCTGCTGTTTTTGCGAAACTTTCGTACATTTCAGTCCATTCATAATTTTCGCCGTTTGCCGCAGATTCTAAATTTTCTGCCGTATCGCCAATACCCAAAAGTTCTTTAAACCACATTTTTGCGTGCTCTTTTTCATTGTCGGCAGTTTTCAAAAACAGCGATGCAATTTGTTCGTACCCCTCTTTTTTTGCTTTAGATGCAAAAAACGTGTACTTATTTCTCGCTTGAGATTCACCGGCAAAAGCCACCTCTAAATTCTTTTCCGTTTGAGTGCCGTGATATTTTGTCTTTTTCATAAAATCCTCTTATTTTTTATATTTTTCCAAGTCGTTTTGTCTTATTTCAGTTCTTCTTATTTTTCCACTAATGGTTTTAGGCAAACTGTCGACAAATTCGATAACTCTCGGATACTTATACGGCGCCGTGTTGGTTTTAACAAAGTTTTGAAGTTCCAAAACAAGTTCGTCGGAAGGCTCATACCCCTTGTTCAGCACAATTGTTGCCTTTACGTTAAACCCACGTTTCGGGTCAGGCACACCGGTTACCGCAACTTCCAAAACAGATGGATGTTCGAGTAAAACGCTTTCAACCTCAAAGGGCCCTATCCTATAACCTGAACTTTTGATAACGTCGTCGTTTCTTCCTATATATTTTATATTGCCGTGCTCGTCAAAATATGCCGTATCTCCGGTATGAAAATAACCGTGTCTCCAACTTTTTTCGTTTGATTCATCGTCCTTAAAATAGCCGTCGCACAAACCACAAGGTTTTGAGTCCATGCTGGCTTTTATACATATTTCGCCTTCTTCGCCTGGCATACAATCAGTACCGTCTTCACGTAAAATTCTAACTTTATATCCAGGAATCGGCTTACCGATAAACCCTGAAATCGGCTTTGAATATCCGCCAAGAGTGCCTAAACACAACGTTGTCTCCGTTTGTCCGAACCCCTCGTGTATTTCCAACCCTGTGTACATTTTCCACTTATTGAAGATATCCTCGTTAAGTGCTTCTCCTGCAGAACAGCAATGTGTCAAACTAGACAAGTCAAACTTCGAAACGTCAAATTGAAGCATAAATCTGTACATTGTAGGTGGCACGCAGAAAGTCGTAACTTTATATTTGTCTAACACAGACAAAATATCTTCACCGTTAAACTTATCAAAATCGTACACCAAAACTGCACTTTCGCCAAACCATTGTCCGTAAAACTTACCCCACAAAGATTTTAGCCAGCCTGTATCGGAAATTGTAAAATGTAATCCACCGTCAACGACTCTGTGCCAAAACACGCCCGTCATAATGTGTCCTAACGGATAAGTAAAGTTGTGCACAATCATCTTCGGATAGCCAGTCGTTCCTGAAGAAAACGCCAAAAGCATCGTGTCTTTTGCAATAACAGCATCTTCGCCGGTAGGTCTGGTCCAATCTTCCGACGCCTTTTCTAGCCCTTCTTCAAAATCAATCCAATTTTCTCCAGAAGGTTTTTTATGCTTTGTTACAAATTTCAATTTTACCGTCGGGCAAAATGCTTCCACAGCGTCAAAATGCTCGGTACAATCGCCGTCACCCGTTATGATAACAGCCTTTATTTCCCCCTTGTTACACCTGTAGGTAAAATCTTTACCGACAAGCATATTCGTCGCTTGAATTGCAACGGCTCCGATTTTGTGTAATCCGAGCATACAGAACCAAAAATAATAACTTCTTTTTAGCACAAGCATAACACGGTCACCCTTGTTAATACCCATACTCTTGAGGTAATTTGCAGTTTTATCAGACCAACGCTTCATATCTCTAAAGGTAAATCTTTTTTCTTCTTTATCTTTAGAAAGCCAAATCATAGCAAGTTTGTCGGGCTTTTCTTCTGCAAGTTTATCTACAACGCTGTAAGCGAAGTTAAAATCTTTGTCGTATTTTATTTTGAAATTGTCTTGTAAATCTTGTAAATCGGTAAAGGAATCTCTGCTCCTTCCCAAAAATTGTTCATATATTGCCATAAATAATAAATCTACTCCTTTTTTTGTAGGCTTAGGAGTTATTATTTCATTACCACCGATAAGAATTTTACAGGTTTATCCCCCAAAACCTTCATTCCGTGTGGAATTGCCGAATTAAAATATACACTATCGCCCTTATGAAGTTCATAAGATATATTTCCTATATTGAACTGCATAACGCCCGAAAGCACGAATTGAAATTCCTGTCCCTCGTGACTATGTAATTTTTCATCTTCTTCACCCGGCATACACATAACGAAAAAAGGTTCTGCCTTTTTATCCTTAAAGGTGTAAGCGAGATGCTTGTAGTCGTAAGCGCCTTCTTTTTTAACGTAAAATTCATGTCCACGCCTAACTACTGCACAATCGCTAAGTTTTGGAGAATGTCCGGACAAAAGATTAAACACGTCGACTTCCAATAAAGTTGCAACGTTGTACATAAAACTGAAAGCAAAATCTCTTTCACCGTTTTCATAAGCAATATACTCTTCATAGGGCATTTTCAGTTTTTCTGCAAGTTCTTCCGGCTTAAAACCTTTTATTTCTCTAAGTTCAGCAAGCCTTTGTCCCATTTCGATTAATTGTTCTTTCATCTTTTAATCCTCCAACAGTTTTTAATAATTATAACCTAACTCTATCGCCTTAATATTTTTTTCTAAAAGTTCTGCCTTTTTAGCGGGAACCATTTGCGATAGACTGCTCTTGATTTGTTCAAGCGTAAAAATATTAGTTTCTTTAATCGTTTTACCCATTATAATCATATTTGCAAGTCCGTCGAGTCCGTTATCACTTGCCAATTTTGTCGCAGGTATACCAATGGTGATAACGTCATCTCTGGTATCCTGCTTGATAATCAGCGAACTATCATAAATTATAATGCCTTTCGGTTCTGTTTCGTAAAAATACTTTTCTAACGAAGGTAAATTCATTGCGATTAAAATGTTTGGCTTATCAACAATCGGCGAGCCGATAGGCGTATCGGAAATCGTTATCGAACAATTTGCCGTACCACCACGCATTTCAGGGCCGTACGAAGGAAGCCAACTAACTTCCTTGCCAGCCTTTAATCCAGTGTATGCCAATGCTTTACCAGAGAAAAGTATGCCTTGTCCACCAAATCCTGCGATGAGAATTTTTGTCGTTGTACTCATGTTACTTACTCTCCTCGTATTTATCTTTATACACTCCTAACGGATAGTATTTTTCCATATTTTCATCAAGCCACTTTATTGCCTTTTCCGGAGATAATCCCCAGTTTGTCGGGCAAGTAGAAAGCACTTCAATCAAAGAAAAGCCTTTGCCTTCGATTTGATTTTGGAATGCCTTTTTTATGGCTTTTTTTGCATTCTTTATGTTTTTAACGTTGTTTACGGCAACCCTTTCGATATAAGTTGCGCCGTCAACTTGAGAAAGCATTTCGCTTACCTTAACAGGGTATCCGACAACCGTTACGTCTCGTCCGTATGGAGAAGTTTGCGTAACTTGATTTGGAAGCGTTGTAGGTGCCATTTGTCCACCCGTCATACCGTAAATTGCATTATTTACGAAAATAACGGTAATGTTTTCTCCACGTGCGGCAGAGTGAACGGTTTCGGCAGTGCCGATAGCGGCAAGGTCTCCGTCGCCTTGATACGTGAACACAACGTTGTCTGGATTTGCTCTTTTTGCGCCCGTTGCAACGGCAGGTGCTCTACCGTGAGCGGCTTGAATCATATCAACGTTAAAATAATTGTACGAAAATACCGAACAGCCAACTGATGCTACGCCAACGGTTTTTTCCAATACTCCAAGTTCTTCCAAACACTCGGCAACCAATCTGTGTATAATGCCGTGCGTACAACCCGGACAATAATGGAGTTGATTATCTGTTAATCCTTTGGTTTTTTCAAAAACTACCATTCTACTGCCACTCCTTTTTCAATATCTTCAATGCTCTTTAACACTTCGTCGGGGGACATAATTACGCCACCTGTACGATTGCAAAGATAAACGGGTTTTTGGCACTTCGTTGCAAGTTTAACGTCGTCTATCATCTGCCCCATATTGAGTTCTACAGATAAAAACGCCTTAACTTTCGAAGCGGCCTTTAACAATGCTTCATTTGGGAAAGGCCAAAGCGTGATAGGCCTAATCATACCAACTTTAATTCCTTTCTTTCTTGCTTCCATAATAGCATTTTTAGACACTCTGGATGCAATACCGAAAGCAACAACGCAAATTTCCGCATCGTCCATCATAAATTCTTCATACATAACCTCTTCTTTTTCAACGATTTTGTATCTTTCGAATCTATCGATGTTCCATTGTTCCAACTGTGCGGGAGAAAGAGAAAGCGAGTTAACGACGTTTCTTCCTTCGTGTGTACCCGTACCCGTGGTTGCCCATGGTTTTGCATATTCTTTAACTTCACCCATATCTAAAGAAACAGGTTCCATCATTTGTCCCATCGTGCCGTCTGCAAGTATCATCGTTTGCATTCTGTACTTATCTGCGAGGTCAAAGCCCTTAAACGTCAAACTAACCATTTCTTGAACGGAAGCAGGCGCCAAAACTATAAGTTTATAGTCTCCGTGTCCACCACCTTTGGTTGCTTGAAAATAATCCGATTGCGACGGTTGAATTCCACCTAGTCCCGGGCCACCACGTTGAACGTTTACGATTAATGCGGGAAGTTCGCATCCTGCAAGATAGGAAATACCTTCGCTCTTAAGCGAAATTCCTGGGCTGGAACTACTTGTCATAACCCTTTTACCACAAGCGGCAACACCGATAACCATATTTATCGCAGCGACTTCCGATTCTGCTTGCAAAAACGTTCCACCGATTTTCGGCATACGCTTTGCCATATAAGCGGCAACTTCGGTTTGCGGCGTAATCGGATAACCAAAATAATATTTGCATCCTGCCATTATAGCCGCTTCTGCCAATGCTTCGTTTCCTTTCATTAAAACTTTTTCAGCCATTTTGCACCTCTCTATTTTTCTACCGTAATAACGGTGTCAGGGCACATCGTTGCACAAAACGCACAGCCGATACATTTGCTTTCGTCTGTAATTTCTGCAGGATGATAGCCTTTTTGATTGATTTTTTCTTTTGCAAGGGTAATTATTTGTTTCGGGCATACCGTTACACATAATCCACACCCTTTACACTTTTCTACGTCAAAAGTTGTTTTTGCCATAATTTCTCCTTATTACAACCAATCGCCGTACTTTATTAAGCGCATTGGAAGTAAATGTTTTATTTTTTCTTTTAGTTGGTTTTCAAGTCTTTCTTCAACGGAAGTAAACAAAATCGGCAACCCGAAAGTTTTGCTAACTTCTTCGGCATAACTTAAACTATTAAGCACCGTTTCCACCGTAGTTTCTTTTCCAAGATTAGAATTGTTGACAATTGCTGTAAATTTAAGTTTACAAGTATTTTCGATTTCCTCTTTTATTTCTCTTATTCCTTGTAAATCTCTCGTTTCGGGACGATATTTATTTATGACGAGCACCATTTCGTAATTATTTTCTTGCTCGATTTTCTTTACAAACCTACCAAGAGCCAAAGCACCTCTATCGTCACCACCGATATCGACGACTGCATATCTATCCAAATTATCCACCATTTGGTAGGATTTTGCACTCATTGCAGGAATATCGACGTTTGTTTCTGCAAACGGAGAAACAACCAAATCAATACCTTTTTCCTCTAAAATGCTAAGTGCGTCAACAGTCCTAAAATAAGGGTTAACGATATCCAAGTCGTAAATACTAACCACTTTTCCGTCATTTTTTAATTTGACGGCATAATTTACGGCAACGTTTGTTTTTCCACTTCCATAATGACCTAAAAACAAAGTTATCCTTTTCAACATTAAACTTTTACCTTTAAGCACCAAGACCTTTTATCTTCTCTATTACCCCATTGAATTCCCGTCAACTCGTCGTAAAGCCTTTGTGTTAACTCTCCGATTTGGTTGTTTGATACAACATGTGACTTATCTTCATAACAAAGATTTCCGATAGGAGATACAACTGCGGCCGTACCCGTTCCCCACGCTTCTTCCAACGTTCCGTCCTCTGCGGCAGAAATAAGTTCGTCGACAGACAATAACCTTTCTTCTACATTATAACCCCATTCTTTCAAAATTTCAATACATGATTTTCTTGTAATTCCGGGAAGAACAGAACCTGTCAAAGACGGAGTAACGATAGTTCCGTTAATTTTGAACATAACGTTCATAGCACCGACTTCTTCAATGTACTTTCTTTCAACACCGTCAAGCCACAAAACTTGCGAATAACCTTTCTCCGAAGCACGCTTTCCCGCTCTTAAACTTGCAGCATAGTTACCACCGCATTTTGCATAACCAGTACCACCACGAACAGCCCTAACGTCTTGATTTTCAATGATGATTTTTACAGGATTTAATCCCTCTGCGTAATAACTGCCAACAGGTGATAAAATAATAACGAAAGTAGCATTATGAACAGCGTGAACACCTAGCGATTCGTCATTGCCGAACATAAACGGACGAATATATAACGACGTACCGACTTCGCTTGGAATCCATTCGTAATCCAAATTTATCAACTTAACGAGAGCGTCAATAAATACGTCTTCCGGAACAGACGGCAAACACAATCTCTCTGCAGAGTTGTTAAGTCTTTTCAAATTCTCTGTCGGTCTAAACATTTGATAGCCGTCTTTCGTCTTGTAAGCCTTCATTCCCTCAAAAATTTCAGCGCCATAATGAAGAACAGTCGAAGCGGGATGAATTGGAATATATCCGAAAGGAACAATCCTTGCATCGTGCCAACCTTCTTCTTCGGAATAATCCATCATAAACATATGGTCGGTAAAATATTTACCAAATCCCAACTTTGAAAAATCCGGCTTTTGCTTTAACTTTTTAGCCTTTTCAATTTTAATATCCATAACCAAACACTCCTTTTTAGTTATTGTTTATTTTTAATTTTTTCTTTTGCGTCTTCACGCATTTTATACTTTAATATTTTCCCTGCCGCATTTGTCGGGAAACTAGAAACAAAATCAAAATACCTAGGAACTTTATGTTTTGCAATTCTTGCGACACAAAACTCTCTTAATTCCTTTTCGTCCAAAGTTTCGCCGTCTTTAAGTATAATGAAAGCGTATGCTTCTTCGCCATATCTTTCGTCAGGCACGCCGACAACTTGTACGTCTGAAATCTTCGGATGAGTGTACAAAAAGTCTTCAATTTCTTTTGGATACAAGTTTTCTCCACCACGAATAATCATATCTTTCAATCTTCCGGTAATTTTATAATTTCCGTCGGGCATTTTAAGTGCCAAGTCACCCGTGTGGAGCCAACCGTCTTTATCTATGGCTTTTGCCGTTTCCAAAGGCATTTTGTAATAACCTTTCATCAAGTTATAACCTCTAGCGACAAATTCACCAACCGTGTTATACGGCAATTCTTCGTAAGTTTCGGGGTCTACGATTTTACATTCTATATTAGGCAAAGCACTACCTACCGTGTTTACCCTAACTTCCACGCTATCGTCTGTACTACTCATTGTACATCCCGGAGACGCCTCCGTTTGCCCATAAACGATGGTTATTTCTTTCATGTTCATTTTGTCAAGAACTTCTTCCATAATAGCAATCGGGCACGGACTTCCTGCCATAATTCCCGTACGCATATACGAAAAGTCGGTTTTTGCAAAATCTTCGTGAGAAAGAAGACCTATAAACATCGTCGGAACGCCATGGAAACAAGTAATTCTTTCTTGATTGATACATTGTAACGCAGGCTTTGGCGAATAATATGGAAGTGGGAAAAGCGAAACGCCGTGCGTCATCGAAGCGGTCATCGCAAGAACCATTCCGAAACAGTGGAACATCGGCACTTGAATCATCATTCTGTCTGCTGTAGACAAGTCCATTCTGTCGCCGATACATTTACCGTTGTTAACTATGTTGTAGTGAGTTAACATAACGCCTTTCGGGAAGCCCGTCGTTCCTGAAGTATATTGCATGTTGCAAACGTCGTTTACAGAAACGGTGCTTGCACGCCTTGTCAATTCCTCTTCCGAAACATATTTTGCCTTGCTCATAAATTCGGAATAATTTAACGTACCCGGTTGGTTAAAACCGACAGTAATAACGTTTCTCAAGAAAGGAAGCTTTTTAGAATGTAAAGGCTCGCCTTTTTTAAGAGTTTTAAGTTCTGGGCAAAGTTCGTTAATCGTTCCTGCGTAATCGTTATCTCTCCAACCTTTAATCAACACCAAAGTATGTGTATCCGATTGCTTTAACAAATATTCGATTTCGTGAATTTTATAAGCAGTGTTTACCGTAACCAAAACTGCGCCTATCTTCGTCGTTGCCCAAAAGGTCAAGTACCATTCCGGGACGTTTGTTGCCCAAACTGCAACATGGTCGCCTTTTTTTACACCGATTGCCATAAGCGCTCTTGCGACTACGTCGACTTCGTCTCTGAATTCTCTGTAGGTTCTGGTGTAATCTAAAGTTGTGTATTTAAAAGCAATTTGGTCAGGGAACTCCTCAACGACTTTATCTAACATTTGCGAAAAAGTTCTTTCGATAAGAGTCTCTTTTTTCCAAATATATTTGCCCGTTTTCCTCTTATTATCATAAAGATTGTTTTGCCAAGACGGAACGCTTTCGAAAGTAGACATATAACTTGCAAACTGAGGAAGAACAATTTCCGTATCACCCAAACTTTCAATCCACTCCGGCATAAGTTCTAACGACATATAGCCCTCGTAATTGATTGCCCTAAGAGAATCGAAAATATCCTTTAACGGAAGTTCTCCTTCTCCGAGTAAGCAATATTTCATATCGTCATTTTCAATCTTGCTGTCCTTAATGTGTAGGTGCTTTATGTGCTTACCCAAATTCTTAACGGAAACTTCGGCACTTTCCCCTGCATATCTAAACGTGTGATGAATATCCCAAAGTGCAGAGAAATTGTCGTCTGCAAAAGAATCCAAAAGAGTTGCAAGGTCTTTAGTATTGGAATAAATGCCCATTGTTTCGACAAGCAATATTACGTCGTTTTCTTTTGCAAAAGCAATAAGTTCCGACATGTTTTCGGTTAAAGTTTGCGTAACTTGTTCCGTCGTATATCCGTTACTTTTTGTTGCATGAAGCCTAATAAACGGACAATCTAAAGATTTTGCCAACTCGATTAAGGACTTTATTTCTTTTTTGCTGTCTTCGATATTTTGTAAATCAGCCAAATTGGATATTGAATCCAAACAAGCGATTTTTACGTTATTTTCAAATAAAATTTTTCTCGTTGCAGAAATGTTTTCGGTAGCAAAAGGATTGCTTTCTTTACTGCTAACCTCTTGCACATTGTGTATTTCTAAACCTTGAATTTTATTCTCGTTACAAAGTTCTATAAGTCTTTCAAAAGAAAGTTTCCAACCGTTTGTGGAGAAAGAAAGTTTCATTATTTATTCCCCCTTTCGTATGCGATTTTGTTAAGAGCGTCTACATATGCTCTAATGCTTGCGCCGATTACGTCCGTCGATATTCCACGCCCCACGAAAACTTTGTCACCGGCTCTCAATTTAACTATGGCTTTACCAAGTGCTTCTCTACCCTCTGTTACGGCGCCTATTTCAAAGTCGTCTAGTTCAAAGTGTTCGCCTGCGATATTTTCAATCGCCTTAAAACATGCATCGACGGCACCGTTACCATAAGAAAGTCCACTGACGTTCTTTCCGTCTTTAATTACCGAAACGCTTGCCGTTGCAGTCAAAACGTTGCTCGAGTTAACGGAAAATCTATCCAAAACATAAATTTCAGGAACTTGGAAAGCATAACTAGAAACGATAACTTCCAAGTCTTTAAGCGTAATATTCTTTTTTTCGGAAATACGGTTATACTCTGCCCAAACCTTATTAAAGTCTTCTTCCGACAAATCAAATCCGAAATCTTGAACCATAGTTTTTAATTCTTCTTCGGTTACATTTTTATCAATTTCTTTATTTTCCGACTTGTTTTCTGCAGAAACGATTGACGTGTTTTTCGAAATTTCGCCTTCTAATCTGGTTAAAATTCTGTTCATTGCCGTCTTATTGATACCGTTTTCATATCCTTTTTTAACGCCTAAAAATTCAAGCGATTTTATCATACTTGCAAAGTCCATCAAGCCGAGTCCACTTAAAACGGAAGACTTAATCTCGGTAACGCCCATATCGAGCGCCTCGAAAATAGAAGGCATCGCCATATCGAAAGTATTGTTAAGTTGTACTCCGACGGTTACGTCTTTTAACCTTGGAATATCATTATATAATTCTTGTAACAATAAAGCAAATTCTTTGGGCAACATAGCACCGAAAATATCAGTTAAAGAAATTGTCGATGCGCCGTTGTCTAAAGCAAAACAAATGGCTTCTTTCAAGAAAGATACATCTGCTCTGGTGGCGTCTAAGAAATTGACTTCTACGTCAGCACACTTTTCTTTTGCGCACTTTGTAACATTTTTGATATATTCCAAAACTGCTTTCGGCCTTTTTGCCGAGAAATACTCCATTAAAACAGGTGAAACGGGAACGTTTACAGACACCCTAGAACTTTTGGCGTTTGATATTAAACTTATCGCTCCCAAATCTTCTTCCTTATCAATAGACAAACTAACACAAGTGTCTTTCACGCACGCACAAATAGTTTTTATAAGCACCTTGTCTGCTTCGTGCATTGGTGCAGAAATTTCTATAACGTCAACTCCGAGCTCGCATAGTCGCTTAGCAATCTCTAGCTTTTCTTTAAAAGTAAAGTTAAAAGCTTTGTTTTTTAAGCATTCTTTTAGCGAAATATCGCTGATTACGATTTTTTTCATATACGATCTCCTTTATGTAATAAATTTAAAAATAAAAACCCCGAACCGAAACGGTTCGGGGACGCTTTTGTCGTGGTACCACCCCGATTATTGCAAAACATTTTGCAATCACTCGATTAAACGTAACGTGTTATCCCGTAAAGGATTACTGTAATTCACCCTTTCTGCTCCGGAACGAGCCGTACCCTTTGTTCTGTTTACTCGCACCAACCGTAAACTCTCTTAAAAAACGCCGAATACTACTTTCCTTCTCTGCATTTATTATTTATAACATTATAAAAATTATCACTTATTTTGTCAACTGTTTTTCTATGCCTTTACGATTTTTTTTATAATTTTTCAAAAAGAAAAACCTTTTCATTTTTCCTTAACTATTTGGATTTTGTATATATCGGTAAAATCAATTTTTTTCTTAATTATCTTTAAATGCTTAAAAACAAAATCGACTTCCGAAACAAGCCCTTCTTCAGTAACGTATCCGTCAAAATCAAAATAAGTTATCTCAACCAAAACGCCCTTTTTAACGTCTGTCAACACACTATTTATAGATTTTATTTCATCTTCCGACAATTCTATTTTCTCTTTTTTTATCTTTTCTTTATCTAAAATAACGTCGTCAAAACCTCTTAATGCAGCAAAAGGCATAAATTGTTTCGCTCTCTCAACGTTTGTCATCTTCGCCACCGTTGTGTCCTCCAATCATTTTGTTCCTTTCTCTGCCAGTTGCATTTTTTTGATAACTCATTCCCCTTAAAATAGAATTTTTCCCAAACTTTCTTTTTATGTCTATAATTGTATTTTGTAACGTTTCTTCCCTATTTTCTTCCTCAATGTTAGAAAGTAAATCAAAATCTTTATATTTTTCATCGACGACATTGTTAAGCCCTATCGAAATTTTACGAATAGGCAAGTTTTTGTTGACGGTTTGCATATAAAAATCCACAAACATTTTCATTAGTTTTTTTATGGAATTAGTGTAAACGGCAAGTTTTCTGCTTCCACCAGTACTGCTTTCGTTTACGGTTTTCGAGTAATTAATTAGTAGCGAAATATTGTTGGTAACCAACTTTTTTTCTATGAGTTCCAAAACAATTTTTTCCACCATTTCTTTTAATATTACACAGGCATCCTCTGCATTGTAATCACAAGGCAAAATCTGGCCGTGCGAAATAGAAGAATTTTTGGAAACGTATGCTTTTATATCCTTTATGGTGCAAGGCTCAACGCCGTTGGCGTGGTCGATTAAAAGTTCAGCATTGACACCAAATTCACGATACAAAATCTTTTCGTCCATATGTGCAACGCCGTATAAATCGGTTACTCCATACTTTTTTAATCTTTTTGCAATTCCCTCTCCGATACTCCATATATCGGTTATCGGCTTGTAAAACCATATACTTTTCTTAAAAGAGTACTCGTCCAATATTCCAATGCTATCTTCCGAATGTTTTGCAGTAATATCCAAAGCAACTTTTGCCAAAAACAAATTATCACCAATGCCGACAGATGCAGGAATTTTTGTGCTTTGATAAACGTCTTTTATCAGCGTTTTGGCAATTTCCACAGCCGACATATCATACAACTTCATATAATCGGTGATGTCGATAAAACATTCGTCGACAGAATAAACGTGTATATCTTCCGGAGCAATATATTTTAAATAAACAGAAAATATTTCTGCCGATTTTTTCATATACAAACTCATTTTCGGTTTTACTGTAATATATTCAATATTTTTTGGAATTTCAAAAAGTCTACATCTGTTTTTAACACCGAGTTTTTTCATTGCCGGAGTTATCGCAAGGCAAACGGTTCCCTTTGTCCTTTCAACGTCGGCAACGACAAGGTTTGCCGTGAACGGGTCCAGTCCTAATTCTGCACACTCGACGGATGCGTAAAAACTTTTTAAATCTATACAGATATATTTTTTGTTTACGTTGCAACTCATAATTTTATTATACCATATATCCTTAATAATAACCATTATC
>CAYLUH010000008.1:0-41240 GCA_964386845.1 uncultured Christensenella sp.
TTATTAGTTTTTTCTATTACACCAAACTCCCATAATGAGAAAGAGTATTCTCCAACCTTTCTTTTATCTCCCTTTCGCCACTTTTTACTCGGGATTAAATTGAGCCTTTCAGTTATCTTGTCAGGGTCAAAATCTCCGACTATTTTAAAATATGTTTTTATCTCATTATTGATAGGCAATTGAGTTATAGAATCCGAAATCTCCGTTTCCACGGACGTTTTTGTGAGTTTTTCATTTTTGTGCGCCTCGTTGTTTTTTACCAATTCAGAGAAAGTTACGGGCATAAATCCGTTAATATCAACACCTGCGTTCAGTGCGTGTGGCATACGAAACAAAGGTTCGTACGATTTACTATATCTATCGTGTATATGCCCGTGAATAAGATAACCAAGTTTTTTTGAACCTATTTTACGACTGTTTTTCCATTCAAGCATAGGATAATGGCAAAGAGTTATATCCACATCGTTGCTCCTTATCTCAAGATACGGCACTATTTTATCAAAATACTGAGAGTAGTCTTGTTTTGCAAGCCACTTTTTGTCGTGATTTCCCGTTATAAGAACTTTATGCCCGTTCAATCTTTTAATATATTTTAACGGGTCGACTTTTTCCCAAACAAAATCACCGACAATGTAAACAGTGTCGGCTTTCTTTTTGACCCTTTTATTCCAAGCGTCTATAAACGCCTCGTCCATTTCTTCAACACTAACGTACGGGCGCTTACAAAGTGAAATTATATTCGAATGTCCAAAATGTAAATCTGCAACAAAGTAATCCATAAATTTCCTTAAAAACATATAATCATATTTCTGATTACAAACACAATTTTACTTCGCTTTGAAAAAGTTATAAAATATTGTTTAAAATAGAAATGTTTTTTTCGTACGATGCTATATTTAAAGCCCCGTCAAAATCAAAAAAAGGTCATCTTCATTTATCAGCTAAAATATTTTATTAAAGTTAAGGCTTAATAAATTTTTGCAATTTATCAAGCCCTAATTACTTTACAAATTATTCTTATTATTTAATTTTCTTTAAATAAAACATTCTTGTAGAAATAGAATTATGATTTTGATTTTTGTCAAAATCAGCGTAAATATCGCCAAAATTAATTACTGCGTTATTAAGCGTGTCGCCATAAGCTGTAAAACTTTCCAACGCATTACAGTTATTTTGCTTACGCATTTCAACGAGATATTCTGCATCGTCGTCTAGACCACAAAGTTTTACTCCCTCTATCGTGCCGTTTGTTTGTTTATGAACGGCTAAAAGCATAACCATTGCTTCCGACTTATCTTCTGAAACGATTATCCAGCCACTCTTGTTGCCACTGAAAATATCACCCAAGCGATAATATTTACCGAATTGCAACAATTTTCTGTGATTTTTATAAAATTTAATTTGTTCTTTTATAACGTCTTGCTCTTCTTCCGTGCATTTCGTAATATCCATTTCATACCCGAACGCACCTACACAAGCAACGTTAAACCTACTTTCCAAAGAGGTTGCATTGCCCGTTTGATGGTTAGGACAAACGGAAACGTGAGCACCAATCGTGCTTTGCGGATATGCATACAGCGTGCCTTCCTGGATAAACACTCTATCGCCGGCATCGGTATTATCACTACACCAAGTTTGTGGCATATAATACGCTACGCCCAAGTCGAATCTGTTGCCACCCGACGAACAACCTTCGAACAGTATTTCGGGATGAGCCTCGACGAGCCTTCTAAACACATCGTAAAGCCCACGCATATATTCGTAATAATAGTCGCCTTGATTTTTAAGTGCAACGGAATTGACGTCCGTCATACAACGGTTACAATCCCACTTTATATAATCCATTTGTACTTCGTCGATGACTTTGTTAATAATATTTACGACGTAATCACGACAATCTTTGTTGGCGAAATCTAAAACGTATTGTTCACGACGCCTCAACGGGTCTAATCCCGGAACGAATTGAATAAATTCAGGATGTGCTCTAAACAAGTCGCTGTCGGGATTTGCCATTTCCGGTTCAAACCAAAGCCCGAATTTTAAGCCCATCGCTTTAATATTATCTCTGAGTTTCCTTAATCCACCGGTTTTTTCTTTATAGTCAACCCAATCGCCCAAAGAACAATTGTCGACGTCACGCTTACCGAACCAACCGTCGTCCAAAACAAAGAGTTCCACGCCAAGTTCTTTTGCCTTTTTCGCAAGAGACAAAATCTTTTCGGCAGTAAAATCCATATAAGTTGCTTCCCAGTTGTTAAGAAGAACGGGCCTTTCCATTTTTCTAAATCTTTCTGGAATAATATGGTTCATAACAAAATCGTGCATAATTCCCGTTATCTCTTGCTCCGACGACGCCCTACAAACAATTGCTTCGGGCGATTCTAAACTTTCTCCGTCGTTTAAAAGATAAGAAAAGTTATGGTCGTTAATACCTGTAAAATATCTCACGTAATTCATCTGAGAAATTTCTACGATTTGCTTGTGATTTCCCGACCAAATTAAGTTTGAAGCAACGATATCGTCGTTCTTTAATTTAAGCATAACGAAGGGATTGTGTTCTGCAGAAGAAAAACCTTGTTTTGTTTCTACGCTAAAAATTCCCGCATTTAATTTTGAAACGTGCTTGGTTCTCTCTCTTGCCCAAGCGCCATCGAAAGAAACGACTTCGGCAGTTTCTCCCCAAAAATCAAGTTGCAAACTCATTAGTCTTTGTACGGTTATGGGGTTTCCCGTTTTATTTACAACTTCCGTTTTAAATGCGTATACGGAACTATCTGCAAAACACGAGATATAAACGTTAACGAACAATTCGTTTGCAAGCGATTTAAATGTAAGTTTTACCGTACATTCTTTATCTCTTGAAGAAGGGAAAATTTTTGAATAATCAGGGTCTATAATCTCGCTATCGAGGAAAGTAAACCTGTGAATAAAATTCCCGTTTTCGTCGTTTATAATCACCAACGGCTCTCTTATATTTCCGTCTCCCGTAGAAGAAAAAACAGAGTGTAAAAAGGAAGTTTCTTCAACGGGCGAATGATATTCGTCGCCGAAATACGAAATAAAATCAAAATT
This sequence comes from uncultured Christensenella sp., assembly GCA_964386845.1. Lineage (GTDB taxonomy): Bacteria > Bacillota > Clostridia > Christensenellales > Borkfalkiaceae > UBA1259. The sequence continues at coordinate 3,073 of CAYLUH010000008.1, forward strand.
GTTGCCTTTAATTTTTTTGCCGAAATGCGCAAGCCCAAGCCTTGCGTCCTTTTTAACAAGCACTAAAGAAGAGTTAAGTCCATCTAGTTTGATATAGTTGTTATTTTTAGTAATCATTGCTTAAAATTTACTCCAATTTTATAATTATGCGTGACAATACAATATGTAAAATCGCTAGATATTATAAGACGATTGTGCCACAAGAACGAACTTTTAACGGAATGATGTCTTCCTTTTTGTAGTAAGCGCTCATTTTATCTATGAAGTTTTGTAAGTCTTCGTTTTTAACGATGTTAAGAGTCGTACCTGCAAAGCCACCACCGTGAACACGGTTTGCACCACCGTTAAGATATTTTTTGGAAACGGCAAGTGCTTTCGGGATAAGTTGTTCGTCGCTACCGGCAACATAACAATTTTGTAAAAAGCATAGCGAACTAATTCCCGACCCGTTGATTGCGTTTAAGAATGATTGATAATCGTTTGACTTTAAGGCGTTTGCAACTTGGTCTACACGGTTGTTTTCGTCAAAGAAATGTATCGCTCTGCTCACTGCCCTATCTGCAACTTTATTATATACGGAAGGTAACTTTTCGTAAAAATCTTTTTCACTAATATCGATAAGCCTTTCTACGCCAAGTGCATTTGCAACTGAAAACATTTCTCTTGGAATCGACGCATAATCTTCAACTAAATCTGCGTGACTTCCTCCAGTGTTTACGAGAACCAACGTATAGTCCGCCAAATTGTTGTGAGTGTCCTCTACCACGATTTTGTTTTTATCGGCAAAATCGAGTTTCTTCAATCCACCGAATGCAATTGCAGTTTGGTCGAGAAGTCCACAAGGTTTTCCGAAATATTCTCTTTCTGAAAATTGAGCAACCTTAGACTTATCTTCGTCTGAAATTTTATCTTCGTTATACAAAAAGTTTAATACTTCTGCCATCAAAACTTCAAACGATGCAGAACTTGAAATTCCAGCGCCACCCAAAACGTTGCTAGTGCAGTACATCTTAAAACCACCGACGTTAAAGCCCTTGTTTTTTAATCCGACGCATACGCCACGAATTAATGCCGGCGACGTTCCTTTCTTTTCAATCTCCGGTCCGTTTAAATCTATCGTCATTTCGGGATAACCTTCAGATTTTACAACGATAACGTTATCGTCCGTCGGTAAAAACATTGCAAGAGTGTCCAAACTTATGGCACAAGAAACTACACGTCCACCATTATGGTCAGTGTGGTTTCCACATACTTCTACTCTACCACTCGACGAAGCAACGTACGCTTGTTCTACGCCGAAATATTTTTTAAAATTTTCAAATGTGTCGTTATAACGCTTAATTTGTGCATCGGTAACTTCACCGTACAATTCAACGAATCTGGACTTTAATCCTTCTACGCTTGAGTATGGTTTTTTTTCAGGTTGCATATCTAACACCTCGTTTATTTTATTTAGAATTAGTATATCATTATTTTAATATTTTGTAAATACATAATTACTAATTTCACGTGAGTTTTTCTATTTTTTTAACGCCATCGTATCATCTACCCATTAAATATTGGTTGACTATTTATTCTATTAGGTATATAATGTATATAATTTAACGATAGACGAAAAAGGAGATAACCTTATGGACATTAAAAAGGTCGAAAAAAAATGGCAAGAGATTTGGGAAAAAGAAAAAATAAACAATTTCAATCCTAAAAACACAGACAAAAAATATTATTGTTTAGAGATGTTCTCTTATCCCTCAGCCGCAAAACTTCATTTAGGGCACTGGTACAACTACGGGCCGACTGATAGTTTTGTCAGATACAAAAAAATGAAGGGTTTTGAAGTTTTTCAACCTATGGGATTTGACGCTTTTGGACTTCCTGCCGAAAATTACGCAATTAAAACAGGCATACACCCGAAAGACTCAACGGAAAAAAACATCGCCAACATGGAAAAAACGCTTTCAGAAATGGGCGCTATGTTTGATTGGTCACACGAAATAAAAACTTGTCAAGAAGACTACTACAAATGGACGCAATGGTTATTCCTCAAACTATACGAACATAATTTAGCATACAGAAAAGAAGCACCTGTAAACTGGTGCCCGAGTTGTAAAACGGTTTTAGCAAATGAACAAGTAGTCAACGGCGTTTGCGAACGCTGTGGTTCTACCGTCGTAAAAAAGAATTTAACGCAATGGTTCTTTAAAATCACGGATTACGCCGAAGAACTTTTACAATGCTTACCCTCCCTCGACTGGCCCGAAAAAACAAAGGCGATGCAAAAAAACTGGATTGGAAAATCTACGGGTGGAGAAATTGAGTTTACGGCAGAGAGCGGAGACACTTTCAAAGTGTTTACAACGAGAGCAGACACGCTTTTCGGTGTTTCTTACGTCGTTTTAGCGCCGGAACACCCGTTAGTAAAGAAATTAACGTCCAAAGTGCAGAAAAAAGCAGTTGAAGATTATATTAACGAAACGCTTAAAACAAACGAAATAGAAAGATTGTCGACGGCTCGTGAAAAGACGGGCGTTTATATCGGACACAATGCAATTAACCCGATAAACGGCAAGAGCGTTCCTATTTACGTTGCCGATTACGTTTTGTATTCTTACGGCACGGGTGCCGTTATGGGCGTTCCGTCTCACGACGAAAGAGATTTTGCTTTTGCGAACAAATACGGTTTGCCTATAAACAGAGTTATAAAAGGCATAAATTGCGACGACACTTTACCGTTTACCGAAGACGGAATTGTTATAAACAGCGTCGGTTTTGACGGTTTAACGAGCGAAGAAGCAAGAAAATCAATCATAAATTTCCTCGTTAAAGCAGGTAAGGCTTCTCACAAAACAAACTACCGTTTGAGAGATTGGCTTGTTTCTCGTCAGCGTTACTGGGGTGCGCCTATCCCTGTCATTCACTGTGACAAGTGTGGCGTCGTTCCGGTTCCTTACAAAGATTTACCAGTTGCGCTCCCTTACGACGTGGAATTTACGCCTGACGGCGAATCGCCTCTTGCAAAACACGAAGGCTTTATGAACGTTAAGTGCCCGATTTGTGGTGGCGACGCTCATCGTGACCCAGACACGCTAGACACTTTCGTTTGCTCAAGTTGGTACTATTTAAGATATCCGGACGCAAACAACCCCGATGTGCCTTTCAATCCTGAAATTATAAACAAAATGCTTCCTGTGGATAAATACGTAGGTGGCGCAGAACACGCTTGTATGCACCTTCTCTATGCACGTTTCATCACGAAAGCGTTAAGAGATATGGGCTATTTGAATTTTGACGAACCGTTTAAGTCGCTCGTTCACCAAGGCGTTATTCTCGGTCCCGACGGAATGAGAATGAGTAAGTCAAAAGGCAACATCATTGCTCCCGACCCGTACGTTCAAGAATTCGGTGCCGACACTTTAAGATTATATTTAATGTTCGGTTTCTCTTACACGGAAGGTGGTCCGTGGAACGACGACGGCATAAAAGCAATCACAAAATTCCTCGATAGAATCGAAAGACTTGCCGACAAGGTTATCGCTTCTTCTAAAAACGACTGTGACGTTATCGGAAAAGACGAAAAAGAATTGCTTTACGCAACAAACTACGCAATAAAGCAAGTGGACCAAGATATGGAAAACTTCTCTTTCAACACTGCCGTTGCAAGACTTATGGAATTACTAAACGCATTGTCTAAATACGAGGCTTTGGAAAACAAAAACGGAAAATTACTCATGGAGTGCTTTAAGAAATTTATGGGATTACTTGCGCCTTGTGCCCCGCACTTTTCTGAAGAAATTTGGGAAATGCTTGGCAATAAGACGTCCGTTTTCCTCTCACATTACCCCGTTTGCGACGAAAGTGCACTTGTAAAAGACGAAGTTGAAGTGGCTATACAAATTAATAGCAAGATGAAATTAAAACTTAATATACCAAACGGACTAACGCAAGACGAAATTAAAGAATTAGTTTTAAGTAACGATAAAATTAAAGAAGAATTAGGCGAAAAAGCCATTAAAAAAGTCATCGTTGTTCCGGGAAGACTTGTAAATATCATTGTTTAATCTGGTGAAAAAATGAAAAAAAAACAATCGTTAGAAACAGAAATCACAAGATATGACGTCGACCCGTCAATCGGGCTAAACGACGAGCAAATTAAGGAAAGAATTGAAAAAAATCTTGTCAATAAAGTTAAAAAAAGATACTCAAAATCAGTTTTGAGTATCTTTTGTAGCAATATTTTTACCTTTTTTAACTTGCTCGGTATACTCGTTGCCATTGCCTTGATTTTGGTCAAAGCGCCGATAACGAGATTCTTTTTCTGTTTAATTTACGTTGCAAACGTTTTAATAGGCATTATTCAAGAATTACGAGCAAAATCCTGCATCGACAAACTTACCCTCGTCGCTCAAAAAAACAGTAAAGTTATAAGAAACGGCAATTTAACGGAAATTTCTTCTTGCGATATAGTGCTTGACGACGTTATTTGTTTAAGCCTAGGTAATCAAATACCCACAGATTGTACCGTGATAGACGGCTTTGTAGAGGTGAACGAATCGCTTTTAACGGGCGAATCTGTTCCTATCAAAAAAAATAAGGGCGACACGCTTCTTGCGGGAAGTTTTATCACAACGGGCAACTGCAAAGCAAAAGCCGAAAAGGTTGGAAAGGATAATTATATTGAAAATCTTTCCGAAAAAGCAAAACAATATAAAAAACCTTACTCGGAACTTATGACTTCGCTAAATAAAATAATCAAACTAATTAGCATAGTCATTGTTCCTATTGCCATTGCTTTTTTATGCAAATCCATTTTCTTTAACGACGCTACCCTGCCCGATGCAATTAGCAGTGCTTCGACGGTAATTATAGGAATGATTCCCTCGGGAATGTTTTTGTTAACAAGCACGGCGCTTGCAATCGGCGTTATAAAACTTGCAAGCCATAAAACTTTGGTACAAGACTTATATTCGCTTGAAATGTTGGCTCGTGTCGACACCATTTGTTTTGATAAGACGGGCACGATAACGAGTGGCGAGATGAACGTTAAGGAAATCGTCAATTTATCAGACGATAAATTTGACGCTAGTCAAATAATTTCTTCAATGCTTTATGCACTTAAAGACAACAACCAAACGGCACTTGCTCTTGCAAGGTATTTTGGAACGGAAGAAGTTTTTACGGCAAAGACCTCTCTCCCATTCAATTCTGCCAGAAAATTATCGGCAGTTACCTTTGACAGTGGCGAAACGTATTCGTTTGGAGCACCTGAATATATTCTTTCCAAAAAAGATTTTTCTGTTCTCGAAGAAAAAATAAATCAATTTGCAAAATACGGGCTTAGAGTTTTACTTCTCGCAAAATCTAAAAAGCCCATAAAAGACGAAAAAATCCCCGAAGATTTTAAGCCACTTTCTTTAATAATTTTACAAGACGAAATTAGAAAGGAAGCCGTTGAAACGATAAAATGGTTTAAAGAAAACGACGTTCATATAAAAGTAATCTCCGGCGACAATCCGTTAACCGTTTCTGAAGTTTCCAAGCAAGTCGGCATAGAAAACGCAGAAAAATATATTAGTCTAGAATCGATGTCTGACGAAGAAGTTTATAAAATAGCAAATGAATACACTGTTTTTGGCAGAGTATCCCCCGAACAAAAAGCAATTTTGATAAAATCGCTTAAAGACGCAGGACACACGACGGCTATGACGGGCGACGGCGTTAACGATATTCTTGCGCTAAAACAAGCAGATTGCGCCATTACGGTTGCAAACGGTAGCGAAGCAACGAGAAACGTTGCTAACATAGTTTTGATGGACAACAATTTTAATTCTTTGCCAAAAGTCGTTTACGAAGGCAGACGAGTTGTAAACAACGTACAGCGTTCTTCTTCGCTTTTCTTGATGAAAACGCTTTTCACTATGATTTTGTCGATAATAATGCTGTGTTTACCGTATATGGACAGATACCCGTTCGACCTCGAACAAATGATTATGTTGGAAGTTTTCGTCATAGGAATCCCCTCTTTCTTCCTATCGATACAACCAAACGCAGAACGAATTAAGGGAAAATTTATCAAAACGGTACTTAAAAACTCTATTCCCAGTGCTTTGCTTATGATTTTAAGCGTTATGACGATTGAAGTGTTAAAACTTACCATTGACAACGGAATTTCGGAAGACGTGTTTGTTTCTATGCAAGTTATCGCTTTAACCTTTGCAGGAACGTTCTCATTGTTAAAAATATGCTTGCCACTCAACGGATACAGAGCAATCGTATTTTCGACAAACACTTTGTTTATCGTTGTTTTAACAATCATCTCTATCATAAGAGGATTAACTGCAATAAGCGTTATTTCGTTGGTAACGTACCCGATACAGTTGATAATTTTGGGCGTGATTATTTTACTTCAATACCCGATGCTATTACTACTTAATTTTATTTGCAAAAAAATTAAAATATTAAAAAACGACAATTAATTGAAACGGCATGTAAAACAATTTTGTTTTCACGCCGTTTTTAATTTAAACTCATTAAAATTTTTTTAAAATTAAAAAGAGCAAGATTTTTCTTACTCTTTTCTTTTATTTTATTATTAGTTTGCTTTCGAGGCAATAGCATTAATAACGTCGCCAACAGTCGTTAAATTTGTTGCTTCTTCCGTTGGAATGTTAACGCCGAATTCTTCTTCTAAAGCCATAAGCATCTCAACAACGTCAAGCGAATCAGCACCTAAATCGTCTAATATTTTCTTATCAGCCGTTACGTCGCTTGCTTTAATGTTTAATTGATTTGCAATAAGTTCGATAACTTTATTTTCGATATCCATTATGCATCCTCCTCTGTTTTATAAATATATTTTATAACATTTTTATAAAAAAAGCAAGTGTATATATTATTTATTTTGCTCTAAATTCGGAATTGACTTAAATCCTCTTTCCAAATCCTCGTCCGTGGGCACGTAATCTTGCAAAGAGCCACTGTTAAAAGCGGAATATGCCTTCAAATCGAAATAACCGGTACCCGTTAAACAGAATACAATCTTCTTCTTTTCGCCCGTTTCCTTGCATTTTAGAGCCTCGTCGATTGCCACTTTAATAGAGTGCGACGATTCGGGTGCAGGCAAAATGCCCTCTGACCTTGCAAATTTTACGGCAGCCTCGAAGACTTCCGTTTGTTTTACAGTCGTTGCTTCTATATATCCGTCGTGATACATTTTGGAAACTATCGGGTTCATTCCGTGGAATCTAAGCCCTCCCGAATGGTTTGACGAAGGAATAAAGCCACTTCCTAACGTATACATTTTCATAAGTGGAGTGATTTTTCCAGTATCGCCGTAATCATACACATATTTACCTCTCGTTAACGTCGGGCAAGATGCAGGTTCAACTGCGATAATTCTGTAATTTTTCTTTCCGTTTATTTTATCTTTCATAAAAGGCGCAACAAATCCACCGAAATTGGAGCCACCTCCGACACAACTTATTAAAATATCAGGTTCGACGTCTATCTTTTCCAAAGCAGTTTTAGTTTCTAAGCCGATTATGGACTGATGCAAAATAACGTAATCTAAAACACTACCTAATAAATATCTACTATTCGGTTTCTTTAACGCAACCTCGACAGCTTCTGAAACTGCGCAACCGAGCGAACCAGTCGTTCCTGGAAATTCTTCGTTGATTTTTCTGCCTATTTCCGTTTCCATCGACGGACTTGGCGTAACGTGCCCACCATACGTTTCCATTGCTATTTTTCTAAAAGGTTTTTGTTCCGCACTGCATTTAACCATAAACACGTCTACGTTAAGCCCGTAATAAGCACCTGCCATCGATAAAGCTGTGCCCCATTGTCCCGCACCCGTTTCCGTGGTAACGTTTGTTAAACCTTGCTTTTTTGCGTAATACGCTTGTGGAATTGCTGAATTCAATTTATGTGAGCCAGAAGTATTGTTACCCTCGAATTTGTAATATATTTCTGCAGGGGTGTCCAAAACTTTTTCTAAACAATATGCCCTTATCAACGGAGAAGGTCTTGTCATTTTGTAAAAATCTATAACCTCTTCGGGAATTGGAATATATTCGTCGGTGTTGTTTAATTCTTGTTTTGCAAGTTCCGTGCAAAAAATCTTTTCAAAATCTTCCAAAGTACATTCTGTAAACGTGCCCGGATTTAATGCGGGTTCGTGTTTTATTATTGCATTTAAATTATACCAACTACGTGGCAACTCTTCTTCTGTTAAAATTGTTTTTGTTGGAATTCTTTTGTTTGCCATGTCTTTTTCTCCTTTAATTTAAAATAAAACACGGATATTCGCTTGGGACGAAAATCCGTGTTGCCACCCAAATTTACAAATAAAATTTGCCTCTACTTGGTACCATCATACCAAACTGCTGTAACGGGCAATCCCCGTCAAAGACTACTATTGTTTCGCCCTTGCCCTCTGCAATCCATTCAGTAAAATCCAAGTATTTGCTCGCACCAAACGCAAACTCTCTTAAAAATAAGATTATACCTACTACTTTGCTTCATAAGTTTGTTATTTATACTGAAATAATATCACTAAAACTCTTTTAAGTCAACGCTTTTTAAATATTTTTTACAAAAATTGCAAAAGTATTCTTTTTAGAAGCATATTCGCCTTGGAATATTTTGCCGTCAATTAAATTTTGCATTTCTCCTTCAAATTTGATTTTCACATCGTTTCCGACGTTTGCAACAACCATTACTTGACTTTCTTCGTTAAAGCGTTTAAACATATAAACGCCTTCTTTTGCGTAAATCTCCTTAAACTCGCCGTTGGCAAAACAAGAATACGACCTCCTGATTTTGCCGATTTTTTTGAAAAATTCAAGTAAGTCTTCGTTTATATTGTCCCATTTGAAAGTCTTTCTTGACAACGGGTCTGCATAACCTTGCATTGCTATTTCGTCGCCGTAATAGACGCTTGGAACGCCACAAAGAGTGTAAGATAACAACGATGCAATTTTAACCCTTAACAGCGCTCTATCAAGCAGTTCTCCCGTTAAAACAAGCAAATCTTGTTCTTCTTTCGTTTTACCTATGGCAGAAAGTTCTCCGACTGCAGATAACAACCTAAACGTGTCGTGAGTTGCCAAAATATTCATCAAAGAATTTAAAACCTGTGTCGGATAATGGTCGATTTGCTCTTTAATTATAAAAGACAAGTGCTTTTCGTTACCGTTGCAAACGAAGTCGATTATAGCGTCTTTCAACGGATAATTCATTACAGAATCGAGTTCTCTGCCCTGAAAATATTCACGCCTTACACTGTAAGCAATTTTGTTAGAGGCGTCTTCCCATACCTCGCCGATAAGTATTGCGTCGTTATTACATCTCTTAACGGCACTCCTTATTTCTCTAACGAAATGAGCAGGTAATTCGTCTACGACGTCTAATCGCCAGCCACCTATTCCGAGTTTCGTGTAATGTTCTATTACGCCGTTTTCGCCCGTTATATATTTTATGAATTGAGAAGAATTTTTATCTGTTGCAGGAAGCGTCGTTATTCCCCACCAAGACTCGTAAAGTTTGGGCCATTTTATAAACTTGAACCAGTCGATATATTCCGAATCTTCGCTTTGATATGCACCGACGGAATTGTAATTACCGTACTTATTAAAATATATACTGTCGTCGCCGGTGTGATTAAACACTCCATCCAAAATGATTTTTATGCCGTACTCGTCGGCTTTTGCAATAAGATTTTTCAAATCGTCTTCGGTGCCGAGCATCGGGTCGATTTCTAAATAATTGCCCGTGTCATACCTGTGGTTGGAAAAAGCCTTGAAAATGGGATTTAAATATATCGCCGTTATACCGAGTTGATTTAAATAATCTAACTTTGAAATTATACCTTTTAAGTCGCCACCGAAAAAGTCGTTATTCATAACTTGTCCATTGGCGTTAGGCTTATATATCGGCGTATCGTTCCAATTATCGTGGAATATTATATCTTTTCTTGTAATTTCAGTTTCTCCCGAACGACAAAATCTATCGGGGAAAATTTGATAGATAATTCCTCCGTTAAGCCACGAGGGAACTTTGTAATTTTTGTCGTAAACGGTTAATTGGAATTCGTGAGGATTTTGCTGAATTTCTCCCAAATAATCTTCACCAAGTCCTATCATACTACCGTTACAAAAATCAAAATGATAAAAATATAAACCTTTTCCTAAAAACAATTCGACTTGAAAATAATTATCGATTTTTGTCATTGAGTAACGTGCTTCGTTATTTTCACCGTCTTTGTGAATTGCAAAAAACAAGCAGTCTGCATCGGAAACCACTCTAAACAAAATTTTAGTATCGGTGGTAGCCCCACCGATACTATTTTTGCAAAATTTATCTAATGGATTAAAGTAAAGCATTAGTTATTTTATCCTTTTGAGGTGCCAAATGTTGTCTGCGTATTCTCTTATGCTTCTGTCAGCGGCAAAAATTCCCGCCGTTGCAATGTTGTTAAGGCTCTTTTTAGCCCAAGCCATTTTATTGCTGTAAACGCTGTCAACCTTTTCGTGAATATCTGCAAACGCACCAAAGTCTGCCAAACACATATATGGGTCTGCAATAGGCGTGCCCGTTAACAAATATCTTGCGATTTCTGCAAAAGATTGTCCGTTAAAGCCTTTGTTTAATGCGTCGATAACTTTGATAAGTTTATTGTTGTTTGCATAGTAAGAAGAAGCGTTGTATCCACGGTTCCACAATTGGTCAACTTCTTTTGCCGTTAAACCGAAAATGAAGATGTTGTCGTCGCCGGCAACTTCGTGCATTTCTACGTTGGCACCGTCGAGCGTACCGATTGTCAAAGCACCGTTTATCATGAACTTCATGTTGCCCGTACCACTGGCTTCTTTACCGGCTTGAGAAATTTGCTCTGAAATTTCCGTTGCGGGGATAAGTTTTTCTGCCATAGATACACAGTAGTCTTCCATGTAAACAACGTTTAATTTTTTGTTTACCCTTGGGTCCTTTTTAATTTCTTCGCTTAAGCAACAAATAAGTTTAATAATTTGCTTTGCAAAGTAATATCCCGGCGCTGCTTTTGCACCGAAAATAAATGTTTTCGGTGTCATAGGAAGGTCTGGATTTTCTTTTAATTCGTTATAGAGCGATATGATATATAAAGCATTCAAAAGTTGACGTTTATATTCGTGCATACGCTTTGCTTGTACGTCGAAAATAGAGTTCGGGTCGATGATAACGCCTTGCTTTTTCTTTGCGTATTCACAGAATTGTTCTTTTTTAATCTTTTTAATTTCGTTAAGCCTTGCAAGTACAGTCTTGTCTTTACCGAATTTCTTGAAGTCGATAAGTTTGCTTGCGTCTTTAACGTAACCGTCGCCGATACATTCGTTAAGTAAATCGCAAAGTTCGGGGTTAGATTGGCAAAGCCATCTTCTATGAGCAATACCGTTTGTTACATTTGTAAACTTATTGGGCCAAACGTCGTTGAAATCTTTAAAGATACTGTCTTTAATAATATCGCTGTGTAATGCCGAAACGCCGTTTACCTTGTGGGATGCGATAACGCTTAAGTTTGCCATTTTGATTTGACCGTTTGCAAAAATGCTCATTCTATTGATTTTATCCCAATCGCCAGGATATTTTTTCCACATTTCTGCACAGAAACGCTCGTTGATTTCTTTCAAAATCATATAAATTCTGGGAAGTCTTCTTTGGATTAAATCTTCGTTCCATTTTTCAAGCGCTTCGCTCATAACCGTATGGTTGGTGTATGCAACAGTTCTCGTTACGATACTCCAAGCATCGTCCCAACTAAATCCGTTTTCGTCAATCAATATTCTCATAAGTTCAGGAATACAGAGTGCGGGGTGCGTGTCGTTGATGTGAATTGCCGCTTTATCTGGCAACGTTTCCAAAGAACCGTATTTTTCTTTGTGGTTGTTAACGATATCTTGCAATGCAGCAGATACGAGCAAGTATTGTTGTTTTAATCTAAGCGATTTACCCTCGAAGTGATTGTCCGACGGATACAATACCTTTGAAATAAGTTCTGCTTCGTTATCCTCTTGCAAACTTCTCATATATTCGCCTTGTGAGAATACGTTCATATTGAAGTTATCACGACGGTTTTGCGCTTTCCATAATCTTAAAACAGATATTGCCTCTCCGTCTTTACCCGATATCATCATATCGTAAGCGACTGCTTCTACTATTCTAGCGTCAACATGTTCAACTTTTAACGAATCACCCGACCAATCTTCTTTAATGTAGCCGTCGAATTTTACTTGGAAAGTTTTGTCAAGTCTTGGTGTTAGCCAAACGTCTCCACCCGGAAGCCAAACGTCTGGTAATTCCATTTGCCAACCGTCTACTATCTTTTGCTTAAATAAACCGTATTCGTACCTAATCGAATAGCCCATTGCAGGGTAATTTTGGCTTGCCAAGGCGTCCATAAAACAAGCGGCAAGTCTACCGAGTCCACCGTTTCCTAATCCAGCGTCCGGTTCTTCGTCGTAAAGCGTTTCCATATCGCAATCGAAATTATTCTTTAATGCCGTGTTAAATGCTTCTTGCACGCCTAAATTGTATGAATTGTTCTTTAACGATTGTCCGAGCAAGAATTCCATACATAAATAGTAAACTCTCTTTCCGTCTTGTTCACGACATTTCCTGTTAAATTCGCTCCTCTTTTCTAGCAACATGTCGTTAATACATAAAACAACTGCTTTGTAGATTTGTTCTTTTGACGCTTCTTTTGCCGTTGTTCCGAAAAACTTTGAAAGTTTACTCTTAATTAACTGCGTAGCATCTTTTTCGGTAAAATTTTTCATCCTGTAACTCCTGTAAAAAAATGTTTTTAAATTTTATATAATTATAAACCATACATTTCCTCATACTTTCTCGCTTGTACTTTCCACGAGAAATCGCTTGTCATTGCTCTGTTTTGAACGTCTTTCCAAGCCTTTGAATCTCTGTAAGTTCTAATTGCCTCGTTTATAACGTAAAGCATATCGTGTGCATTATAATTGTGGAAAGTAAATCCGTTGCCATAATCACCCGTATACGCCTTAATACTGTCGTTTAAACCACCCGTTTCTCTAACAACGGGTACCGTGCCGTATCTAGATGCAATCATTTGCGACAACCCACAGGGTTCCATTTTGGACGGCATCAAGAAAATGTCTGCACCTGAATAGATTTTTCTCGATAAATCTTGATTATAAGCAATAATCGATACGCATTTTCCTTTATAAACGTACGCCATATGCTTAAAGAAGTTTTCGTAAGCGATTTCGCCTTTGCCGAGAATTATAACCTGAACGTCTTGAGAAAGCAAACTGTCGAGAGTGCACCTTATCAAGTCGAGCCCTTTGTGTGATACGAGCCTAGAAATGCAAGCAACAATCGGCACGTCGCTCCTAACGGGAAGCCCTAGCATTTTTTGCAATTCTGCCTTACAAACGGCTTTACCTGACAAATCGTTTACGCTATAATTTGCAAACAAATATTTGTCAGTTTCCGGGTTGTAATAATCTATATCGATGCCGTTTAATATACCGTGAAGTTTATGCGCATTTCTATTTATAATATTTTCCAAGCCGTGTGCAAAATACGAATTTTTAATTTCGTTTGCATAAGTCGGACTAACGGTTGAAACGATATCGCTCATTTCTATTGCGGCTTTCATTAAGTTAACGTCTCCGTTAAACTCTACGTACTGTCTTAACGAGTTTGAGAAACCAAACAAGCCTTCGTAAGTGTCTATACCGAATACGCCTTGATATTCGATGTTGTGAATGGTGAAAACAGTTTTAATTCTTCTAAAGTTTTCGTCGCCATAATACATTCCTTTCAAGTAAACGATTGCGGCAGCCGATTGCCAGTCGTTACAATGAACGACGTCGGGATAAATGTTTAATCTTGCAATCGTATCCAAAGCAGCACGAGAATAAAAGGCAAACCTTTCTCCGTCGTCGTAAAAGCCGTAAATGTTTCCTTCTCTCTTGAAATAATATTCGTTGTCTAGGAAATAAAACTTAACGCCTTGATATTCCATAAAAAATACGCCACAATATTGAAATCTCCAACCAACTGAAACGTTAAAATTGGTGATGTATTTAAATTGCGACTTAAAATCTTGAGAAATGTTGCTATACAGTGGCAATATAACGCTAACATCTAAATTACCGTTTTGCGCAAGTGCCTTGGGAAGCGAACCCAAAACGTCTGCCAAGCCACCCGTTGCTATAAAAGGGGCTGCTTCCGAGCCTAAGAAGATAACTTTCTTTTTTTCTACGACTTTTATTTCGGGAAGTTTTTCGGTAACTTTAGTTTCCACTTGTTTTACAACTTTTTTAGTTGTACTTTTTTTTGCTGTTTTCTCCATTAAAATCATTTTCTCCTTAAATCATAATACCTTTACTTATATAGAACGGATGATTTTCGCTACCGGATAATACCTTTTTATCTCTGATAACGACGTTTTTATCCGTTATAATACAGTTTAACATTGAATTTTCGCCAAGCACGGTGTCTTGCATTATAATACTGTTTTTAACGACTGCGCCACGAGCAACTTTAACGTTTCTGAAAATAATGCTGTTTTCAACTTCGCCTTCTATAACGCAACCGTCTGCTATCATAGAATTTTTAACGATGGCGCTGTTGCCGTATTTTGTTGGTGCAGAGTCTTTTATTTTTGTAAATACGCTTCTGTCACCGAACAACTCGTGCCTGTTTTCTTCTTTTAGTAAACTCATACTGCTGTTATAGTATGCTTGTAAAGAAGTGATGCCCGCATAAAATCCCGTATGCTCGTGCACCATAATTCTCATACTCTTTAAATTGCTTGCAATAACGTCTGACGTAAAACTGCGTTTATTTCTTGCAATACTATCTAAAACAATGCTTTGAAGAAGAGATTTTTTCATTATGAACACATTCATAAATACATTGACTTTTGTATTTGGTTCGGGAATTTTATATTCCAAGCCAACAAGTCTCGAATCTTCTTCGTGTAAAACGGTTACAGCACCGTCCGCAATGTCTGCCGAATTGATTTTTTTGTAAACGAGCGTTATGTCTGCGCACTTTGCAATGTGTTCTTCTATTATTTGACTGTAATCGAGCCTCGAAATATTGTCGCAATCGGTAATTACGACGTAATCTTCGTCTGCCCTATCAATAAAGTTTATTATACCTTTTAACGCTTCCAACCTTGTTGAGTAAATGCTGTCGTTACCAAGGTCACCGAAAGGAGGTAAGAAAACCAAACCACCGTCTTTTCTTGCCAAGTCCCAATCTTTACCGCTTCCGACGTGGTCCATTAAAGATTGATAATTGTTTTTCGTGATGATACCGACGGTATCTATGCCCGAATTAACCATGTTGGACAACGGAAAATCGATAAGACGATATCTTCCACCGAAAGGAATTGAACCGACTGTTCTGATTCTGGCAAGTTCGGCAACGTTATTATCGTGAATATTTGAAAAAATAATACCAACTGCTCTCATTAAATCTTTCCTCCCTGCGAAACGTCTTTATCGACCATTGCGCCACCTTCAACAACGGCGTCGCTTACAACTATTATGTTTCTGCCAAGAACGGCTATTCCCTTTCCAGTTTCCTTTGGCTCGCCTACTTTTGCGCCACCGCAAACAACGGTGTTTTCATCAATGATGGCATATTCGATAACGGCATTTTCTTCTATGGTAACGTCGCTCATAATGATACTGTTTTTGATGACGGCACCCTTTTTAACGGTAACGGAACTTGCCAAAACGGAATTTTCAACCGTTCCGTAAATTTCGCAACCACTCATTATAATGCTGTTGCTTACTTTTCCACCGTTTCCTATATAATGTGGAGAAGTTAACGGGCTTCTCGATTGAATTTTCCAAGAAGAATCGGTAACGTCAAAATTAGGAACGTCGCCTAACAAGTCCATATTGGCTTCGTATAAAGAATCTATCGTTCCGACGTCTTTCCAATAGCCCTTAAACTCGTACGACATCATTTTTTCGCCGTTTGCAAGCATTTTGGGAAGAATGTCTTGACCAAAGTCGTTACTCGACTTTTTGTCTAAATTGTCTTCTTCTAAATACCTAAACAATTTGTGAGCTGAAAATATGTAAATGCCCATCGACGCCAGAGTCGATTTCGGATTTTTCGGCTTTTCTTCGAATTCGTATATGGAGCCGTCTGAATTGGTGTTCAAAATACCGAATCTAGACGCTTCTTCCAAAGGAACTCTATAAGCGGCAATCGTACAATCTGCACCCGTTTCGATATGGTGATTTAACATTTTTGCGTAATCCATTTTATAAATGTGGTCGCCAGATAAAATCAATACGTAGTCGGGATTAAACTGCTTCATGAAATGCATATTTTGGTAAATTGCGTTTGCCGTACCCTTATACCAATCGGAAGAATTTTTTGCTTGATACGGCGATAAAATATGCACGCCTCCGAATGCTCTGTCTAAATCCCAAGGTTGACCGTTGCCGATATAATCGTTAAGAATTAGTGGCTGATATTGCGTTAAAACGCCGACAGTATCTATGCCCGAATTTACACAATTCGAAAGCGGAAAATCTATAATTCTATACTTTCCACCGAAAGAAACTGCAGGTTTTGCAATATTGCTCGTTAAAGCGTACAACCTACTTCCTTGTCCACCAGCCAAAAGCATGGCGACACACTTCTTTTTCCTTATCATATTATCTCCTTTATTTGTCTTGCATTTTCATTAAATACAATCCGGTAAAAGCCGGAACTTTTAACAATATCGAATTTTTTCTACCGTGAGCAGATTTTTTTGCCGTCTTGTACGTTTTACTATTGATTAAGCCACTGCCACCAAACTTTTTGTCGTCTGAATTAAGTATTAATTTATAAGTGCCCTTTTCTAAACCTAACCTATATTTTGTAAACGTATTTCCTGAAAAGTTTATTAATACTGCCAAGATATTGCCGTTTTTATCCTTTCTTTCAAAAGATACGATATTGTTGTCACGCTCGTCGGCAGATATCCAGGTAAAACCGTCCCAAGAATCTTCAATTTCGTATAAACAAGGAGTATTTTTATAAATTTTGTTGACTTCTTTATTGAAAAATTGAAGTTTACTATGCAACTCGTAATCAAGCATAAAGAATTCCAAACCTTCGTTTTCGTTCCATTCTTTAAATTGCCCGTATTCGTTGCCCATAAAATTCAATTTTTTACCGGGGTGAGCAAACATATAACTTACAAAAGCCCTTGTGTTTGCAAACTTTGTGGGAATATCACCCGGCATTTTATCTAATAAAGATTTTTTACCGTGAACAACTTCGTCGTGCGAAATAGGTAAAACAAAATTTTCGCTAAAAGCATAATACATCGAGAAAGTCAATTTATTGTGATTGCCAGACCTAAAATACGGGTCTGTTTTCATATAATCCAAAACGTCGTTCATCCAGCCCATATTCCACTTGAAGTTAAAGCCTAATCCACCAATGTCTGCAGGTTTTGTAATCATTGGGAATGCCGTCGATTCTTCTGCAATCATTAAAGCGTTGGGAAATTTTCCGAAAACTACGGAATTCAATTTTTTAAAGAACGCTATTGCTTCTAAATTATAATTTCCACCGTTTTTGTTAGGAATCCATTCACCCGGTTTTCTGTCGTAATCTAAATAAAGCATGGACGCAACGGCATCAACTCTTAAACCGTCTATATGGAATTTGTCGAAAAAGAATACGGCGTTGGAGATTAAGAAACTTTGTACTTCGTTTCTCGCAAAGTCGAAAATTCTCGTCCCCCAACTCTTATGCTCTTTTCTGTCCCAGCCTTGATTTTCGTAACAACAAGTACCGTCGAATTCATATAAGCCGTGTTGGTCTTTCGGGAAATGGGCAGGCACCCAGTCAACTATTACGGAAATGCCTTTTTGGTGAAAAGTATCAACCAAATTCATAAAATCTTTTGGCGTTCCGAATCTTGACGTTACAGCATAATAACCCGTAACCTGATACCCCCACGAACCGTCGAACGGATATTCTGCGACAGGCATAAATTCAACGTGCGTATAGCCCATATCGACAACGTAATCTACAAGTTCTTTTGCAAGTTCTTGATAGGTGTAATAATTGCCGTCTTCATGCTTTTTCCACGAAGCCAAATTGACTTCGTAAATATTCATAGGTTTGTTATACGGCGAAGATTTGCTCGCCATATAATCTGCGTCTTTCCACTCGTATCCTTCCAACTCATAGATTTTCGACGCCGTTCCTGAAGGTGTTTCTGCGTGGAACGCATAAGGGTCTGCCTTCATTACGGTTTTCCCTTTATGCGTTACGGCATATTTATAACAATCGAATTGTTTAAGACCTTCAATAAATATTTCGTAAATCCCGTTATCGCTGATACGATTCATTCGTTTACTGTTTGAGTCCCATCCATTAAAGTCGCCAACTACAGAAACGCAATCTGCATTAGGCGCCCATACTCTAAACGTAACGCCTTCTTTCCCATCTTTTACGTCAAAATGCGCACCCATAAAATCATAGGCGCTGTAATTTGTGCCTTGGTGAAAAAGATAAACGGGCAAATCGCTTTTATTTATTATTTCTTTCGTTTCTAAATTATTCATAAAAAACCTTTTTGGATTTATTTTTTTGCTTTTTAATTATTTTAATTAGATGATATAGTCTGAATTCTTCTTTGGAGATTCTTCCATTTCTTTTTTGGTTGCTTCGTAACCCTTTCTTCCAAACAAAGCATACGTTGCGTTTTTACCACCTTCAACACCCGGTTGATTAAAGGTGTCTATATTGAGAAGTGCGCCACAGAAAGCAGTTTCCATTTCAAACATATATAATAACTGACCGATTGTAAAAGCGTTTACTTCGGGAAGCATTATCGTATAATTTAGTCTATGTGCAGTCGTTAAAGCATATTCCGTTGCCTCTCTTTCTGCAGTAATGAGTTCGTTCATCGTGTGTCCGCATAAGAAGTTTACGTCAGGAATGTCTGCGCAACCGTCACTGATGGCAACTTCCGTTCTGTAATTATCGACACCTATCAAGGTGATTACCTTGTCAAAAGGACCTTCTCTATATAATTGTACTTGAGAGTGTTGGTCTGTAACGCCGAGTGCCTTTACAGGAGTTTGTCCTGCATAAACGGTCTTACCGTCAAGGTCAACTGCCTTTCCGAGAGATTCGCCCCAAAGTTGGCAGTACCAGTCTGCAATATACTTCAAACTATCTGCATACGGCATCATAACCGATATATTCTTGCCGTCTTGCATTGCTAAATATTCTAAAAGTGCACTCATTAATGCAGGGTTCTTTTTAATATCTTTGCCGGAGCAAATTTTATCCATATATTTTGCACCTTCTAAAAGTGCTTTGATATCGATACCGACAACTGCGGCAGGTAAAAGTCCTACAGGGCAAAGTTCGCTAAATCTTCCACCAACGCCGTCTGGAATATAGAAAGTTTTTAATCCTTCTTCTTTTGCAATTTTGATTAAGTTGCCTTTGCTCATAGACGTTGTTGCAATCATATGGTCTTTTGCTTTGTCGCCAAGTTTTTTCTTTAATATGTCCATAATGATTAAG
The DNA here is from genome assembly GCA_964386845.1 of uncultured Christensenella sp. Classification (GTDB taxonomy): domain Bacteria; phylum Bacillota; class Clostridia; order Christensenellales; family Borkfalkiaceae; genus UBA1259. The sequence goes on from CAYLUH010000008.1 coordinate 22,660, forward strand.
TATTGCGACATGGTTTCGCTGGTCGCACCACTTTTCGTTATTACGTTAAAGCAAGTTTTATTGATATCGATAACGTCTAAAAGAGCCGCCATTCTTTCTGGGTCTACGTTGTCTTCAACGTAAAGTTTCGGGCCTTTTCTTTTTGATTTTGGAAGTTCGTTGTATCTTAAGTGACACAATGCTTGGAATACTGCGATAGGACCTAACGCAGAGCCACCTATTCCTAAAACGACGAAATTATCGAATTTCTTTTTTATATATTTTGCAGTGGCTTGAATATCGGCAACGATTTCTTTTTGATTGTAAGGAAGTTCCGTCCAGCCCATCATGCCTTTGCCACGATTTTCCATTACCATTTTATATGCTTCTGAGACAGCCTTTTTGTTATCGGCAAAATCTTTTGCAGTATAACCTTGTTCTTCGCCAATGTAATCTGCCATCATATTGTTGTAGTCAAGCCTCAGAGTCATACTTTTGCGCCAACTAGCATCTTTGTATCCCATATTTTTTCTCCTTTTTTAAGTTAATAATAAAATATTATTAATATGATAATACAATTACCATTAAAAGTCAATATTAAACTTAACAATTTAAAAAATATTTATACAAAGTACACTTCTTTTTTCTAAAAAACTGTACACAATGCACAAGTTTTTAAAGTCTCGTTTTTTCACAAAGAAAAGAGCACTGTTTTTGCATTTTTTCAATGTAAAACAGTGCCCTATTAATTTAATTTTTTAACCTTTTAAGTCTTCGATTTGTTTTATGAGTTTTTCTCTCATGTCGATAAACTTGTTAAGTTTTTCTCTTTCTGCCTCCACGAGTTGTTTTGGAGCTTTATCTAAAAATCCATTGTTAGAAAGTTTACCACTTGCACGCTTAATCTCGCTTTCGACTGTTTTTAATTCCGATTCCAATCTCTTTATTTCTTTATCGAAATCAACGAGTTCTCCCAATGGAATAAATATTTCTGCACCGTCCAAAACTTGCGAAACGATTTTTTCGGTAATTTCCGACTTGTCGTTTACAAACTCTATTTTATCTACACCGGCAAGTTTTTGAATGTAAATAGCGCCGTTTTTGATAATATTCTTATTTTCGGTAGACACGAAAAGCGTAACTTTTTTTGACGGAACGGCACCCAAAGTTGCCTTGACATTCCTTACGTTTCTGATAACGTCCATTATAAGAGCGATATCTTTCGAAGCCTTTGTGTAATTTAGCCTGGAATTATATCTCGGATAATCTTTGAGCATCAAATAACCGTTGGCGTTCGGCATATTGGAATAAATTTTTTCCGTGATAAACGGAACGAACGGATGCAAAAGTTTAATCGTTTCTTCCAAAACGTAAAGCAATACGCTTACAGTATAATCTCTCTTTAAGTCGTCTTCTCCATACAAAACGGGTTTCGTCAATTCGATATACCAATCGCAAAAATCGTTCCAAACAAAATCGTAAAGAGTTGCCAGCGCAATACCCATTTCGAATTTTTCCATATTGAGCGAAACTTCTTTTATGGTTTTATTTAAGCGACCGACAATCCATTTGTCTGCCAAATTCAATTTACATTCAGATAACGGATAAATTTTTCTGTCTTCGGCATTCAAAAGAACAAAACGAGAAGCGTTCCAAATTTTGTTCATAAAATTTCTTGCGCCTTCGATTTTTTCGTCAGAAAAACGCATATCGCTTCCTGCGGCAACGCCGTTAACTAAAGAGAACCTTAAAGTGTCGGCACCGTATTTTGAAATAATTTCCGTCGGGTCGATACCGTTACCCAAAGATTTGCTCATCTTTCTGCCTTGCGAATCTCTTACCAAGCCGTGAATCAAAACGTCCTTAAAAGGAATTCGCTTCATGTGCTCTAATCCCGAGAATATCATACGAGCGACCCAGAAGAAAATTATGTCGTATCCCGTAACCAAAACGTCGGTCGGATAAAAATATTTCAAATCTTCCGTTTCTTCGGGGTAACCGAGCGTCGAGAAAGGCCAAAGTGCAGAAGAAAACCACGTGTCCAAAACATCTTCGTCTTGTTTAATATTTTTACTGCCACACTTTGTACAAACCTTAACGTCTTCTTTGGAAATAATCATCTCGCCACAATCTTGACAGTAATATGCCGGAATTCTGTGCCCCCACCAAAGTTGACGAGAAATACACCAGTCCTTAATGTTTTCCATCCAGTTAAAATAGATTTTAGAAAACCTGTCGGGCGTAAATTTTACGCTTTTGTTTCTCACTGCGTCTATCGCCGGTTCTGCTAAAGGAGCCATTTTTACAAACCATTGCTTTGAGACAATCGGTTCTACAGTGTGATTACATCTATAACAATGTCCTACCTTGTGATGCAACGGTTCTATTTTTTCCAAAACGCCCAAAGATTTTAATTCTTCAACAATCTTTTCTCTACATTCCATCGAAGGCATGCCTTCGTACTTGCCTGCGTTTTCGTTCATCGTGCCGTCGTCATTCATAACCCTAATTACGGGCAAATTATGACGAATACCGACTTCAAAGTCGTTCGGGTCGTGAGCAGGCGTAATTTTTACTGCGCCGGTACCGAATTCGAGTTCTACGTAATCGTCGCTAACAACGGGAATCTCTTTATTTACGATTGGCAAAATAAGAGTTTTGCCGACAAGGTTTTTATATCTTTTATCCTTTGGATTTACAGCGACTGCCGTATCGCCAAGCATTGTTTCGGGACGAGAAGTTGCAACCGTTATATATGCGTCTTCACCTTTAACCTGATACTTAATGTACCAAAGCGAACTGTCTTCTTCGACGTACTCTACCTCTGCATCGGAAAGTGCAGTTTTACAGTCGGGGCACCAGTTTATTATTCTGTCGCCACGATAAATAAGCCCTTTTTCGTACAAATTAACAAAAACTTCTTTTACGGCACGGCTACATTTTTCGTCCATCGTAAAAGAAAGTCTAGACCAGTCGCACGACGAGCCTAACGTTTTTAATTGTTCGATAATTCTTCCACCGAATTTTTCCTTCCAAGCCCATGCTCTTTCCAAAAATCCGTCACGACCGACATCCTTTTTAGTCAAGCCCTCTTTCGCCATCTGCTCAACGATTTTAACCTCTGTTGCAATCGAAGCGTGGTCTGTTCCGGGGAGCCACAATGCGCTGTACCCCTGCATTCTCTTAAATCTGATAAGAGTGTCTTGTAAAGTTTCGTCTAGAGCGTGCCCCATATGGAGTTGCCCCGTGATGTTTGGTGGTGGGATAACAATGGTAAAGGGAAGTTTGTTAGGGTCGATTTTAGCCTTAAAACATTCGTCCTTTTGCCAGTTTTCGTAAATCTCCTTTTCAAATTCCGAGGGATTGTACGATTTTGCCATATCCATAGAATTCTTTCTCCTTTTCGTTATACGGTTTTTTATTATACGAAATATTGATAAAATTGTCAATTAAAATTTCTTTAACATATTATATTTTATAAAACAAAAAAATTTTGGAGATAAAAATGAAAAAAATATTTTTTATAATATCTGCGCTGATTTTTGCAATTCTCCCCTTTTCTGCTTGCGAAAATAGTCAGCAAACTGTTATCGAACTCAACGAAGTTACTCACTCGGTTTTTTACGCACCTCTTTACGTCGCTATCGAAAACGGATACTTTGAAGAGGAAAACATAAAAGTAAATTTAACTAACGGCGGTGGCGCCGACAAATCTATGACGGCTATACTTTCGGGGAGTGCTCAAATTGCACTTATGGGACCGGAAACGGCAATTTACGTTAAGTCACAAAACAAACAGGATTTACCTAAGGTTTTTGGTCAACTAACGCAAAAAGACGGCGCATTTTTAGTGTCGAGAACGCCCGAACCAAATTTTAAATGGACCGACTTACAAGGAAAGGAAATTTTGGCAGGCAGAAAAGGCGGCGTGCCGGCAATGACTTTTGAATATATCTTAAACCAAGTTGGACTACGGGACGGAATTGACGTTACGTTAAATTACGACGTGCAATTCAACCTTATGACAAGTGCGTTTTTGAGTGGTACGGCTGATTATTGCACCGTCTTTGAGCCGACGGCTTCTGAATATCAGGCAGAAGGCAAATGGCACGTTGTGGCAAGCGTCGGAGCACAAGGCGGAGAAATACCTTACACCTCTTTCATAGCACTTGACAGTTACATTAAAAACAACACGCAAACCATAAAAGGGTTTTTAAGAGCAATCAAAAAAGCACATCAATTTATTAAAAACCATACCGAATACGCCGTTGCAGAAAGCATTATAAAACAATTTCCTTCGACGACGATTAACTCAATAGAAACTTCCATAAAAAGTTACAAAGAAATTAACGCTTGGAAGGAAAATTTACAAGCCACGAAAGAAAGTTTTGACAGACTTATGGATATTATGGATAACGCAAACGAATTACCTACAAGAGTTAATTTTGAAGATATCGTGATAAATTCTTACGCAAAGGAAATATTCGGGTAAAAAAAATAAAAACACGGATGACAAACTATGAAAAAGATACTCGAATTAAAAAACGTTTCTCTAAACTACCAAACGATTGACGACGAAATTTCGGCAATACAAGACTTGTCTTTTTACTGTAACGACGGCGAATTCGTTTCCATTATAGGTCCTTCCGGCTGTGGAAAAACGACTGTCTTAAATCTTATTGCAGGACTATTAAAACCAACAAAAGGAGAAATTTTAATAGACGGCGAAAACACTAAAGAAAATCTTGGATATATGTTGCAAAAAGACCATCTTTTTTCTTGGCGTACTATAGAAAAAAACGTTTTTTTGCCGTTGGAAATAAAAAAAATCTGCACTGCCGAGAACAAAAAATACGCCGTCGATTTACTTGACAAATACGGACTATCAAATTTTAAAAAAAATTATCCAGACGAACTTTCGGGTGGTATGCGACAACGGGTTGCGCTAATTAGAACGTTGGCAAGTAAGCCCAGCCTTTTACTTCTTGACGAGCCTTTTTCTGCACTCGATTTTCAAACGAGAATAGCCGTTTGCGACGACGTTTACAACATCATAAAATCGGAGAAAAAAACAGCCATTTTGGTTACTCACGACATATCGGAAGCAATTTCGATGAGCGACGTTATTTTCGTCTTAACCGAGCGTCCTGCTAAAATTAAAAAAATTTTTACGCCGAAAATCGAAGGAGATTCACCGTTAAAAAGACGTGAATCACCCGATTTTAGCGTTTGGTTTGAAAAAATCTGGAAGGAATTAAACTAATGAAAAACAACAAAAACTTTTCTGACGAACACAAAAAGTATCTTAAAAAAATTAAAAAAAACAATGTTTTCGTTACCGTATGCAGATTCGGAATTTTGATTTTAATCATAGCATTTTGGGAACTGTTTTCAAGACTTAACGTTATCGACTCTTTCATAACTAGTTCTCCTTCCAAAATTTTAATTACCATTATCAATTTGGCAAAGGAAAGCAACCTTTTCTACCACGTCGGCATAACGCTTTACGAAACTTTGATTGGATTTTTAATTGCCTCTTTGCTCGGATACGGAATTGCTTTAATGCTTTGGTGGTCCGACAAGTTAAGGAGAATTTTAGAGCCGTACATCGTCGTTCTTAACAGTTTGCCAAAAATAGCACTGGGGCCCATTATTATAGTTTGGTTTGGCAGTGGAGAAAAAGCCATTATTTTTATGGCAGTTATAATAAGCATAATCGTTGCCGTAATGACAATGCTCGGAGGCTTTTTATCAACTGATAAAAACAAAATTTTATTGATGCAATCGATGTCTGCAAGTAAACTACAGATAATGACGAAACTGGTTATTCCGTCAAGTTTGCCCACCCTTTTCAGCATGCTCAAAATCAGCGTCGGCATGGCGTGGATTGGTTCCATTATGGGAGAATATCTTGTTTCGAGAGCAGGACTCGGATACCTTATCGTTTACGGCGGGCAAGTGTTTAAACTTGACCTCGTTATGGCGTCTACCGTCGTTTTGTGCGCATTGGCAACCATAATGTATTTAATCGTTGCACTGCTTGAAAAAATTTTTGTAAAAAGAAAAGATTAAAAGAGGGTGAAAATTTACCCTCTTTTAGTTTTAAATCACTTTAAACCGAAACGCATTTTACAATAGAATACAGATTATTCCACCCTTATTTTCGTTAACGATTTTGGTAAGAGTTTTTCTTATCTTTCCTTGTGCCTCTTTCGGCATTGCGACTAGTTTACTCGACAAACCTTCGTTTACAAGGTCGTGGAGAGACTTACCAAACATATTCGTTTCCCAAATTCCGTTCGGGTTATCCTCAAATTGACTCATAAGATAATTTACTAAATCTTCGCCCTGTTTTTCCGTTCCGACAATGGGCGAAACTTCGGTTGCGACGTCTACTTTCATAATATGCAAACTCGGTGCCGACGCCTTTAATTTTACTCCGTATCTTCCGTTTTGTTTAACTAATACGGGCTCCTCTAAATTCATTTCCGATATTGACGGCATAACGACGCCGTACCCTTCCTCGTTTGCGACTTTTAACGCCTCTTTAACCTTTTCGTATTCTCTTTTTTCCTTGGCAAAAGATTTAATAAAGGTTAACAATTCGTAATCGTCGTTTAACTCGTTTTCGCACTCTTTAGAAAGCACGCTGTAAAACAAACTTTCTTTTGCCCTTATTTGATACTCGCAAACGCCTTCTCCCATTAAAACGTCTTTCAACTCTAAAGGATAAAAATTTTCGTTTTCCTCAAAAGCCTCGTTAAGAGAGGAAAAATCTTTCATTCTGCACATACCTGCACTTGCCGATTTTACCTTTTCTATTATTTCTTCTATGAGAGGATTGTCTGGTGGCAACGCCCTTAGCCATTTCGGTACGTCGACGTTAAACGACTGCATCGGGAATTCCATAAGCACCTTTTCCATTATCGTACCAACATCTTCTTCGCTCAAATTCGCCACGCTCAACGGCAAAACGGGAACGCCGTACTTTTCTTCCAACTTGTCGGAAAGTTCCAAACACTCTTTGGAGGACGGCGTAGCACTGTTTAATACGATGACAAACGGTTTGTGTTGCTTTTTCAAATCGGCAACGACCTTTTCTTCTGCAACGACGTAATTGCCTCTGGGAATTTCTCCAAAACTTCCGTCTGTCGTAACGACGACACCTATCGTCGAATATTCGTCGATAACCTTTTTGGTTCCCACTTCGGCAGCCTTTTCAAAGGGCATTTCTTCATCGTCCCACGGGGTTTTAACAAGTCTCGGTTTATCGTCTTCTTCGTGCCCGAAAGCGCCGTCAACTAAATAACCGACACAATCGACAAGCCTTACTTTTGCGCTTGCTTTGTTTTTAAATTGCACTTTAACGGCATTTGCAGGCACAAACTTGGGTTGAGTCGTCATTATCGTTTTGCCGTCTGCAGACTGAGGCAATTCGTCAACGGCAATTTGTTTTTGTAATTTTCCGTTTATATTTGGAATAATCAACTTTTCGACGAATTTCGATATGAAAGTTGACTTACCCGTTCGCACGGGTCCCACAACGCCGATATACACGTCGCCGTTGGTTCTATCTGATATATCCTTATAGATATCGTATTTTTGCATAAAAAAACCTCCCACACATTACACAAGTAATATATGAAAGGTTTTTATCGATTATGAAACTTTTTATTTATTTTCTTTTTGCTGTTCTTCTATATCTTTAATCGATATTTTATGAACGCCGTTTTCCTGCTCCACGACTTCTTCCGTCAGCCCTTTCTTTTTCATTTTCATTTTGACTATCATTAGCCTTATCGAAGTGGGATGTTCGTCGCCTGCGAGCATTCTTTCAATATTTTTTCTGTGAGCAAACCACGTGAAAAAACATATTGCAAGAATAAGCATATTACAAACAAGATAAAATACGAAAGTCGTACCTTTTAAATTTTCCAAGCCGATGTAATCTCTGCCGTAATTTAAGAATAATCTTATGCTTCCCGCAACTGCCGGTGGCGTTATTGCTATAAAAGAGCCCATCGCACCGAATTCCGTAAAATAAATGAAAAGCAATGCGCCGACTAACGCCATGATTATAATCATCGCCCAACCGATACCGTGAACGGATTCCGTAACCAAAAAAACGCCTATCGTCGAAGCGATACCCTTTCCACCTTTGAATTTTAATACTGCAGGATAAATGTGCCCCATAACTGCACAAAAACCACAAAGATATATGGCAAATTCAAAAACGGGAAAAGTATTGTCAAACGTTCTGTTACGCATTAAAAAATACGCAAGAAGCGTCGGAATTGCACCTTTTAAAATATCGAGAAAAAAGGTTAAAAGTCCTAGCCCTAAACCGAAGTTTCTGCTCATGTTAAGCGTGCCAGGATTACCACTACCCATTTTTCTAATATCGGATTTTTTGAATTTTGATATTATTAACGCCCAGTTTACGTTACCGAAAAAATAACTGCCCGTCGCCAACAATATCAATGCAACAACGTTACTCATCGTCCTCTCTGTCCCTAACTAAAAATTTTATGGGGGTGCCTGAAAAATCGTACGCCCTTCTCAAACAATTTTCTAAATATCTTCTATAAGAGAAATGCATTAAAGAGCCTTCGTTTACAAACAACGCAAAACACGGTGGACTTACACCGACTTGCGTTGCGTACTTGATTTTTAAGCGTTTTCCGTTTACAGACGGTGGCTCGTTTGCTCTAACGGAATCCAAAATAAGTTCGTTAAGTTGTCCCGTGGATATTTTTCTATTTGCGTTGTCAAGAACGGTGCACGCCATATCTATTATTTTATCGGTGCGTTGCCCCGTTTTTGCAGAAACGTAAATAGACTTAAAGTAATCCATAAACTTTAACTCTTCTTGCAGTTTTGCGTTAAACTCGTTAATAGTATTCGTGTCCTTTTCAACCAAGTCCCACTTGTTCATAACTATTAAAGAGGGTTTGCCTTGCTCGTGAACATAACCACAAATTTTAACGTCTTGTTCGGTTATGCCTATCGTGGAATCAACCATAATAACGCAAACGTCTGCACGCCTTATTGCACCAAGCGCCCTTAAAACGGAATAATACTCTAAATCTTCTTCAACGTTTTTCTTTTTTCTGATACCTGCCGTGTCGATAAGCATAAAGTTTTTATCTTTATATCTAAACGGAGTGTCTATCGCATCTCTCGTCGTACCTGCGATATCTGAAACGATTGTTCTGTCGAAACCCAAAAGTTTGTTGCACAAACTGGACTTGCCCGCATTTGGTTTTCCGACGATACATATTTTTGTAAAATCGTCGTCCACATCATAAGCGTCGTCGCTAAAAGAAGCAACGACTTCGTCCAAAAGGTCGCCTATTCCCGTGCCGTGTTCGGCAGAAATTCCAAAAGGTTCGCCAAGCCCTAAATTATAAAATTCATAGAGTTTCGTAACGTCGAAATTATCTAGTTTATTGACAGCCAAAACGACAGGCTTGCCCGACTTTCTAAGTTTCATTGCAACGTCTTCGTCGGAAGCGTTTAAGCCTGTTTTTGCATCTGTGAACAAAATGATAACGTCTGCCGTTTCAATGGCGATTTCCGCCTGCTTTTGAATGTGGCGCCACATTTCGTCCGTCGATTTTAACTCTAATCCACCCGTATCGACAAGAGTAAATTGTTTGCCACACCATTCTGCGTCTGCATACAACCTATCTCTCGTAACACCGGGGAAATTTTCTACTATTGATATTTTTTTGCCGACAACCTTATTGAAAAACGTCGATTTGCCAACGTTTGGTCTGCCAACGATTGCCACTAATGGTTTTGCCACATCTATCTCCTAATGTTAAATCCAATTTAAAACTATACCTGCGATAAATATAGCAATTGCAATCCAGTAAAAAATCTTTGTAACTTTCTTTTTGCCAACTATAAAGTTGTAACCCATTATACCAACCATTACTAATACAAGTACGTCTTTAATCGTGTCAAGTGTTGTAAAAAGTGGACCACCTACTTCTACTCCACACAACGGTAATAAGTTTCTACAGAAAATTAAAATCGATGCAACGATTAAAACAATGTACGAAAACAAATTAAATACGTTTACATTCTTTTTTCTTTCTTTTTTCATAATAAATCTCCTTTTGTTTTTATATCTTTTTTAATTTTTTTAACACGTTTTGAAAATAATCGGGTAAATCTACTGTAAAACTAACCTTTTTATTTAAGGTCGGATGAATAAATTCCAAAGTTTTTGCATGCAGAAGTTGCCCGTTTAATTTAAATTTTTGATTTTTATATCCGTACTCGGCATCCCCGACAATGGGGTGCCCGAGATATTTTGCATGTACCCTTATTTGATGCGTCCTTCCTGTCCGTAAGGAAAACTCACAAAGAGTGTAACCCTCGTAACGCTGTAAAACTTTGTAGTCGGTAACGGCGTTTCGCCCCGAAGAAGTAACAGCCATTTTCGTCCTGTTTTTATTGTCTCTACCGATAAAAGTGTCAACCGTTCCACTATCGTTTTTTAAGTTGCCTTCCAAAAGAGCCACGTAAATTCTGCGACAAGTTTTGTTTTCAAGTTGCTTGGCAAGGCTTACGTGCGCCTTGTCGTTTTTTGCAACCACCAGCAAGCCCGAAGTGTTTTTATCTATTCTATGCACTATCCCCGGTCTTACGACCCCGTTTATGCCCGACAATTTGTCAAGATGAAACAAAAGTGCGTTTACTAGCGTTTTTCCGCAAGTGCCATTACCAGCGTGAACCGTCATGCCCTGTGGCTTATTTATCACCGCCACGTCGTCGTCTTGATAAACTATGTCGATATCTATATTCTCGGGTTGAATATCAAGATTTTTCGGTTCCGTTTCCGATACTATAATCTCGTCGTCTATTTTAAGAATTTTGTTTGCCTTGGCGTTTTGACCGTTGACGGAAACTTTTCCGTCGTCGCATAACTTTTTGACGTGAGAGCGTGAACAATTTAAGTTTTCTGCTAAATACACGTCTATCCTGACGCCGACGAATTGTGAAGTTATTTTGAAAATTTTACTTGTCATTCTTTTTTGAAAAAACTCCGTTTGCGTCTAAAAACAGATAATGCACGAAAACCATAATTATGCCAACCGTCAAAAAGGTATCAGCAAAATTAAACACGGGGAATTTGTAGCCTCCGAAAAGAGTAAACCCCAAAAAGTCTATAACCTCGCCATAAGCAACTCTATCTATAAAGTTGCCAAGCGTTCCTGCAAAAAGAAACAGCACTCCGACTCTTAAAAATTTGTATCCGGACTCACACACATATATGTAATAAAACATAAACGCAACTAATGCTACGACGGTTAAAACTTTGAAAAAAGTTTGTCCCCACGATGCGTCTGCCAAAAAAGACCACGCCGCACCACTGTTTCTAACATAATGTATATCGAAAAAATTTTTTATCACGGCTATTGCATCACCCTCGTTCATTTTGGTTGCAACGCTAATTTTGGAAATTTGGTCTATTAACAGCAACGCAACGAAAACGCCTAAATATATGAGGTCGAATGCTATTCGTCTTCTTCCATCAAGCCTAGTTCTTTGCATAAGTCCTCCAATTTAAGTTCGCCGGGATTCAAAACGTCGTTTATATTAAAACCGTTATCCGACGTTGCCGACACGTAATCTTCTATCCTTGCACTCGGGTTAAAAGGCACCGAACCTTTTTTGTCCATAACGCCTTTCACCTTTTCGATTGCATCTTTACCGTTGTCCATGCCCAAAATGTTTTTTACCGAATTGAAAATTTCGTTTGCTTTTACCACTTCGGGATAAAAAGGATATTTGTCTATAAGATAAGCAAAATAGCCGTTAAATCTGTCGATAAAATTTTTGAGACGCTCTGCTTCCAAAACATAACTCATTTCTGCCTTACGCTCTGTTTCCTCTGCCTTTTCTTCGGCTTTTTTTAGCGCCTTAAAAGCAGATTTCTCGCTTTTAGAATACTCTACAACTTGCGCCGTCAAACGTTTGTTTTCTTCTTCTAAATCTAAAATCCTATCTCTCTGCTCTTGGAGTTTCGTTTCGTACTCCTCTTTATATTTGCAAAGTATTTCCTCTACTTCGGCTTTTTTGTACTTTCTTTTTACTAAATCCAACTTTCCACCACTTACTCTCTGCCACGAATTTCAGTAAGCATACGCCTTTTCAATTCGTAAAGAGAATCCGACAAGTCCACCTTGTATATTTGTGGACTGTCTATACGCTTATATTCTTCCCAGAAACTGTCTATTTCCTGTTTTGCGTACTCTTTTATTTCTTTTAAGGACGGCATTTTGTAAACGAGTTTACCGCCTTTTATAACGTCTACTTGTAGCGTTTTTACGACGTAACCTGCAAAGGTCGTTTGTTTCCATCTTTCCGTCGGGTGAGTTATCGTTAGCGGTTTCGATTGGTCAACGGGCTTTTCGCTCCTTAAACATATAACGTCGGCAAGCGCTTTCATCGTGTCTTTGTCGTATATTCTGTAAATATTTTTAAATCCGGGGTTTGTTATTTTCGCCGTATTGTCGGAAATTTTTATTTTCGGTATTTCTTTTCCGTCTTCGTCAAACACGGCAGAAAGTTTGTAAACACCACCGAGAGCGGGCATATCTGCACTCGTTATCAACCTCGTTCCCACGCCCCAAGAATTTATTTTTGCACCTTGTTGCTTTAACGAGTTAATGGAATATTCGTCAAGGTCACCAGAAGCACAAATTATCGTGTCGGTAAAACCTGCGTCGTCCATCATTTTTCTTGCCGCCTTACTTAAATATGCAAGGTCGCCAGAATCTAACCTTATTCCTTTCGGTTTATATCCTTTTTCTTTTAGGTATTCAAAAACTTTTATTGCGTTCGGCACGCCACTTTTAAGAGTATCGAAAGTGTCGACAAGTAAAAGTGCGTTTGTCGGATAAATTTTTGCATATTCTAAAAAGGCAGTATATTCGTCTTCGAAATTCATTACCCAACTGTGAGCATGAGTTCCTGCAACGGGGATATCGAACATTTTGCCGGCAAGCACGTTAGACGTCGAATCGCACCCACCGATTACCGCAGCCCTTGCGCCGTAAATACCTGCATCGGGCGCTTGCGCTCTACGAAGACCGAATTCCATAACGACGTCGTCTTTCGCAGAATGTCTGATTTTTGCAGATTTGGTTGCGATAAGCGTTTGGAAATTCATTATGTTTAGAATTGCCGTTTCGATAAGTTGCGCTTGAATTACAGGCGCTTTAACGGTAAGTATTGGCTCCCCAGGGAAAACGACGGTGCCCTCTTTTACAGCGTAAACGTCGCCAGTGAACTTAAAATCTGCCAAATAATCTAAAAATTCTTTGTCGAATATTTTTAACCCGTCTAAATATTCTAATTCCTCTTTGCCGAATTTTAAGTTAAGAATGTAATCGACCACTTGTTCTAGTCCACAGGCAAGCGAATAAGTTATCATTCCGTTTTGCCTAAAAAACACGTCGAAAACGGCGATTTCTTCTTTTCTTCCTTCCTTTAAGTAACCGTTCATCATGGTTAATTGATAAAGGTCCGTTAAAAGAGTTAAATTACGATTTTCCATTTGATATCTATTAGTCCTTAAAAATTTTAGTCGTTTGAAGTTTTGTTTTCGGAATCGTTTTCTTTTTCTGCGTTTTCCGATATTCTTTCCGCATACGGCTTATATCCGTCGCCCTCTTTATTCATTGCACAATCGTCTGCCGAGTTACCGTTGACAATGGTGTTAACGATGCCCATAACGAGCCAAAAAACGATAACGACGATTAAGCCTATCCACCATACCAAAAGGCAACTTAAAACGTAAAGCAACGCAAGTCCGAAACAAAATGCGCCACCGAGCGTGTAAAACGCCGATTTTCTTAAAAGCCCGAGTAAAATATAAAACACGCCGAAACCTACGCAAATGCCCAACAAAAACGTCAAAACGGGGTGTAACAATATATTTACCGTCGGCGACACAAAGTCTATAATCATAAGTGCCAAAGAAACTATTAAAATCAAAATTGAAACGATGCCGTTAACAAGGCGATTTTTCTTTTTACTCATAATTTACTCCCGATTTTTATTTCTTTAACCGATAGTATAGCACAATAAACTTTTTTTGTAAATGTTTTTACTTAAGTAAAAAAGTTCTTTTTTGCCAAAAAAATTATTTCGGCGACTTTTTTTAACAAAATTTCACAACGAAAAACGCCCGAAAATTACCTTTCGAGCGTTTAATTTTTTATTAGTTTTCACCACTTATTTTTTTTACCGTTTCAACAAGAGAATTTGCAATTTCTTCATTGACGGTTGCGTTTTGACTTTCTACCATAACTCTGATTTTGGGTTCCGTGCCCGACGCCCTTATCATAATTCTGCCCTTTCCTCTCAAAACTTCGTTGTACTTATCGACTTCCATTCTCAAAACTTCGCTGTTCATTACCCTGAATTTATCGCCAACGACAACGTTTTTGTTGGATTGCGGATAAAGTTCGACGTCAAGCGCTTCGGAAAAAGTTTTGTTTTCTGCCAAAATCATATTCGCAACTATTATAGCCGTTAAAATGCCGTCTCCCGTCGTTGCTAAATCTTTGATTATTATGTGTCCGCTTTGCTCTCCGCCGATTGATAAATCTTGCTCTAAAAGTTTTTGTAAAACATACTTGTCGCCGATATCCGTTCTGATTAAATCGATACCCGCTTCCTTTAATGCAAACTCTATCGCCATATTCGTGTGGCTTGTTCCGACGGCAATATTTTTCTTTAATTTGCCGTTCTTTTTATAAAATTTTGACAAAGCGTAAATTATCATATCACCGTCTATGATATGCCCTTTTTCGTCGACGGCAATCAACCTATCCGAATCTCCGTCGAAAGAAAAACCTACGTCGGCCTTGTACTTTAACACTTTTTTCGCTAAATTTTCAGGATGGACGGCACCACAGTTTAAGTTAATTTTTAAGCCGTCTTCCATACAGTTGGTGGCGATAACTTCTGCACCGAGCGTTCTAAAAACCTCGGGTGCAATCCTGTGCGATGCACCGAACGCACAGTCCAAAACGATTTTTATTCCGTTTAACTTTCTTTCGCTACATTCGACGAGATATTTTTTGTAAATTTTCGTCAGGTTAAAGTTTTGAACGTAACTGCCGATTTCGGGAAAAGCGTTAACCTTTTCGTGAATAAAACAACGCTCTATCCTTTCTTCTTCCTTGTCGCCAAGTTTATAGCCGTCGCCGTTAAAAATTTTTATGCCGTTATATTCTGCGCTGTTGTGCGACGCACTTATTACGACGCCGTAATCGGCTTTTATTTGTTTTGTGATATAAGCAATACCAGCCGTCGGACAAACGCCGATGTCGATAACGTTTGCACCACCTTTCATTGCTCCCGACGCTACGCCGATTGCCAAATACGAATTGGAAATTCTTGTATCGGCACCGATGACGATTGTCGGATTATGTTTTAACATGGAAAGCGCATTGCCTATTTTCATTGCCGTGTCAAGCGACAAATCTTCGTTTACCTTGCCACGAATTCCGTCCGTTCCAAAAAATACGCCCATTCTATTTTTTCTCCTTTTTTTCTTTTAAATACTTATGCGCTCTGCCTTTTTTTACCACTTGTTTTACTCTACCGATAACAAAATCGTCGCTCTCGACGTCTTCGGTTATAGTCGTGCCTGCGCATATGTACGAATCACTGTCGATTTTAACGGGTGCGATTACGTTACAGTTGCTTCCTATAAAACAGTTGTCGCCGACAATACTTCTTTGTTTAATTCTGCCGTTATAGTTCACAAAAATTGCGCCACAACCTATATTGCAATTTTTACCTATATCGGCGTCTCCGACGTACGCCAAATGATTAGCCTTTGTTCCGTCGTCCAAAACGGCGTTCTTTATTTCGACGAAATCGCCGATGTGTACTTGATTTTTAAGAACGGTGCCCGGCCTAAGCCTTGCAAAAGGACCTATTAAACAGCCCTCGCCCATAACGGCACTTTCTAATTGACTGTGATTTACTTTACAATCTTTTCCGATTACACTATCCACGATATAATTGTTGGGAAGCAAAACAGCACCGTCTTCTATAACGGTGTTACCCTCTATCCTATTATTTTCATAAATGGTTACGTTGTTACCTATCTTTACCGTCTTGTCGATAAAAATTGATTTTTTATCTTTTAAAATCAAGTTTTTTCCGTGACAAAATTTCATAAACTACCCCTCAAAAATAAAATTTTTTTGCTAAATAATTTAGCATTTTTTATTATATAATATGAAAAAGCGCCTGTCAAGTGTTATTTTTATCATTTTTTACTAAAAAATTTTTTATTTTTCCGCCCCCACTTTTTTAATTTTTTTAGCGCCGTTTTTATATATTTTTTTTCATTTTCGAACAAAAAGGAAGAGCAATAAATTTACTTTACCGTTTGACAACAATATATGTTTATGATATAATTCGTTTGTTATGATATGTTTTGTTGTTGCGCTTCCGAAAGAAGCCGAATATTTTTTAAAAGACGTAAACGCTGTTAATAAATTTTTTATTGCGGACAAGCCGGCATATTCTTTTAAGTTTTTGGGGCACGATTGCGTTTTGGCATTAAGCGGAATAGGAAAAGTAAGCGCATCTCTTACGACGCAATTACTTATCGACAAGTATAATCCGAGCGTCGTTGTAAATTTCGGCTCTGCAGGTGGCATGACGAAAGACTTAAACGTTTTGGATTACTGCATTATCGACGAGGCGTGTCAATTCGATTTTGACGTTACGACTTTAGACGACGTGCCGATTGGGTATATTCAAGAATACGACACGGTGTTCTTTCCTAGCGTGGTTGTTAAAGACAATTCTCTGTGCGTTAAAAAGGTTGCTTCGTCGGATAGGTTTAACAACGACGTTAAAGACATAAATCAAATTATAAAAATGGGCGCATCTATAAGAGATATGGAAGGTGGCGCCGTTGCGCAAGTTTGCAAATCTAACAACGTGCCGTTAATTATGATAAAAGGCATATCCGACGTTTACGGCAAGATAAGTGCAGAAAGGCAATTCGCAGAAAATTTGGAATTGGTTTCTAAAGGTTTTACGAGGGTTTTAACAGATACGCTTAAAAAATTTTTAACAAAATAATTTTTTTGCGAAAGGAGAAATGATGAGCGATAAATGGAGATTCGTTTCCGTGGGGCAATGTGTTTGGATAATTATCTTTTGCTTAATTTCCATATGCGTGTTGTTCGTCCCCTTTTCCGTCGGCTCGGCAGACGGCACGATTTTGGCTTTTAAGAAAATGCCACTTATCGGAGACGGAGAATATTTAATGTATGCGGGATATTCTTTGGAAGGACTTTCACACATTGTAGAAGACGAAAAGGTTTTGGGAATATTCAATTTTTTGTTCGAATACAATTTTTACGCATATTTCGGAATACTTATTTTAACAATTTGCTTTGCTTTGGCACTTGCCATTTGCAGAGTTAACGTTGTGAGAATTGTTTTCAGAGTGTTTTCTATTATATTTGCAATCGCAATGATAGTGCTGTTCTTCTCTTACTTTGCATTCTTCGTGGGGAGCGCAGTGTACTATATGTCGATTCCGAATTTAGAAGAATTGTCGGTTCACTTCTTAACGGGCGGGCTTATTTCTAACGCCGTGTTCACACTGTTTTCTTTTATACTGATTTTTAAGTATTTTAAATGGTTTACAAAACCTTATTAAAAAGTTAAAAAATAAAGGCTACCGTTGGAAAGTAAAAAACTTTCTGGCGATAGCCTTTTTTAATACGTAATAATTTTTACTTAATAAAATTAGTTTTAATTTTTTCTTCCGTTACGGGCAAGGTAACGCCGTTTTTTTCGCCACACTTAATGCACTTGATAAGCCACGCCATATTCTGCCCCAAAACACGCATGGTTTGCATACCTTCTAAATCCAGTTCTGCCTGACTTCCGTTACTGCCGTGAACGTTGTTCCAGTAATTTGAGGTAACAATGGGCATACTGCTTATTGCAAAATATTTGTTGATTATATCGAAAGTGGCGGTGGTTCCAGCCCTTCTTGCAACGACGACGCTTGCGCCGACTTTACCGGAAAAAGTTTTTTTCGAATAAAAAACTCTGTCTAAAATCGCCTTTAGCGTTCCGTTAATGGACGCATAATACACGGGTGAGCCGATGACGACACCGTCCGCCTCTTCTATTTTTTTAACGATTTCGGTTATCAAATCGTCGTCATAAACGCATTTGCCCGTTTTTGAACAAGCACCACACGCCATGCAACCGGACACACGCTTGTTGCCCACCGTTAAAATCTCCGTTTCCAAGCCGTTTTCGTTAAGCATTTTGGAAACTTCTTGCAAGGCTCTTTTCGTCGTGCCGTTTTCGTGAGGGCTACCGTTTAATAATAAAACTTTCATAACAAACTCCTAACAACTCTTTTTTTAAGTTTAACATATTTTTAATAAAAAACAAATGATTTAAGCAAAAATTTTTTGTCAAAAACCACTAATATTGTATTGACAAAATTTTTTTTATTTAATATAATATAAAGGCTTTTGAAATATGCTGATGTGGCACAGTTGGGAGCGCACCGCCTTGGTAAG